>JAGQPF010000577.1 GCA_020426845.1 Planctomycetales bacterium
CTGGGGCACCCCGGGGGCGTGCGCCCTGTAACCATCATGGACACGCCTGTTGCCCATGGTTTTCTTGTCTAGAATCTCAATGAGTTCTCGAGCTTCACGGATGAGTGCGGCATCACCGGTGACGAAGACGGATTTCGTCCGTTTGTCTGCCACAACGCGCAGCGGTCTTGCGTGACGCTTCAAGAAGAAGTCCAGAATCTCTTGGACCTCATCCACGGACGCGTGCTTCAGCGGGAACTTCGCGATGCCCGGGGAGTTCTCCGTCTTGGCGGGATCAACTACCTTGCTTGCCGGGGCGTCGGCTACGTCTGCCGTTGGCTCTTCGACGGGCGCGACGGTGTCAGCTTCCTGGGCCAGCGAGTTGCGGACCGGCAATCCGCTGAGCAACGCGCTGAGCGACGCCGCTAGCAGGATGGTTGTGGCACATCGGCGTGGAATCAAGGCGCGAAAGTATCCGAGCGTCGTCATGGTTACTCCTGTCCAAACGGGGGGGGGTCGTCCCAAAGCTGCTGCGAACGTGTCTCGAACGGCGCGAGCGTGTCTCGATAAGAATCGATCTCGACGGCAGTGGCGTCCCACAACGATGTTGCGGCGGATGGTGCGACTGCGGAAGGTGCGGGCGCGGCGCCTTGCGGCGGGCTCGTGGGCGCCGACTCGCTTGTCGGTGTCTCTTGCCGCAGGCGCCAGAACTCGGGTTGGGCCGCCAATATAGCGATGGTGATGCCGCTCACTGCGAGGAGGAGCAGCGGCGCCGACCAAGCGCGTCGCGGCTGCCGATGCAACGCAAAACGAGTGCTCCATGTTCGAATCGCTCGCCAAGGAGATGCCTCCTTCGAATGGCGGTGAGCATTCGCGACCATAGCCTTGCACTCGGCAGGCAAGCCGACGGACGTCGGTTGCTGAACGTGGGCGAGACACTGTTCCAACAGCTCTGCCAACTCTTCGGCAGACTGAAAACGCTCGGCCGGGTTCTTGGCCAGCAGTTTCTCCACAATGGCCTCGAGCCAATCGGGAATCGCCGCGTTGACTTCGCGAATCGGCCGGGGTTGATTGTCGGTGATGCGGCGGAGAATGCCGTAGCTGGTTTCGGCGCGGAACGGCGGACGGCCCGTGCACAGTGCGTAGACGACACTGCCGAGACTAAACAGGTCGCTGCGAGCGTCAACGGCCTCGCCACGCGCCTGTTCGGGAGACATGTACTGTGGCGTGCCGGGATGGTACCCGGTATGAGTCAGACTGGCATCGTCGCTGGCGCGGGCCAGCCCGAAGTCGGTGAGCAGTGCGCGCTCGACGCCCTGTTCCAGCAGGATGTTCGACGGCTTCACGTCGCGATGCACCAAACCCTGAGCGTGCGCAGCGGCCAACCCCGCCGCCGTCTGTTTGACAATGCGAAGGATCTCGCACAGTTCGAGAGAGCCCTCTCGATCAATCCGCTGCTGCAAGGACTCACCGGCGACGTACGGCATTACGAGAAACGGCGAGGCGCCTTCCGATTCAACGTTGTGAATCGCCACCACATGGTCATGCACGACCGCCGCCGCCGCGCGAGCTTCGCGAGCAAACCGATTCCGCGCGGCGCCGCTGCCCGCCAGATGCGGCGCCAGCGCCTTCACGGCGACGGGACGGTTGAGTTCCGTGTCAAACGCCTTGAAGACCACACCCATGCCGCCGGAGCCGATCAGCCGCTCAACTTCATAACGGCCGATCCGCCCGAGCATTTCGGGATGCGTTGGCGGCGACAAGAGCTGGCGAGCCATCGACTCGGTCCAGGCTGCAGACTGCATGGAGCGGGGATGGCGCCAAGGACGCCTTTCGGCCTCGTCGTCCGGCAACTCGATGTCCGAGCCGCAATGAAGGCTGTCTCTCACGACGCTCCACTCCTTCGGTTCGGCAGCAAGCTCTTCCAGCCGCGATTGGCACCGGGTACAGTTTTCCACGTGTGTCGCCAACTGCCGAAATTCATCACTGTCGTCGTCCAACTGAAGCAGGCTCCACAGCCGCTCGTCGGAACAATTCAACTTGTTGTTCATGGTGCTGTCCAACTTGGCGGAACGTGAGAACCGTTAATCCAGTTTTCACTCGGTGACTTCGTAACGTCGAGCGAGCTCCCGCAACCGGTTCATGACGCGACATCGAGCGATATAAACATTGCCGATGGTCATGCCCAATTGCTGCGCCGCGTCGGCGATTGCCACACCCTCGACATGGGTCAAATGGAACGCGTTCCAGGTCGTTTGGGCAACGGATTCGCGAACGAGCCTGGCGGCCCAGCGATAGACCTCGCGTTGGTACTCCAGGTCAAATTCGCTGGACAGCGGCGCCGCCGAGGCGGGCAGTTCCGCCAACGCCTCCAACGCAATGTCGCCGCCGATCCCCGCTCCGCCACGTGGCCGGCGCGTCAACACATTGATGGCGATGTTGCGAGCGATTGCCGCCAGCCAGCCACTAAAGCGGCCTCGCCGTGGCTGCTCGGTCCAACGGGCTATCGACGCCGCGACCGTCGTGAAAACTTCCTGCACCACGTCGTCGGCATCGGCCGCCTGCAGTCCCTGCCGCTGAGCCATCCGAAACACCAGCGGCCCATAGATCGCCAACAGATCGTCCCAAGCCGCCACGTCCGCCGCGTCTTTCAGACGCAGTATCAAGCTGGCTCGCGTTTCGGGAGGACTGGTCGGCATGGGCCACGTCAGGGGCAGAGGGCGTTGGATATTGCTAAGTCACACCCGAATTCCGTTTCTTGCAC
>JAGQPF010000578.1 GCA_020426845.1 Planctomycetales bacterium
ACATGAACATGTTGACGTTCAGTGAGTTGTATTGGCGCAGCGAACTGGCGCAGGGAACTTCGGTAACCCGCTCCCCATGCACCAGCATGGCCGCGGCAATCGGCTTTTGCCGATGACTGACCGTCACTAACTCGGCTTGATCGAGGTGTCGCAATGCGGCCGCGAACAACCTTCGGCCAAATACGGGCGTGCCGAGGTCGCGCATGTTCTCGGCGAACACTTTGTAGAAATCCGCCAGGCGATCCTGGCGCCCCCAAGCAACCTCAAAATTATTCTCAATGCCACGGCGGACCTGGCTGCGCACTTTCGACTTGAGTCGAGCAAGCACATCCGCAGGCTGCTCGGGCAACCCGATGCGACAGTGAACTTTACTTTGCGAGGTATGGGTCAAGCGTGGATGGCAAATCTCGTGCTCGTGCCGCAGCTCGAGGTAGTCCACGTCACACTCGTCGGCCAATTCGATGGCGCGGTCGATCAACGCTTGAGCGGCCACCGCATTGTCTGCCCGCACTCCGCCGGTGCTGAGGAACGAGTGGCCGATTAAAAAACGCCCAAACAGTCGGCTGCGGACCAACAATAACGGCAGGAGCCCCCCTGCGCCGCTCGTTGGGTCATCGGCAACAATACAGTACGGAACGTGGCCCAGGCCTTCCTGAAGCACCGACAGCCAGCGGAGATCCAAGGAGGGATGCCCCTGAAGCGCCGCAGTGTCGAGTCCGTTGGTCATCGCCACGGAGCAAGACTTCGCCTGCAACTGATCAATCCGGCTCGGCAACTCGCGCGGCTGCACAAGCTCCACGCTCATCTTGCCGGCCACCGTCGCGAGTTCGGCCTCAACGCCTTGCATGCTGCTTCCGCTCGCGACGCGTCTCTTTATGCTCGAGTTGCGATTGCGTCTCCTTCGGCGCGACAACAACTGCAGAGGTCTCATCGACCTGAGCGGCCACATCCAGCACCGACGTAGGTGACTCGACTTGCTCGGAGGCGCCGGGCACGGTCCGCCCAACGCCAGTGATAGCGACCGTCTTTTCACCGCTTAGCCCGACCAGACGCAGCGCGGTGCAGGCGATCATGCGAATGTCCAGCCACCACGTCGCGCTCTCGATGTACTCTTCATCGAGGATCTGCTTGCGTTTGGCGCTCTCCAACCCGGTGTCGGGCGGCAGATTGATCGCAGCCAACCCCGTGATGCCGGGCAAAACGGTCAGCCGGTTGGCGTAAAAGGGAATGCCTTTGGCAAGCACCGCGATGAACTCCGGTCGTTCCGGACGCGGCCCCACCATGGACATCTCGCCTTTGACGACGTTGATCAGCTGCGGCAGCTCGTCAATGTGCAGTTTCCGCAGATACTTGCCGAGCCAAGTGGTTCGAGCGTCGCCCTTGTTGCAAAACACCGGGCCTGTCGCTGCCTCCGCGTTGGGACGCATCGTTCGCAGCTTGTAAATTCGGAAGTAGCGACAATCTCGCCCCACGCGCAACTGGCAGAAAATCGGCCAGCCGGGTGACGTGATCACGATGCCAAGCATCGCGACGGCGATCACGGGCAGCGCGGGGATAAGCAGCAGGGCCGCGAACGCGCGTTCGGGGACGTGCTTCCAGCGAAAGACTGGCGCCACATTGAGATCAATGCTCGGCGGCCCGATCAATGCGCGCAGTTCGCTCTCGGTGGGGCAATCGATTCGCGGCGGAATCTTCTTAATCACAGAGGGGCTCCTCATTTCGTGGTGAACGCAGTGCGTTCCAGTTCAGGCAGGAAGGCTTCGAGGAAGGATTGGGTCACGGAGTGATCCTCGCTGCCGTCAGGCAGCACGACGCCCTGGGCGGCCGTCTGGATCTTGTAGAGGTAGGGATGGAAGGCAAACCGAAAGCGGGGGCTGTCCGAAACTTCCCACGTTTCCCCATGCCGCCAGGCATAGGCCACATGCATTCGGTACTTGGTCACGTCCGGCTTGGCCATGCTGAGCAGATTGATCGCGTGGTCGCCAACAAACAACTCCGTCTGTTCCCCCACACGGAAGGCGCCGGCGCGATAGCAGACGGCGGGAGTATGCACCGCAATGGGACCGGCGGGTCCGACAACCAGGAACACCTCGACCACCGCGCCGGTCTCGCGATTGGCGTACGTGCGTCGCAGGTAGCCATCGTCGCACTCCAGCAGCGTTTTCACTGCCGGGTCCAGTTCCTGATCGTTCCCTTTGATCTCCCATACGCCGATTTGGCTGGGAATACCCGCCAAAGCGGCCATCCGGCGCTGCAATTCTTCGTTCAAACCCCAACGATGGCGCACTTGACCATGGACAATGGCCCCGGCGACGGTGAACGTGAGCGCGAGCGCGCCGAGTACGATGGGCTTGATCATGGATTGTGTCTAACGGACTTGGATGGAGTCAGGCTAAGGCGCCAACGTGGCTTCCACTTCGCCAAGCAGTTGTTTATCGCCGCTGGTCAGCAATTGCTGCCGAAGACCGTTTTTCGTCGCGAACGCAAACCGCTCCTTAGCTTTCTCGAGTTGCCCGAATCGCAACAACGCCGCAGCCAGATGGAACTCATGCAACGGGTTCGGGAACAGCGACAAGTCCGTAGCTTGCTGCAGCAGCTCAACCGCGCCGCCAAAATCACCCTGACGGAGCCGAATCATCGCTTTCGTATCCAGCAGATCCGACAATTGGCCGTGAGACTCAATTGCCACATTGACGTGGCGTTCCGCCTCATCCACCGTGTCGGGCGTGTTGCCGAGCAGGGTGGCCAAATTGTTCAAGGCGACCAGATCCTTGGGCGTTTGCTGCAACACATCGCGGTAGAGCAATTCGGCCTGCGTGCGATCACCGGCAACGAGATAGAACAGGGCCG
>JAGQPF010000579.1 GCA_020426845.1 Planctomycetales bacterium
GAACACACCAGACTTGAAGCGTTGAGGCGCATCAAGCGCCTCAAGTTCCGCGACCTCGATCGTAGCTTCGGACTGAAGAGCAGCTGGCCTGCACGATTTGGGATCAGAAATGAAAATAGGTTGCTCATGAAGCCCAAATCGCTCTTTGACGGCAACAGCAACGGCGGCTTCCAGCGAGTTCATTGCCGGATACGAAGCGCAGCTCGCCAGGAGCATCGCAACCAGAATCGAACATTTCAGTCGGCGGCGAATGCCCAGCATCAGGCGCGGCCCAGGTCTAGCCAAAAAGCATTGGAGGCGGAAGTGTCCATTTGAGGCCGCGGTTGGGGCGACCTGTTGTACCAGGCAAGGTCACTCATCCCCCGACGTAGACGCACCGCTGTGCCTCGAGCACTGCATTGGCTTTGACGTTGCATTTGAACGACAGAAATGAGCCGTGCGGGCATGGAGTATTCATACGCAAATCCGGATGGTTAGACCGAAGTTACCACGCGCCGGAGCAAGGTACTGGCCCGTTCGGGTGTAAGTGGACAAGCGAGGGCGGGGTTGGCCAGCTCATGAAGCGTTGCGCCCACGACTGACTCCAGATCGACTGACACATCGTCTCGCAGTTCTACCGCGTTGGCCCACTGTTCCACCTGCTCCGTGGAATCATCCCCGAGCAGGTAGCGGGAAAGCATTGCCGAAACATGACCCACGGTCAGTGAAGCCAAGGGCTTGTCGCAATCCCATCCGAATTTCGAAAGCTCGACGAGGACCGCGCTGAGCGGTCGCGAGCAGTCCAGAAGCTGGCAAACCAAATCAGTTGGAGAGTCACTCATTGCGGCTTTGCACCCGAGTTCAACCGCGCCGCTCGCGGGGTCGGTCTGAACGAACGATTGAACCCTTGCCCCTCTGGAAAACAGGGGGAATAAAGCTCGTCGCCGCGCAGAAAATGCCCGCCAGCCACATTGACACTGCACAATTCGAAAGAGATACGGGCATGCCTTGCGAGATTCGCAAAGCACCAACGAACAGCCCCCCAATAGCCGCGCCCCAGACAAAGCAATACAGAGACAGTGTGGCGGCAGGAAGGGAGAAGACTCGGTAGGCTCTTCGGGCCCGAAGCAATGAAGATGCCATTGGCGCAGCGAAGAACGCGAGCGCGAAAACAATGGCAGGAATCACGAGAAGTATTCGGGATGCACCAAACGCAGCGGACAGAATCAAACACGCAATCGACACCAGACCCGCCAATAGCAGAGCTTTTACGAGGATTCGGAGTGTTTCCGCAATCCAGGAACTCAGTGGAACAAGGCCTTGCGGCATTTGCGGTGCACCGTCTGAAATTGTGCTGCTGCGCAAGCAGTCGGAATGGTTTTACCGTACGGCGAGAATCTAGCCGAGCTGAATAGTAAAGACGTCATCCTGGCGTGGCTTGATGCTGCTCAGATAGTCCAGCGCATCGAGATACACGAGCTGCGGCTCCTTGTGAATGGGGTACCAAACCTCACGACCATCCAACCTATAGCGATGACCAATTTTTCGCCAGATTTCCATTCCGACGATAGGCACGTCTCGCGCGCGGAGCATTCCCAGAAACGCCCTTGCGTCTTCTCCGCCAAGGCCCAACGCTGCGGAGCCGGCCTCCACAAGCGAGTGGCCGCGCAATTTCAGGAAGCGATGGAGTTCAGAATGAACTCCAGAAATTGACAGGACAACCATTCCAGCCATGTGCCTCAGTCGAGTTACTCTGACGAATTGCCGGCCGGACCAGGCACGAAAATGCAGTCGTGCTGTTGGCCAGCAGGGGTGAATCCGAGGCGGGGCGGCACCTATCTCCAACACTGCTCTCGTTGCCAATCCACAAGCCGCCGCGCGAGGTCAATCCGGTGAGACGAGAACGAATGGTCATCATCGTACACGAC
>JAGQPF010000062.1 GCA_020426845.1 Planctomycetales bacterium
GAGGGCGCCCATGCTACGCGCGAGACGTGCCTCGGCCGACACATTGGGGTTGCGCAGTGCTGCACGGGCGAGGACGCCCATGCTACGCGCGAGACGTGCCTCGGCCGGCACATTGGGGCTGCGCAGTGCTGCACGGGCAAGGGCGCCCATGCTACGCGCGAGACGTGCCTCGGCCAGCGCGAGGGGTTGCGCAGTCCGCACGCGGCGGCCACGGGGCCGCGGCAAGGTCCCCGACGCCGAGCCAGGAGCGATCGGAGCGGTTTTTCCGGTCGAACCAACAGGGGCCCGGATTTGTCCCTACAGAGTCCAGCGATTCGGGGCCTATTTTCCCATTTGCCCTATCGCATTCGCCCCGCTTGGTTTAGCTTCAACAACACGTCGGTGGCTCGGATGCGCTCCGCCGGAGGCGACAGGAACGGGGCATTCTGCTCCGTAGGCCCATTCTCCCGCACTCACCGATCTCGGCGGGCTGAAGAAAAATGGCCGGTGGCCATGTCGCTGCTTACCTCTGTTTCCACTCTGATTGAAGTTAGACCCATCGCTACTCAACTCCCGGCTCTTGCCGCAGAAGACGAAGTTTTGTCAACCGACAACACGCTTGAAAACCCGTTCAGCTTGCTAGGACTCGACGACGCCTTGACCGAGGCGGTTCAGCAGTCCGGCTACGTCACGCCGACCCCGATTCAGGCGCGTACGATTCCGCTGCTGCTCGAGGGCCGAGATGTGCTTGGCCAGGCGCAGACGGGCACCGGCAAGACCGGCGCTTTTGCGCTGCCCGTCCTCCAGCACCTCGATTTGTTCGACAAGCGCACGCAAGCGATCGTGTTGACGCCGACTCGCGAGTTGGCCATCCAGGTGGCCAAGTCGTTTCAGAAGTACGCGGTCGGCATGCCGGGACTTCGCGTCGCGGCGATCTACGGCGGCCAGAGTTATGACATCCAGCTCCGCGCCCTGAACAAGGGAGTGCACGTCGTCGTGGGCACCCCCGGCCGGGTGATGGACCACATGCGGCGCGGCACCTTGCGGCTGAATCACCTCCGCTCGCTGGTGCTGGACGAAGCCGACGAAATGTTGCGAATGGGATTCGTCGACGACGTGAAGTGGATCCTCGAGCAAACGCCGCCAACTCGTCAGACCGCTTTGTTTTCGGCGACCATGCCCGAGCCGATTCGCCGAATCGCCGAGCAGCACCTGAATAATCCGGCGCAAATCACCATTGCCCAGAAGACGGCCACCGCCGACACCGTTCATCAGCGTTACGCCGTTGTCACCTCCAGCCAGAAGGACGAGATGTTGGTCCGGCTCCTGGGGTCGGAGTCGACGGACGGCGTGCTCGTCTTCTGCAAGAAACGAGACACTACTGAGCCGCTGGCCGAACGGCTGACGGCCGAGGGCTTCTCGGCCCGCGCGCTCAATGGCGATATGCCGCAGAAGCTTCGCGAGCGGATCGTCAGCAGTCTCCGCGCCGGCAAGATTGACATTATCGTCGCCACGGACGTGGCCGCGCGCGGCTTGGACGTCCAACGCGTCAGCCACGTGATTAACTACGATCCACCCAACGACGCCGAGGCCTATGTGCATCGCATCGGCCGGACGGGGCGCGCCGGTCGGACGGGCGAGGCCGTGTTGTTCCTTGAGCCTCATGAGCGTCACGTGCTGCAGCGGCTGGAGCAGGCTACGCGCCAAACCATCTCGGCGATGGAGCCGCCCAGCAATCGCTCGGTCAACAAGCGGCGCGTCGAGCAATTCCATTTGCGGATGGCCGAAGCGCTGGCCAACCCCGAGTTGGAAGTCTACCAGTCGATCGTCGAGCAATTCCAACGCCAGCATCCCGAGGCGTCGATCGAGCAGATCGCCGCGTGCTTGGCGACAATGGCCAACGGCGAAACGCCGCTGCTCGTCCGCAAAGAGTTGCAGAACACCAAGTTCATCGAGCGGGACGACTGGCGGAAGGGATCGAAGCGCAAACGCGACCACGAGACCGGCCGTGGCGACAAGGTTCGCACGCGACGGCAGCGCGACGAAGGACTAACTACCTATCGCGTCGAGGTCGGGCACCGCAATCGAGTCCAGCCCAAGCACCTGGTCGGCCTGCTGGTCAACGAGGGGGGGCTGGATCGCGACGAAATCGGTCGAATTTCGATTGAGGACAATTACAGCACCGTCGATTTGCCGGCGGATCTCACGCCCGACATGTTGCACGTCATCGGCTCGCTTTCGATCGGCAGTCGCCCGCTGCAGATCACTCGCGCACCGCGACAGGAGCGACGCCCTCAACGCGATCGCAAGCCCGGTCACGGCGGCCCCTACTCGGGCGGGCGGTTCGGCGCTCCCAAGGGCAAATTCAAAGCCAAGCCAAAGCGGAAGGCGGGGCCTCGCTGACCGAACTCCAACCGTTCGCCAGCGGTGGAGAACACCACGCTGACAATCGGCGCCACTTTCTTCTGCCGTTTTCCTCTCTGCCGAATGGTGCTGCGCCGATTGGCGGATCGGTGTTTTCAACGCCATTTAGAATCCGCCGCCGCCCAGCGCCTGATAGGCGTTGACGATGGCCGACAGCTGCTCTCGCTTGATCTCGATCAGCAGCATTTTCGCCTCCATCCGCTCGCGTTGGGCGAGCAACACTTCGACGTATTCCGCCTCGCCGCTTTGGAACAGCTTTAAGGCACTGTCAACCGACGCCTCAAGCGACGCGAGCTGCTGTTTCTTGACTTCGATGCTGTGTCGGTAATTCTCCACCTTGGAGATGTAATTGACGACTTCGATGTGCGCGGTCAGCACCGTCTGTTGATAGTTGTAGATGCTCTGCAGTTGCACGGCGTTCGCAGTCTGATAGGCGGCTTGGATGGCGCGTTTGTTGATTAGCGGACCCACCAGGTCGCCGGCGACGCTGTAAATCAGCGACTCGGGAGTGCGAAACAGATAGCCGGTACTGAAGGCATTCCAACCCAGCCCGCCTGTCAGTGTGAGCGAGGGATAGAACCTCGCGCGAGCGACTCGCACATCGAGGCCCGCCGCCGCCACCTCCCGCTCCGCTTGGCGGATGTCGGACCGGTTCTGCAACAGCTGCGAGGGCACCCCTGCGCTGAGCGCGCCGAGGCTGAGGTCGATGTACTCCACCGCAGTTCGCTCGACAGGCTGTGGGTAGCGACCGAGGAGGAAGTTGATGCGGTTCTCCACTTCCACGATTTCCTGTTGGATGATCGACCGCTCCGCTTCATTCTTGCGAACCTCGGCCCGAAATCGCTGCACGGCCAGCTCCGTCCCTTGGCCCGCCTCCTTTTTTCCCTCCGCCATCTTCAGGCTCAGCGACTGAATGGCGATCGTCTTGTCCAGCGTGGCGATCCGATTGTCGAGCGCCAACAGCTCGTAATAGCTCTCGGCGATCTCCGCCACGAGTCGCGTGACGACGTAGTTTCGCCCCTCACGAGTGCCCAAGAATCGCATCGCGGCGGCACTCTGGGCGTTTCGCAACTTCTTCCAAATGTCCAACTCCCATGAGACGCTGGTGGCGGCGAGGAAGTCCGGCAGCGGATCGGGAAAGGCTCGGCCCGGCGCGACCAGCAACTGGTCCTCGACCGCGCCCGCACGCGTGTGTCGCCCCGACTTTTCCAGACCGGCGCCCGCGCCAAGTGTGGCGAACGGACGGTACTCACCGCTGCGAGCGTAGACTTCGTTGTTGGCGATGCGAATTTCCTCGGCCAGGATTCTCAGCTCCTGGTTGCCCACCAAAGCCTGGTCAATCAATCCGATCAGGTACGGATCTTCAAAGAAGACAGCCTTCGGCAGTTGGGCCGAGTTCTCCAACGGCGCCACGTTGGCGACATGGACAGGCTGCGGCAACACGGGCGACCCGCCATTTGCCAGTTCGGCTTGCGCGGAGGACGCCGCGTTGCCGGCAGGCCCAGCCGTCTCACCGGCTTGCCCGACTTCGTCGTAGCTCACGGCCTCAACTTCACCGCCCCCGGCGGCTTCGCTCTCCGCGGGAGGATCGATCGGTTCCGGCGGCACAAGCCGCTCGGGGCGCTCGGGCACTGGGTAGGCAAAAGGAACGCCGTTGTTCCAGTTGTAATGCTCGGGTGTCGCGGGCCCCGATTGTGGGCAGCGCAAGCAGGGAATTCCGCAGCCGGCGCCCGTCATTAGCCATCCTCCTAGCAGGACGGTCAGATACGATCTTGCCCCGAGTCGGAGCGCCTTGGTGAGTCGTTGTCTCTTATTCATCCATGAACTCGCAACGTCCAGTACCTTGCCGATTGCGTTGGATCCGGCCTCAACGCATGTTGGACGAGCCCACTCGCGCCTCCAAGCGGAACGGCGCCTGCCCCCAGGAAAAACAGCAGGGCATTCTGCCAGCCGGCCGTTCTTCCAGAGCAATTCCGCCTACGTCGGGCTCCGCCTGAGTTATCGTCGTGCCGGTTATTCGCAATCGACGACCTGCCACGCTCGTGCCGGTTTTGCAGATATTTGCAGGCACTTGGATCGGCTTGTGCCGGACCGGCAAGATATGCCGGTTGCGTCGTCTTTCGTGGCAGCGCGGCGGCATCTAGAACGGACGCGCGATGCTGCGGCCCCGGCTCAGTTCTCGAAGATCTCGCTGACGGGGCGGTCGTGCTCATCCACAATCAAGCTGCGTCCATCGCCGAGCTTGGCGAAGATGTAGTACAGGCCGGGAATCACCAGGACGCCCACCAATGTCCCCAACAACATCCCGCCCACGGCGGTGGTCCCAATGGTGCGGTTGCCGATCGCTCCCGGCCCGGTGGCGCGCACCAGGGGGATGAGCCCCGCAATGAAGGCGAACGACGTCATCAGAATCGGTCGAAAACGCAGCTTGCCGCCTTCGACGCCGGCATCCTCGATTCTCAAGCCATCCTGGCGTCGTTGCACGGCAAACTCGATGATCAAGATCGCGTTTTTGCCGAGCAAGCCGACCAACATGACCAGGCCGATCTGGCAATAGACGTCATTGGCCAGGCCCATTGCCTTGAGAAACAGGAACGACCCGAAGAGGCCGATCGGCAGCGATGTAATCACCGCCAGCGGCAAGAGGAAACTCTCGTATTGGCCAACGAGCACCATGTACACGAAAATGACGACAATCAGGAAGATGTAGACAGCGGTGTTGCCTGCTTTGGCCTCGTCGTAGGCGAGTCCACGCCAGTCGATGTCAAATCCGTTGGGAAGGGTCTCGGCGGCGACCTCCTTGATGGCCGCAATCGCTTCGCCACTGCTGTAGCCTTTGGCGGGGGCTCCCTGGATTGGGGCCGTCGGATAAAGGTTGTAGCGACTGATCTCGTTCAGACCTTGCTTCTTTTCGAGACGCATAAACGCCGAGTAAGCGACCATCTCCCCCCGGTCGTTCTTGACGAACATATTGTTCAGGTCCTCCGGGTATCGCCGGAACTCGGGCGCCGCCTGGACATAGACTTTGTAGAACTGGCCAAAGCGGACGAATCCTTGCTCCCATGTGCTGCCAATGACAATGGAGAGATTGTCCATCGCGTCGCGAATGGACACCCCCTTTTGCATGGCGATGTCATTGTCAATCACGATCTCGTACTGGGGATAGTTGGCGGCAAAGAACGTGAACAGTCCTTTGAGCTCCTTGCGTTTCCCGAGCGCCTCCATGAACTTGTCGGTGGCCTCACCCAGCGCCTGGTAGTCGCCGCTGTTGGTTTTGTCGAGCAGATTGACGGAGAACCCGCCTGCGGCGCCAAACCCGGGTACGGCTGGCGGCTCGAAGAACTCCAGCTTCACGTTCGCGATCCTGGTCCCCCTTTCCTCGAGCCGCTCGATGACCTGCTTGGAGGTCAGCCCCCGCTCGGCCCACGGCTTGAGGTTGATGATGCAAGTGCCCGCGTTCGATCCTCGCCCCTCGGTCAAAATCTCGTAGCCCGCGATCGACGAGACCGATGTGACCTCCTCCATCTCTTCGCAGATCTTCTGAAGTTCATGGCACTTGAAGTTGGTGTACTCGAGCGTGGAGCCCGGCGGTGTCTGCACGATCCCGTAAATCATGCCCTGGTCCTCCAAGGGGATGAAGCCCGTTGGCAACAGTTGGTTCACGGCCAGAATGCCGTAGCCAAACACGCCAATCACGAGCACGGTGAGCACGCGCCGCGTCACAATCCTTCTCAGAATTGCCGCGTAACCGCCCGTGACCTTGTCCACGCCGCGGTCGAACGCGTGCAGGAACATCTCCAGCGGCCCTCGCTTCTTCGAGGCGCCATCCGCTCCCGACAGCGCGGCGCGGACGGTCAGTGTCACTAATAGCCCCAAGACTCCGCCGATCACCATCATCCGGGTCTGCGTCAATGGCAGCTGTTCGGAGACCAACTCGTGCACAAACTCGTTGTGCAGCAAGTAGTACATGCCGACTCCCGCTCCCGTTCCGACCAACAGGCTCAACAGAGCGCGCAGCGCGAACGCGTGACGCCCCGCGATCCCGGTGAGCCCGCGATTGACCAGGCCAACGATCCCGCGCTGATCGCTTGGGTCGGAATGGGGCCTCAAGATCATCGCGCACAGCACAGGCGTCAGTGACAACGCCACGACACCCGAGATCACGATCGACATCGCCATTGTCAAGGCGAACTGACGGTAGAACACGCCGACGGGGCCCGTCATGAAGGTGACCGGAATGAAAACCGCCGTCATCACCAAGGTGATCGCAATGATCGCTCCGCTAATCTCCTGAACGACCTCTTGGGTCGCCTGATATGGACCGAGATGCTTGGAATGCATCTTTTCGTGCACCGCCTCGACCACCACAATCGCGTCGTCAACGACGACACCGATGGCCAGCACCAGCGCGAACAACGTGATGAGATTGATCGACATGCCGAACATCAGCATGAAGAAGAAGGTGCCGACCAATGAGACGGGCACTGCCAACGTGGGAATCAATGTGCTGCGAAAGTCTCCTAGGAACAGGTAGACCACGAGCGACACCAGCACGAACGCCTCGAACAGGGTGTGCAGCACCTTCTCGATCGAGGCGTCCAAGAAGCGTGAGACGTCGTAAGTGACCGCGTAATCCATGCCGGGCGGAAACGACTTCTTCTTAATGTCCTCAATCTTCTCTTTGACTTTCTCAATGACGTCGGCGGCGTTCGAGCCGGGCGTCTGCTTCAGCACGATGGCGGCCGCCGGGAGACCGTCGATGTCCGAATACAGGTCGTAGAACGACGACCCTAGCGACACATTTGCCACATCGCCCAGCCGCAGAATTTCTCCCTCCGGCGTGGCTTTGAGGATGATTTGCTCGTACTCGTCCTCTGTCTTGTACCGCCCCACCCATGTCAGCACATACTCCAGTGTCTGAGATGTCTGGCCCGTCGCTTGGCCTAGCCGCCCCGGCGAGCCGATCATGCTCTGCTCATCGAGCGCCTTCATCACGTCCTCGGCATCAACCCCGTAGGCGCGCATGCGATCCAGATTCAGCTCCACCCGCATCGCGTACGACCGGTTGCCAAGGATCGTGGCCCGCCCGACACCGGGAATTCGCTTGATCTCGTTGAGAACGTTGACCGTGGCGTAGTTGTAGAGAAAGTTTTGATCGACGCTCGGGTCCTTGCTGAAGATGTTCAAGTACATCAGCATGCTCGTCATGTTCTGCATGACGATGATTCCCTCGCGCTCCACGATCGGAGGCAGGTTGTTCTTGACCATCTGAACGCGGTTGTTGACGTTCATCACGGCCACATTCGGATCCGTGCCCGGCTCGAAGACAATCTGAATCGTGCCCTCGCCGGCGCTGGTGGCGTCGCCCATCATGTACCGCATGTTGGGAACGCCATTCAACGCCTGCTCCAACAAGACCATCGTGGAGTCAACCAGGATCTTCGCGCTCGCGCCCGGATAGGAGACCGAGACCTGCACGCTGGGAGGCGCGACGGAGGGAAACTGAGAGATTGGCAGCACGTTGATCGCCAATCCGCCCATGAACAGAATGAGCAGCGAGATGACGATTGCCAGCGCGGGGCGGTGAAGAAACTTGGCAAACATGGCATGACCGTGTGATCTGTGCGTTCGTGCGCGGCGCCGCCCGGTAGTGCAGGAGCGGATCCGGGGAAGCTGAAGCATCGCTCAGGCGGGCGAGACTGCGCTCCGCGTCGTTGGAAGACGACGCTCCCAAGGCCAATCCTCCATCGAGGAGTGGCATTTCCCTCGTTCCGAAGGGCGCACTTGGGCCGACTCGTTGGTGCATTCAAACCCAGTGGGAGGTGCGCCGGCGAAATGCCAAGCCACCTGTGGCGCGCCGCGGGGATGGGCAGCGAAGCCCGCGCCGATATTCAAGCAATTCGGCGGCTACTCTGCGTGGTATTTCAAACTCGCGAGGGCCTGATCGGGCTCGACATACTCATACTCAACCTTCTCGCCGTCGCGCACCTGCCGCACGCCTTCGAGCACAATGCGGTCGCTTGGAGACAGCCCGCTCTCGATCACGAAGATGTCGTCCTTCTCATTCGCAATCACCAGCTCTCGTTGCCGAACCACATTGTTCTCATCCACGACATAGGCGTACGTCTTGGCGAGAATTTCGAAAGTCGCCCGTTGTGGAATCACAATTGCGTTTTCGGTAACACGATTAATCAGCACAGTGCCCGTCTGACCATGCCGCAGCAACGCGTTGGGATTCGGAAAGTCCGCCCGGAACGCAATGTTGCCGGTTTCATTGTTGAAATCCGCCTCGATCGCGCCGATCGTGCCGACGTTGTCGAACTTTTTGTGATTCGCCAGCATCAGCTCCACGGTGAAATTGTTGTGGTCCGGGTTGCTCGCCAGAGCGGCTTGATACTCTAGGTAACGAGCCTCGGGGACGTTGAAGTAAACCCACATTGTGCTGTTGTCCGACAGAGTGGTCAGCATCGCCCCTTCGTCGACCAGGCTGCCCTGTTGTTCATGCAATCGGTCGACGATGCCGTCGAACGGAGCCTTAATCTCGGTGAAGTTCAGCTCGGCCTGCGCCAAACTGGCCTGAGCCTTCGCCTTCAGCAGCTTGGCTTCGGCAAGTTTGAGCTTTTGCACCGACACAATGTCTTGTTGCAAGAGCTTGGCAGTATTGTCGTACTCGACTTGAGCCAGCTGCACCTCGGCCTGGTCGGCCGCAAGCCGCGCTTGGTAGAGCGTTGGCGTGATAGTAAACATCACATCCCCTTGCTTCACGGCCTGGCCTTCGCGGACACCGATGCTCTGCAAGTATCCGCCGTCCAGTGCGCATACCTCGATATGCCGACAGGAGTGAATCTGACAAACGTACTGCTGCGTTAGCGTCACGTCCTTCGCCGCTGGGCTGGTCACTGTGATTCGATGTTCCGGGTGGCCTTCCCCGTGGCTTTCCGAATCATGACCGGCAGCGGAGTGCTCACCGTCAACGTGCGACTCTTCTACCTCGGCGGCGGCGGTGTCTCCCAGCATTCCACGCAAGTTGTGGTATGCCGGGAGTGAAATGGAGGCGGCCGCGATGGCCGCCGACAAATAGAGCTTGGTACGCATGAACGATATCCCTGTGGATGCTCTCCCGCGGCAATGCCGGCGAGCGAAAAGGTTCGAAGACGAATCGCCACTCAAGCGATCGAAAACCACGAGCTTTTGTTGGCCGCCCATAGTGCAGTTGGCGTGCCAATCGCGCTTGGGAACATCGGGAATCGTCACCCTTGACGCCAACAGACAGGCTTTCCACGGGAGTTCAAACGAGCCCAAAAGAGTTCCT
Organism: Planctomycetales bacterium; assembly: GCA_020426845.1. GTDB lineage: Bacteria > Planctomycetota > Planctomycetia > Pirellulales > Pirellulaceae > JAGQPF01. Next base: position 9,716 of record JAGQPF010000062.1, read on the forward strand.
CGGCCGCATGGGAAACTCTTGATCCGACGCGTGCAAACCGACCGATGTGCAAATCTCGACATGCAATCCTTTGCAGCACGCATTATTTCGCCGTGAGGAGACCGCGAACTCCCAGCGTCGTCACGCCTGAAGCAAGGCATCCCTCACTTGCATTGTGGTGCTGAAAGAATCAACCCACGTCGTGACTTCTTCGCTTCCCGACAATCACGACGGGTTGCGGTCGCACCGAACTCGATTGAATAATAGTGGAGCGTCCTCCCTCCTTATCAGCGCGTTGAGTCGGTTGAATTCCCCCAGCGAAGGAATCATCGTTCATCCGATTGCCCGTAATGCGTTCCCTCTAATCCCACCTCATCCGGATTAATGACTCGCGTAATCTGCAAAACCATTCCCGCTGACGTGCGGCGTCACGATCGGAGATTCCTGTGGCGGCCCTGGAAACTTGCCATTTTCGGCAATCGGTCCAGCCGCAACCCATTGCAGGTGGCCCCTCTGCTGCTACTGCTTACGGTGTGCGCCGCGAGAGCCGAGGGGGTTGAGCCGTTCGTCGCCGGATTCGACCGCTTCCACCTCGGCAGCCCAAACGAGCCATCGGGCGGGGACCTGCTGTTGACCGAGCTGAATTGCACCGCCTGTCACGGCGTTCCAAGCGAGCACCAGACACGACTCGCGCCCAAGCTGGCGCCCGTGCTGACTGGCGCCGGCAAACGGCTCCGCGGCGACTGGATTGCCAGCTACTTGCTCGCCCCGCATGAGGTGAAGGCGGGCGGCACCATGCCTCGCGTGCTCGAGTCGATGCCTGCCTCCGAGCGCCCTGAAGCCGCCAGGGCTCTGGCTGCTTTTCTCGCCGAGGGCGACTTCCCCGAACCCGAAGTCGTCTCGACCGCCGCGTTCCCCGTTGCGGTCAGCTTCTGGCTGAAGGGCGACTCGACGCGTGGGCGAGAGCTCTACCACCGCGTCGGCTGTGTGGCCTGCCATGATCCGGACGCGGCGTTCCAGCCCGACAAGGTGGTGTTGTCCGAACTGGAAAAGAAGATCAAACAGTTTGACCTCGACGATGAAGACCTGAAGGAGCTGGGGCTGACGCTGCCCCAGCCGATCCGCTCCGTGCCGCACGGCGACTTGCCGGCCAAGTACACGCGACACTCGCTGACGTTGTTTTTGCTCGATCCGACTTTGGTGCGACCCGGCGGGCGGATGCCCAGCTTGAAGCTGCTGCCGCACGAGGCCGCCGACATTGCCGCCTACCTGCTGCCGAATGACTCGGCCCACGCTGCCGCCGCTAAAACTCCCGAGTTGGTGCAGCGCGGAAAGGCTCTGTTTGCCGAGTTGAACTGCGGCGCCTGCCACACGCATCAAGCGGTCACAAGCAAGCCACGATCGGCCAAGCCGCTTGCGGAGCTAACCTTCTCCGATGGGAAAATGCCACGAGGCTGCCTTGGCTCAGGAGCGGAGCCCGCACCTGCGCCCGGTCAGCCCCGATTCAATCTGAGCCAGCCGCAGCAAACCGCCCTGCAGTCGGCGGCCGCGCGACTCGCCCAAGTCCGAACGGATGCCCCGTCCACGGAAGACATGCTGCGACTGACCATGGAGCAACTCAACTGCCTGGCGTGTCATCAACGTGACAGTCGTGGAGGAGTTGGTCCACGCCGCTGGCAGTTCTTCGAAACCGTGAACCATGTGGACCTGGGCGACGAGGGCCGGATTCCGCCGCCGCTGGACCATGTGGGCGGCAAGCTCAAGCAGAAATGGCTGGAGACGGTGTTTCGCGGCAAGGGCGACGTTCGCACTCACTTCCACGCGCGGATGCCAGTGTTCGCCCAACATGCTACACAGCTCGCCAAGCTGCTGAGGACCGCAGATCAGGGCTCGATTCCCGCGCATTCGCTCGAATTGAATCCCAGACACACCGAGATCGGGCGGGCGTTGCTGGACACCGGCTGTGTTCAATGCCACTCGATTCGGGGCGAGTCGTTGCCTGGTGTGCTCGGTGTGGATCTGACCGACGTCACGCAGCGCGTTGAGCCGGAGTGGTTTCGAGCCTTCCTGCTGAACCCGGCCGAATGGAAAAAGAACACCCGCATGCCAACCTTCTTCCCCAAAGGCAAGAGCACGCGTCAGGACATTTTTGACGGCGATCCGGAGCCACAAATTGCCGCCCTTTGGAGTTACCTCGCCGACATCGAGAAACAGCCGCTTCCCGACAAACTGGAGCAGGGCAAAGAGCACAATTTCAATCTCAAGCCGACTGACGAGCCGATCGTGCTGCGAACCTTTATGGAGAACAGCAGCTATCACGCGATCGCTGTGGGCTTTCCGGAAGGCTTGAGTTACGTATTTGACGCCAACCTGATTCGCACCTCGTACATGTGGAAGGGCGGGTTTGTCAACGCGCACAGCACTTGGTTCGACCGCTTCACCCCGCTGACTCGCCCGCATGGCGTGGTGTTCCCACTTCCCCGCACCACGTTCGTGGGCAAGGGCGACGAGGCGCCCAAGTTGACCGCAGGAGCGCCCCGGGGCACGCCATCGCCGCTCGACCTGAAGTTTCGCGGCTACCGGCTCGACAAGCTCCGAGTCCCAACCATGCTTTACCAGCACGAGACCTACGACATCGAGGAGCGGCTGGCGCCGACCGAGGACGGGCATTTGCGTCGACGGATTCAGATACGCGACCGCCGCGAGTCCAGCCCGCCCACCACATTCTGGCTCGCCATCGCCTCGCAACTCATCCGTCCCGTCGCTCAAGGAGAAGCGCTGCTGAATCCGAGTTGGAGTCCGACGGGGCGGGTGCGAGTCAAGGATCGCGAACAAGCCACGTATGGGCGACGAGGTGTGATGATGGTGGGAATCCGCGTCATCGACGGCAAGGGAGAGACGGAGGTGACCTACGAATGGTAACAACGCACCAACAAACCCCACACGCAGGCGCGGGGCGGCGCCGACCATCGCCGACTTGGCTCGCCGTCGCAATCGTCCTGCTCGCAGCCGCCACGGACGCGCGGCCGTCGGCCGCCGCGGATCCCGTGCAGAAGCCTCGCGAGGACGACTATTACCGCCTGATCTCAATCGCCACCTCGCCGGCGAGCACCGGTTCGCGTTCCAAGTTCTGGAAGCCGGCGCCAAACGGCTTGACGCTCGAGGTGAGCGGCATGGACTTGCTGGACGACCGGCTCGCCGTCGCGATTCGCAAGGGCGAGGTCTGGCTCCTGTCCGGGGTCTACGAGGACCCGCCCGAGCATGTTCGCTACCACCGCTTTGCCAATGCGCTGCACGAGCCGCTGGGCTTGCTGCGCGATGGTGACAGCTTCCTGACAGTGCAGCGCACCGAGCTGACACGGCTGATCGATCGCGACGGCGACGACGTTTGCGACGAGTATCTTACGGAAGCCAAAGGCTGGGGCGTCACGGGGAACTATCACGAATACGCCTATGGCCCGAAGCGCGACGGCGAGGGAAATTTGTGGCTGACGCTGAACATCGGCCTCGGGCTCAAGTCCGAGCATCAGCGCTTCCTGACGACCCATCCGCAACTCAAGGTGTCCCAAGCGCCGTGGCGTGGCTGGGGGCTGCGAGTGGGGGCTGACGGTGAGCTGGAGCCGATGTGCGCCGGCATGCGGTCCCCATCGGGGCTCGGCGCCAACCTCGCCGGCGACATGTTCTATACCGATCAGCAGGGCAACTGGGTCGGCACCAACACGCTGCACCATATGCGCAAAGGGGCCTTCTTTCACCACATCGAGGCGCTGGCATCCGCCGAGCTGCCTAGCTCGCCGTTGAAAGGCATCACCAGCGTCCCGTCGGGCGTGCCGTTCCCCGAGGCGCTCAAGCAGATGCCGCAGCTGAAGGCGCCCGCGGTTTGGCTGCCCTACAAGAAAGTGGGCCAGTCCGCGACCGACATCATGGTTGACGCAAGCAACGGCAAGTTCGGTCCGTTCGCGGGGCAGCTGTTTGTCGGCGAGTTCACGCTGTCGTCCGTCAACCGCGTGTTTCTGGAGCAAGTCGACGGCGAGTATCAGGGCGCCTGTTTTCCGTTTCGCGAGGGCTTTGCCTCGGCCGTGCTGCGACTCACGCAGGGAAAGGACGGAAGCGTGTTCGCGGGACTGACCAATCGCGGCTGGAGCAGCCTCGGGGCCGCCTCCTACGGTTTGCAGCGGCTGGTCTGGACCGGACGAACGCCGCTGGAAATCCGCGAGATGCGTGCCCGACCCGCCGGCTTCGAGCTGACCTTCACCAAGCCGGTCGACGCCAAGTCGGCTGGGGATATCACATCCTACCGCATGCGAAGCCACACCTATCTGTTTCAGCCGCAATACGGCAGCGACGAGATTCTGGCTCGCGATCTGGAGATCCAATCGGCCGAGGTGTCCGCGGACCGGCTGAAAGTAACATTGACGGTCGCCGGTCTCCGGCCCTACTTTGTCCACGAATTGCGAGCTGACGGAGTCCGCGGCGACGCGGGCGAACCATTGTTGCATGCCGACGCCTATTACACGCTCAATCGCATTCCCGCGAAGTGAAGGCTCGCCCCGGGGAACGGGCAAAACAACCTCCGAATGCCGCAACACGTTTTTGCCCGCGTGTCACCTGAACCGCCCTGGCAACCGCAGCGGCAGCGCCGTAAAGTAAGCACTCCCCGCAGGCACTTTACGACGAAAACCAAGGAAGTTTGCCCATGTCGCTCTCCACCGGCGCCCCCTTGCTCGTTCGCGCTGGCCGTTGGCTGCTGATTGCCGTGTTCGCCGCGGCACTCGTTCAGAGCGCGCATCAGGCCGTGTTCGCACAACACTCGGAGACAGATGCCAAGGATACGGAGGCCGCCTCCAAAGGCCCCAACGCCGAACAGGAACATGGCGCTAGCGCCGCTCCGCAGTCCAAAGAGAAGGGGCCGCTGTTCTCCCTTCACAATCTGTTCACTCTGCTGATGCTGGTGCTGCTGCAAGCCGTGCTCGGGTTCGACAACCTTCTCTACATTTCCATCGAGTCAAAACGAGTGGCCGCGGAGCATCGAACCTACGTGCGGAGAATGGGCATCGGGCTCGCCATCGGACTGCGAATCATGCTGTTGTTCGCCTTGATGAGCGCCCTCAAGTACCTGCAAACAACGTTTTTCACGTTTCCCGACTCAATGAAGTCGTACATCACGGGATCCTTGAACGTGCACTGCCTCATCGTGCTGGGCGGCGGTGTGTTCATCATGTACACCGCGATGAAGGAGATCTATCACATGCTTTCCATCGAGCACCTCGAGGAAGACACCAGTGGCTCGCAGCGCTCGGTGGCCTCCGCGGTGTTCTGGATCGTGCTGATGAATCTGATCTTTTCCTTCGACTCGATTCTCAGTGCCATGGCGTTGACCGACGTGACGCTGGTGATGGCCACGGCAATTGTGATCTCGGGCTTGATGATGATGTACTTGTCGGACCACGTCGCCGAGTTTCTCCACCGCAATCGAATGTACGAGGTGCTGGGCCTGTTCATCCTGTTTATCGTCGGCGTAATGTTGCTCTCCGAAGGAGCGCACATGTCCGAGTTGCACCTGTTCACTCATGAGGTGACCGCGATGTCCAAAAGCACATTCTATTTTGTGCTGTTCGTGCTGGTGGCAATCGACATCGTCCAGTCTCGCTATCAGAAGAAACTGATCGCCATGAGCAAAACGGGCGCCCACTGAACAGGAAACCCGAAGCGTTAGCGAGGGATCGAATCGCCAAACACCGTCGACACCTAAAAAGGAAACCCGAAGCGTAAGCGAGGGATCGAATCGCCAAACACCGTCGACAACTAAAAAGGAAACCCGAAGCGTAAGCGAGGGATCGAATCGCCAAACACCGTCGACAACTAAAAAGGAAACCCGAAGCGTAAGCGAGGGATCGAATCGCCAAACACCGTCGA
>JAGQPF010000580.1 GCA_020426845.1 Planctomycetales bacterium
GCGCAACAGCCCGGAACCCACGCGCGACGCGCGCAACAGCCCCGACAGGGGCGACAGACGTTAGCCCTGGGCGCAAGCCCAGGGAGCTCAGGCCCGCGCAACAGCCCGGAACCCACGCGCGACGCGGGCAACAGCCCCGACAGGGGCGACAGACGTTAGCCCTGGGCGCAAGCCCAGGGAGCTGCGCAACAGCCCGGAACCCACGCGCGACGCGCGCAACAGCCCCGACAGGGGCGACAGACGTTAGCCCTGGGCGCAAGCCCAGGGAGCTGCGCAACAGCCCGGAACCCGCCCACGACGCGCGCAACAGCCTCGGCAGGGGCGACTGAAATTAGCCCCGGAACCTCGCTAGGCCGCGAGCAGCTTCTCTTTGGCGACGAAGTCGCCGATCATCTCGACGACCCGCTGTTGCTCGGCGGCGGTCAGTTCGGGGAAGATCGGCAGGCTCAGCACTTGTTCGGCGGCCAGATCCGTCTCCCTTAGCGAATGAGGGTGGCGCATGTTGTGGAAGCAGGCTTGTCGATGCAAGGGCACCGGGTAGTAGATCTCGCTGCCGACTTGATGTTCGGCGAGAAACTGTCGGAGCGCGTCGCGCCGTCCACCGGCAACTCGGATGGTGTACTGGTTCCACACGTGGTGTTGCCCCTCGCCCTCGCGAGGCAGGCAGATGGCGGAATCCAGTCCGGCGTCGGCGAACAGCTGGGCGTAGCGGTCCGCGTTTTCTCGGCGGCGCAGCGTGGCTTCGGGCAAGCGCGGCAGTTTGACCTGCAGCACGGCGGCTTGAATCGTATCGAGCCGGCTGTTGATGCCGACTTCGCTGTGGTAGTAGCGAGGCTGCATGCCGTGGCTTGCCAGCAATCGCAATCGCGCGGCATGATCGGGGTTATTGGTGACGAGCATGCCGCCGTCCCCGAAAGCGCCGAGGTTCTTGGTTGGGTAGAAGCTAAAGCAGCCCATGTCGCCCCAGGAGCCTGCGGGCCGTTGGCGATGCTCGGCGCCGATGGCCTGCGCCGCGTCCTCGATCACTTTGATTTGGTGCTCCCGCGCCAGCTCACAGATGGCCTGCATGTCGGCGCATTGTCCGAACAAGTGGACGGGAATGATCGCTTTGGTGTCGTCGGTGATTGCTTCGGCGATGCGCCGCGGGTCGATGTTGAACGAGTCCCGCTCGATGTCGACAAAGACAGGCGTGGCGCCGAGTCGCCACACGGCGCTGGCGGTGGCGAAGAAGGTGAAGCTGGGCACAATCACCTCGTCGCCGGGGCCGATGTCCAAGGCCATCAGCGCCAACAGCAACGCGTCGCTTCCCGAGGCGCAGCCGATTGCGTGGTCGACCTTGCAGTACTCGGCGATCGAGGCCTCGAGGCCGCCGCATTCGGGACCGTGGAGGAATCGCCCCGAGTCGCACACGGCTTGAATCGCCTCGCGGATCTCATCGCGGACGACCCGATTGCCTCGTCCCACATCCAGCAGTGGCACTTGATCGACGGGAGCAGTCGGGCGGGGTTGCTTGTGAGGATCCATGGAAGGAGCAGGCCTTTATGAATGGGGTTGCGCCGCCTATGAGGCCGTTGAGAAACACCGATTCCGGCAATCGACTTAGCAGTCGCTTGCATGAGTAAGGCTGGCCCGATTGCCAAGTCGGGCCGTTTTCAACGGTCTGCTATCGAGGTAGTTAGGAAGACGGAAAAAGCTCCCCGTCAAAAGTGCAGGGAGGATAGAAAATCGCGTTCCGAGGCGTCAAGGTCAGGTTGCGCATGCCGCTTGGCGCGTATTTCGGCTTGACCTTGAGGCGTCGCCTTCGCTACTGACAGCTATCGGAGTAAGCCGAATCGTTGTTTATCGTCCGATCAGCCGCATCGACTTGAGCCAAGATGGCGAAGATCACCGGAAAACGCAGGTCCTGGCCCAGCCGCGCAGCGGTGCGCGCCCAACGGCGGTGGACTGTGGCCACGGCGGGCTGGGCTGCGCTGATCCTGTTGCCGGCGATCGCCATCGCTCAGACTCGCATGCAATGGCCTTCGGCGGCCCCTCTCGATACGACGCCGGTGTTCACGCCGCCCCCCAACGCCTCGCTGGGGCCTCCGGTGTTCGATCCGTTCTCCACGGCGCCGCCCCAGTATCAGGCGCCGGCCCCGGTGCTTCCCGCACAACAATGGCCCACGGGCACGCCGCTGCAGACGAGCCCGCTGCTGAACGGCACCGAGCCATTTCCTGCCCAGAATCAGTCCGCCTTGTTTCCGAACGGCGTGCTTGGCTATCAGCAACAGCCGGGTCTGGCAGGGCCCTCCATGCGTTTCCTGCAGGCGCCGCGACTCAGGCACGCCTGGTTGCACGGCAGCGGCGGCGACGAGCTTCAGATCAATGAGACTGACGTCTCGCTCGTGTTCGCTTGGCCCAACTATCTGTTTTCGCAGCAGCCATTGTACGTAGTGCCGTCGTTCAGCCTGGTTTTGTTGGACGGCCCGGACGCGGCGTCCAAGGGGAGCTTGGCGGACCTGCCGGGCTCGGTGTATGGCGCCTATCTCGACACGGGCTGGGAGTCGAGTCCGGACGCGCAAGTTGGCGGGGAGATTGGCACGCGCGTCGGCGTCTTCTCGGACTTCAACACGTTCACCACCGACAGCATCCGCATTCAGGGCAAGGGTCTGCTGCGGCTGCGAGTGACCCCCACGGTGCAGTTGCGAGGCGGTGTGTATTACGTCGACCGGCTGAAGATCAAGCTGTTGCCGGCCGGCGGCCTGCTCTGGACGCCCAATCCGCAGACGCGGTTTGACATCTACTTCCCGCAGCCGAAGCTGGCGCAATACATGACCACGGTTGGGAACACCGAGTTTTGGTGGTACATCGCGGGCGAGTACGGCGGCGGCTCCTGGACGATCAAACGGGCGGTCAACGGGCTCTCGGAGCAAATGGACCTGAACGACATCCGGCTGATGATGGGCATCGAATGGGGCGCGAGCCGCTTCTTTGCGCGTGGGCGTCGCGTCGGCTTCTTTGAGGCCGGCTGGGTCACCGATCGCGAGATTCTCTATCGCAAGCGACCGATCGACAATCTCGAGCTGGACGACACCTTCATGCTGCGAGGCGGCATCGCCTACTGATTCTCGCCGCCGCCCAATTCAACCTGCATCTCCAGCTCGGCGCTGCCGCGGCGAATGACAACGGTCAGCTTCGACCCAGCCGCGGAGCCACGCACGAGGTCGAGGAATTGGCGGCTGTCGCGGATATCCTGGCCGTTGGCTGACACAATGACGTCACCACTGCGCATCCCTGCCTGATGGGCCGGGGTGCGCTCGAGCACTTGGATGAATTGCGGCTTGCCCTCCACGTCGCGAACCCGCACTCCCAGCTTTGTGCCGCGACGCGGCGTTGAATCGATTCCGGAGAGCTCCAGCAGGTCCCCCATCCCGGAGCCTCGCTGCGGCGCCTTGTCGGCCTGCACGATTGCCATGGCGATATCGGTTGTCAGCAGCGTGATGCGTCGCATGCCTTCCATGTTCAGTTTGTCGGCGTCGTCGCTGGGCCGGTGGTAATCCTTGTGCAGTCCGGTGAAGAAGTGGAGCACGGGCACGCCGTGCTCGAAGAAGGAGGCGTGGTCGCTGGGGCCATAGCCGTCGCCATGCCGCTGAATTCGCAGCAGATACTTGGGGGCAAATTGCGACAGCAGCGAGTCGAACTCCTTGGCGGTCTTCGTGCCATGCACCTCCATGGACTCTCGCAGCCGCCCGACCATATCCAGGTTCAGCATCGCGACGGTGTCCTTGATTGGAATCAACGGCGAGCGGACATAACGGTCGCTGCCGATCAAGCCGCTCTCCTCGGCCGAGAATCCGATGAACACGACGCGCCGTCGCAACGGCCCGCGGCCGGCGATCTGGCGGGCCACCTCCAACATCGCCGCGGTGCCCGAGGCGTTGTCGTCGGCGCCGTTGTGGATCTGCACGGTCCAGCCGGCGAGCGATCCCGCTCCGCCCATGCCGAGGTGATCGTAATGCGCGCCGATAACCACGGTCTCCTCCTTGTTCGGACCCACTCCATCGAGCACGCCGATCACGTTTTTCAGCTGCCGGCCACGGCGCTGGATGGCAAGCTCTCCCTTGACCACAATTCGAGGAAGATCCGCGGACGCGGCCTGCCATGAGTCGTTGATCTGTCGCTCCAGCTCGTCCAGCGACTTGCCGGTGGAGTCCTGGAGCAGCTTCGAAACGATCTGGCGACGACAGTGAAAGACCGGGATCTGGTCGGCGGTGCCGGAGCGGCTATTGAACTTCAGCAGCTCCTGATCGGCCTGCTCGGTTTTTGTCTGCCCATCGTTGCAGAACAGAATGGCCTTGGCGCCGAGCTTCATGGCCAGGTCGACCTTGGTCGCGATCAGCGCATGGGTCGAGGGCCGTCCTTCACCTCGGTCTCTTGGTAGTCGCGAGTCGTCTCGCCCCCAGCGCGGCTCGTGCCGCAGCACGATCAACGCCTTGCCGGCCGGATCAAAACCGGCGTAGTCATCGTAGTTGGATGCGGGCGCCTGGATGCCGAATCCGGCAAACGCGACGGGAAGTTCGAACGGTCCGGTTTGCGATCGGCGGATTGCTTGGAAGTCGCCGTCGGCCAGTTGCGCGGCGCCTGGGAACTCCAGATGCTGCCGATCGAGGACCGTCTCGATGCCGTAGCTGAACTTCTGGAACGGGGTGCCGTCGTACAGCTCGGTGCGCAGGCCGGCGAGCTTAAACTGCGCGGCGATGTAGTCAGCCGCCAGGTCAATCCCTGGCGTCCGAATGCCGCGGCCCTGCAACGCATCGGATGACAGAAACGTGGCATCCGTTGTCAGTCTGGCGAGGACCTTTGCCTCCGCCGCAAGCTCTTCCGCCGCGAGCCCGATCTTGACGCCGCCCACGGTCGGCAGCGGCGCCAACGGCGCCAAGGAGGTCTGCGCCGCCAGCGGCGCGGCGAACAGGCAGAAACCGACAAGACAAGCGATCGAGTGGTTCGTCATGGCGAGCATGGCAGCCTGTTGAAAAGTACGCGTCGTTAGTTCCGTGCTATTAGATTAAACCGAGATGATTTGCCAAGCGAGCACCAGCCAAGCGCCGCAGGCGACCGGCACCGCATAGGGGATCGCTCGGCGTCCCGGCCGTCCGCGGCGAAACGATTTCAGTCCGCCGCCGATCGCGTCGATGACCGAGAGCAAGGTCACGCCACCGAGTGCGACGGCTGCGCTGGCGAAGAAGATGATCAGGGTCAACTTGGCGCCGAACAAAGCGCCGACGGCGCCCATCAGCTTGACGTCGCCGCCGCCTCCGCCTCCGCATAGCCAGAGCACCAACAGCGTGGCGAATCCGACGGCAAAGCCCTGCAAGGAGAACAGCAGTCCCGGCATGCCCCACACTCGGCCATAGTAGAAGAACGCCAGCAGCACCGTCGTGACGGTCAGCCAGTTCGGGATCCTCCGCTCGAAGAAGTCGATCAAAGCGGCGGTGACAGTGAACAGAACGACGACCCAAATCAACGACGGCTGAAAATGCATTGGCGCAGCTCCTGGATGGTGGATGCCTTTCCCTTTGCATCCGCCGGGCCGAACTGCGGCAAACCCGCGGATCACTGCAATTTCGTGCCACCTCTGCCGATTGTGCCGAAGGCAAGGCCGACTGGCGGTGGTGTTGGTGCCTCGACGTTGCCGAACGCCAACGCGTCAAAAGCCACCGCGCTGAGAATTCGCAACAGATTCCGGGGCACAGGCTGGTTTTGGCCACAGGTTGCAGGCTGGCAGCCTGCACCACGACAAGTTGGCTAGACGCCGAAGACCCAGGCGAGCAGTCCCTTCTGGGCGTGCATGCGGTTGCCGGCCTGTTGGATCACGGCGCTTTGCGGTCCGTCGATCACGTCGGCGCTGACTTCGAGGCCGCGGTGAGCGGGCAGGCAGTGCAGGAAGCAAGCCGAGGCCGGCGCGTGTTTCATCAGCTCGCCGTTGACTTGATAGCTGGCCAGGGCCTGCTTGCGTTTTTCCGTCTCGGCCTCCTGCCCCATGCTGATCCAGACATCGGTATAGACGCCGGCTGCGTCTCGGACCGCCTCGACGGGGTCCTCGGTCTGTTGCAGGTCGGCGTCGGGCGAGTCCTTGCGGATGCGGTCAAACAGCTCTTGCTCGAACTGATAGCCCCGGGGCGCGGCGATCGAGAAGGCGATGCCGAGCCGAGCGCAGCAGATCGCCAAGCTGCGGGCGACATTGTTCGCGTCGCCCACGTAGGCTAGCTTCAGCGACTTTGCGCCCGGATGTCGCTCGCGCAGGGTGAGCACATCGGCCAGCGCCTGGCACGGGTGACTGTAATCTGTCAGTGCGTTGATGACCGGGCAGCCGGCGTGCTCGGCGAGCTCAATCACGCGCTCGTGGGCGTTCGCGCGGCAGGCGATCACGTCGACAAACTGGCCGAGCACCTGGGCGAAATCGGCGATCGACTCCCGCTCGCCCCAGCCGACGTCCTTTCCCAAAAACAGCGACGAGCCGCCCATGTGCGCCATGCCGCATTCAAAGCTGACGCGCGTTCGCAGCGACGGCTTTTGAAACAGCAGCGCCAGCGTGCGGCCCTGCAGCAGCGGCTCGCGAACGCCGCGATCATAGTCAGCCTTGATCCGGACACCGCGGTCCAGGACTTGCTCGATTTCCGCCGCGGTCAGGTCAAACAGTGTGATCAGATTTCGCATGGAAACGCACCCGCTATGCCGCGCTCGCGCGGCGTGAAGGAATTGTAAACGGCAGGCCGCGAACGGCGAGAGGGCAATGGCAAGACGGTACGGCGACGATACGGCGGAACAGAGCCGTCGTCAGGGCCTAAGCCGCCTGCTGGCGCCGCAGCACATCCGCGAGGATCTGCAGGCCTTGCTCGGCCTCGTCGAACGGCAGATTCATCGCCGGCAAGAGCCGAATGACCGTGGACTGCGTGCAGTTGGCGAGCAACTTCTGCTCCAGGCACTGAGCAACAATCGGAGCGCCCTCGACGGCGAGCTCGATGCCGATCATCACGCCCAGCACGCGGACTTCCCGAATCAGATCCAGCTCTTGCTGCAATGCTTCCAGACGCTCGCGGAACAGCTCGCTCAGCTGCCGACAATGCGACAGCAGGTCGTCCTCTTCGATCGTCTCCAGCGTGGCGATGCCCGCGCGGGCCGCCAGCGGATTGCCGCCGAAAGTGGCCGCGTGCATGCCGGGACGCAGGCTTGGCGCGATCTCGCGTTTGGCAAGCATCGCTCCGCCCGCGACGCCGCCGCAGACGGCCTTGGCCAATGTCATCACGTCGGGCGTGACGTCGAAGTGCTGGTGAGCGAACCACTGTCCCGTGCGGCCACAGCCGGTTTGGACTTCGTCGAACATCAGCAGCAGGCCGTGTTGGTCGGCCAGCTCGCGAAGCCCGGCGAGAAACTCCTGGCTAGGGATTCGCACTCCGCCCTCGCCCTGCACGGGCTCGACGAGAATCGCGCAGGTCTCGTCATCGATCAGTCCTCGGACGGCTTCCAAGTCACCGAACGGCGCGTAGGAGAAGCCGGCGCAGATCGGCCCGATCCCCTGGTGGTATTTGGGCTGCGCCGTGGCGGACAGCGCTCCGAGCGTGCGGCCGTGAAAGCCGCCTTGGAAGGTGATGATCTTGTAGCGTGGCGAGCTGTGCAGCCGCGCGAGCTTGATCGCGGCCTCATTCGCCTCGGTTCCCGAATTGCAAAAGAACGCTTGGCCGCCGAAGCTGCGATCCGACAGCATTTTCGCCCACTGCCCCTGCGCCTCCATGTGCCAGGTGTTGGGCACATGGATCAACGTCGCCACCTGCTCTTGAACAGCCTGCACCACGCGCGGCGGGCAATGCCCCAGCAGATTGCAGCCCCATCCCGGAAACAGGTCAAGGTACTTGTCGCCCTCGCTGTCCCAAACCCAAGAGCCCTCGCCGCGCGCCAAGTTGACGGGGTAGCGGCCGTAATTGGGGATGACGTATTCCTTGAACAGGTCGATCGTGGCCTGTGAACTCAATGCGGTGGACATCGGGGTCCTCCAGGGGTGGCTGACATGGCCGCTCGGCCGGTTCGATCCGGCAACGCGGGCCTAGGCAGCAATTGGGACAATACGAATGGATAGTTTGGTGGCGATCAGCTTGACAGCATCGGCAAGCTGCAGGTTCAGGAGGTCGCAACGGGGTCTTGAACGATCTGAGTGCCGATGCCCGTTGAAGTGTAGATTTCCAGCAGCAACGAATGGCGAATGCGGCCGTCGATGATGTGGACCTTGTGGACTCCCGCCCGCAATGTTTCGAGGCACGCCTCGACCTTGGGGATCATGCCTTCGCTGACGATGCGGTCGTCGATCAACCGTTGTGCCTCGCTGGCAGTGACGGTGTGGATGAGCGAGTCCGGGTCGTCCTTGTCGCGTCGCACGCCGTTGACGTCGCTGAGAAAGACCAGCTTATCGACCCGGAGTTCGCGGGCGACGGCGGTGGCGGCCGTGTCCGCGTTGACGTTGAGATACCCGCCCTCCGCATCCAGGCAAATGGAGGGGATCACCGGCACCTGGCCCGAGTAGCAAAGGTTCTCGATGATCGGGCGGTCGACCGACGTGACCGTCCCCACTCGCCCCAGGTCGAGCGGCCCATCGGGCGAGTCGAGCGTCAACCGTTCGCCGTGCAAGACAACGTTTTCCGGCCCGCCTTCACAATTTAGAGTCATCGCGCGACCCCCGAGCAGCTCGATCTGCTCGCCAAGCCAACGGTTAATCTCGCCGCCGAGCACCCGTTTGACGATCTCCAACGTTTCGTCATCCGTATACCGCCGGCCATGCACGAAGCGGGGGACAATTCCCGCCTCCGACATCGCCTCGGAGATCTTGGCTCCGCCGCCGTGCACAATCACCGGCCGCATCCCCACGGTCGACATGAACACGATGTCCAGCAGCACGTGCCGCAGGGCATCCTCGCTGTTCATGATGCTACCGCCGAGCTTGATGACGACCGTCCGGTCTTTCAGACGTCGGATCCATCCCAACGCTTCAATCAGAATGTCGGCTTTTTGAATGGCTTCTTCCAATGAGACACCACATTGGGTCCGAGGCACGGAGTGGGAAACCCTGCATTCTACCGCTGTGGGATGGGGCTTCAAGGGACGGCCGTAGTACGGGCTGCCAGCCTGTAGATATGCCGTCTTATGCCGTCTCGGCCGCAGGTTGCAGGCTGGCAGCCTGCACTACGACAAGCCCCGGTTCGGAGGGGCCCGGTCGGGGCCTCGATCGCGGGAGATCTTTCACCGGGCCGGGATACCCGTGAGACTCGCCACCTCGGCCTGAGTTACAATGCCACCATGTGAACCGTTGTTCGCCCTGGTCGGGCCATGCCCGGTATTCTCCCGCCTCCATTCAGCCAACCGCCATGTCGATTTTCCTCCGCGCGTTTGTGGTTGTGACGCTTGTTGCCACGACTCTGCCAGCGGCGCCGCCCGTGCCCGGTGACGATTCCGTGCACCGTTCGCCGGTGGATGTGGCCGTCTCTGCCGATCAACGTTGGGTCGCCACCGCCAATCAAACCGCCAACACCGTGACGTTGATCAGCTGGCCCGACGGCAAATTGCAGTGCGAAACACCTGTCGGCGATCGCCCCACCTATATCCTCAGCCGGGAGACACCCGAGGGCACGCAGTTCCTGGTGAGCTGCACGTTTGCCCAGCAAGTGCTCGAGTTGCGGGTTGAGCAAGGCGAAAGCGGGCAGCCGGCTACCTTAGCGCTGGGCCGCACGTTCGAGTTGCCGGGACAGCCGGTAGGGCTGGCGCTGAATGCAACGCGCGGGCAGTTGTACGTGGCGTTGGAATCCGAGGCAGCCGTGGCCGAGGTGGATCTCGCGTCGGGCAAAGTGACTCGAACCATCGAAACGGGCCGCTGGCCGCGCTTCCTGGCGCTGTCGCGAGACGGCAGTCGACTGGGGGTCTCCACGTCGGGCGACCGCGGGGTGAGCGTGATAGATCTGGCGTCCGGCAAAACCGTCCATCAACAGAGCTTCATCGGTCTGAACATCGGCCATCTGCAACTCGGCGCCGATGACCGCGTCTACTTTCCCTGGATGGTGTACCGCAGGAATCCGATCTCCGCCGGCAACATTCGCTTGGGCTGGGTGCTGGCCAGCCGCCTGGGACGGTTTCGACTGGACAGCGACGAACGACGCGAGGCCGTGTCGCTCGATCCGCCCGGTCGCGCGATCGCGGATCCATACGGCTTGGCAATCACCGCCAAGGGCGATCGACTGGTGTCCTCGGCCAGCGGGACGCATGAGCTATTGGTCTATCGAATCGATGCGCTGCCGTTTGAGTCCGCGGGCGGGCCGGACCATCTGGAGCCCGAACTGCGAGAGGCGCCTGACAAGTTTGATCGCATCGAGCTGGGCGGCCGGCCCATGGGGCTGCGGATGTTGTCGGACGACAACACGGTGCTTGTGTCCAACTATTTGTCGGATGCCGTGCAAGTGGTCGATGTTGCCGAGCGACGAGTGACGCGCACGCTTTCGCTGGGCGGCCCCCGTCAGCCGTCGCTGGAGCGGGAAGGCGAGGCGATTTTTTACGACGGGCAACGCAGCTTGGACCAATGGTACAGCTGCCATTCATGTCACCAGGATGGCGCCGGCAACTCGGTCGTCATCGACACGTTCAACGATGCGACGCCGCGAACGTACAAGTCGGTGCTGCCGCTGTATCACGTCACTGAAACCGCACCCTGGACTTGGCACGGCTGGCAAACGGATTTGCGCGCGGCGATGAACAAATCAATCACTTCCACCATGTTGGGAAAGCCGCCGACCGAACATGAGGTCGATGCCTTGATCGCCTACTTGCGCACGCTCAAGCCGCCGCCGAAGGTCGAACGCCCCGAAACGGAAGCGTCGCGCCGGGGCGAGGCGATCTTCGCCGAAGTGGGCTGTGCCGATTGCCATCGTGGCCCGCACTTCACGGATGGGAAAGTGCACGACGTTGGCCTGGGCCGGCCGGGCGACCGCTACGACGGATTTAACACGCCATCGCTGCATCGGGTGAGCCGCAAAGTCAAGCTGCTCCACGATGGCCGCGCCGATTCCTTGCGGGCCGTGCTGGAGGGAGCTCACAACCCGGCCGATGTGACCGGGAAGAAGCTCGACGAGCGACAGTTGGACGACCTGCTCGAATTCCTCAAGCGGCTGTAAGCGATGCATGGATCGTGCGATTTCGCACAGAGAGCGGCACAGAGAGCGGCACAGAGAAGGGCACAGAGAAGGGCACAGAGAAGGGCACAGGCATGCAGGCCTCCAAGATTCTCGTTCAACTCACTCCTTTCGCCAAAGGGCCCGATCCCGCGATTCAAATGGCGGTGTCATTGGCGAAACGCTGGGGCGCCGCGTTGACCTTGTTCGACATTGAGACCGACTTGCCGTGGCCGCTGCAGTACTTGGTCGGCGGCATCGAGGAGGCGCTCGAGAGCGTCACCGGCACCAAGCACCACCTGATGCAACAACGCTGCGAGGAAGTGCGTCAGGAGGGCATCGCGGTCGAGCATCGGCTGACCAAAGGTCGTCAGGCGGTTGAGCTCATTCGCGAGGTGATCAAGGAGGGTCACGATCTCGTCGTGAAGGTCGCGGACGACTCCGGCCCCAATCGCTCGGGTTTCCTGGGGTCAACGGATTATCGCTTGCTCCGAAAGTGCCCCTGCACGTTGTTAATCCTGCGGCACGATGAGCAGCCGGGATTTCAGCATGTTGCCGCGGCGCTGGATGTGCTCGATGACCACCCTCTCCAAGCCGAGCTCGATCAGCGCGTCGCGGAGGCGGCCCACAGCATCTGCGACGGAACGCTCGAGCTGATCTATGCCATGCCGAGCGTGCGGGATGCGATCGAAGTCAATCAGATCGATCGAGACCTGATCACGCCCGAGCAGATGGAAAAATGGGACGCCGATCTGCATCGGCAGGCACTGGACAAACTACAAGAGCGAGTCCGCGAACTCGGCGTCGTGGCGACGGCGCGCGTGCTTGCAGGTGAGCCCGAAGAAGCGATCCGTTGCTTTGTCGAGGAACAGCAGATCGACCTGCTCGCGATGGGCACCCTCGCTCGATCGGGGCTCGATGGGATGTTGATCGGCAACACGGCTGAGAGGATTCTGAAGCACGTGACTTGCAGCTTGCTGGCTTTGAAGCCTGCGGACTTTGTCTCCCCGGTTGAAGTGGAGATACCCAGTGCAGAGTCGGAAGAGTGAGCTTATTCATCGATCGATCGATCGAAATCGCACCGACGTGAACATCGAAAGCGCACCGAGTGGTCATCGCCGCCACAGGGCTGGCTGTCACGGTTGGCGCTTGATGCGCGGCATCGCGACAGGTGGTTAGTGTGGGTACGGGAGGCCTGTCTTTTCGACAAGCGGTTAGCAACGCTTGTCGAGAAGTCGTGATGCAACGGAACCCGAGGCAAGCCAGCCCTTGTTGTGCGGCGAGCAGAAGCACATCACGAGAGGGCGGACAGTGATCGCCTGCCGACCCCATTCGCCCTCGGGTGAGTGTGCTCAACTCAGGGAGGCGAGATGCAGCTGAAAAGCGCGTCGCGCCATGAGGCTACGGCATCAGGAACCAATCGAAGTTCTCATAGCCGTTGCCGGCGCCGCCAGTCATGGTGCTCAGCCAAACCAGCGCCGTCAGCAGCGCGACGACAAACAGCAAAGCGATGAAGCCAAGGATCGGATGAGCTTCCGACTTGGCCGGGCCATGCCCATGATGATTTGGAACGGTGGACATCGCACACCTCCTTTCAGACTGATCTCCGGCTCGCACGACAAGCGTTGCCTGCCTGCGAACCGTCTGCCTCCTCCTCTGCAAAATAAGGTGCAAACCACGTGCCGAATTTGCCAGTGCCCGTCAACCATAAAACGTTGGGTTGGCCAACGCCCCAGGCTCGTGGCTCGCCACGACTTCGCGAGTTTTCCAACCCCAAAACGAAGGCTTGGCGGTCGACTAGTCGTGTTGCGGGCTTACCAATGCCGAGAGGCTTGCAGCAACACGACCCAGCCTCCGAGGAACATCACCATGGCCGTGGTGGCTTGGAAGCTGAACTGAACAAACTGCGGCATCAGAAAAGAGAGGTCGAGTGGCATCTTGCGCTCCCCCGGTTGGTGATGAGGTCAGCGGCGTGACGTCCGACGGCGTGAGAAGGGCCCGAAGGATCGTTCGGCTGCTGAGCCAAGAGTTGGCTTGCGGACCATCCACCCGGGCCGGGGCAGGGGGTCGTGGGCGATGACCGGATTCTAAAGGACCACGACAGATTCCCTAACGAAATCTGCGTCATTAGGGAGAAGTTCCTGCCCCTGATGCGAGTTATAGGGGACGGGCAAACCGCAACGACGATGGCCTGCGGCGCCCCATGGTCAGCTGGCGCAGGATGAGGCAAAATAGGTCCCCAAACTTCGCCATTTCCGATCCATTCCGTCCTTTATCCGTGGACCAGCCCATGAGCCAGATCGCCAATATCATCGCCCGTCAGATTCTCGATAGCCGCGGGAATCCGACCGTTGAAGTCGACACCACGCTCATCGATGGCTCGTTTGGCCGCGCCGCCGTGCCCAGCGGCGCCAGCACGGGCGCCCATGAGGCCTGGGAGCTGCGCGACGGTGATAGCGCCTATTATCTCGGCAAGGGCGTCATGACAGCGGTCGAGAACATCAACACCAAGATCGCCGAAAACTTGATCGGCTTCGACGCGATGGACCAGGGCGCCCTGGATGCCGCGTTGCTCGAACTGGATGGCACCTCCAACAAGAAGACGCTCGGCGCGAACGCGATTCTCGGCGTCTCGCTCAGCGCCGCCAAAGCGGCCGCCAACTACGCGGGCCTGCCGCTCTATCGCTACTTGGGAGGCGTTGGCGCCACCCTGTTGCCCGCTCCGATGATGAACATCGTCAACGGCGGCCAGCACGCCGACAACTCGGTCGACGTGCAAGAGTTCATGGTGATGCCGCTGGGATTCGAGCGATTCTCCGACGCGCTCCGCGCCGGCGTCGAGATCTTTCATAACCTGAAGTCGGTGCTGCGATCAAAACGTTTGAACACGGCCGTCGGCGATGAGGGCGGATTCGCTCCGGATCTCGGCAGCAACGTCGAGGCGCTGGACTTGATCATGACGGCGATCGAGAAGGCCGGTTACTTGCCGGGCGAGCAGGTGATGATCGCCTTGGACGTCGCCGCCACCGAGTTTTACGACACGAAGAAGAAGGTCTACACGATCGACGGCAAGGAGCTGGACTCGGCCGCCATGGTCGACTTCCTGGCCAGCTGGGCCGACAAGTATCCGATCTGCTCGATCGAAGACGGCTGCAGCGAGGACGACTGGGATGGCTGGAAGCTGCTGACCGACCGCATCGGCAATCGCGTGCAACTGGTTGGCGACGATCTGTTCGTCACCAATACCGAGCGTCTGCAGATGGGCATCGATCGCGGCATCGCCAACAGCATTCTGATCAAGGTCAATCAGATCGGCTCGCTCACCGAGACGATTCAAGCGATTCAGCTGGCGATGCGCAACGGCTACAGCAGCGTCACCAGCCATCGCAGCGGCGAGACCGAGGACGCCACCATCGCCGATCTCGCGGTGGCGCTGAACACCGGTCAGATCAAAACGGGCTCGGCGTCGCGCAGCGACCGCATGGCCAAGTACAATCAGCTGTTGCGGATCGAAGAGGAGCTGGGCGAGCAGGCGACCTACGGTGGGCCGCTGTTCCCGAAACGCAGTTAGTGGACTCGCAAGCTTCCGGGGAGCTCGCCACGCGTCGATGTCGCCCGATTCCGTGAACGGAAAGGCCGGCCATGAACACTGCAGCCCAGCAACGCGGCTCCAGCTTGATGGATTCGCCGTGGTATTGGATGCACCTGTTTTGCGTCGCTGCCCTGATCGGGCTGGTGCTCGTCGGCCCCCGCTTTGCAGCTCGGCAGGCGGGCGTGGAACGCAAGTTTCAGGGGCGCCAGCGAGCGTCGCTCAACCGGGCCGGCAAGGCGCCCGACACGCCCCTGTCATCGGAAGACAATCTCCATGTGAAGTTGGGGCCGCTCTACGGGCTGTTCGCCAGCGGAGCCACGCTGTCCTGGTGGATGGTTTGGAGGCGGCGTTATCGGGTGCGTGCCGCCAACCAGACGACGGCTGCCGGCGCCGAGCCGCATGTGTCGCCGCCGGTTGAGCCGTTCGCTCCCGTGCCCGCGGCATCGGCCAAACACACCGCTGCGGAGCCCCGGACATGAGCTGGTTTGCCGAGTCGCCCTGGCCGGGGCTCACGCTGGGCCTGCTGTTAGCCGTTGTGATGATCGCCGGCTTCCTGCGCACGGGCCGTCGCTGGCTGCTCGCCCTGTCAATCGTGTTCCTGTTGCTCGGCGCGGCGCTGGTTTGGCTCGAGGCGCGGATTGTCACCGATCGCGAGCAGATCACCACGACGATCCATGACTTGGCCCGCGCGCTGGTTCAAGGCGAGGACCAGCGGATTCTCGACGCGATTCATCGGCTGGCGCCGGAGATCCGCGACCGCGCCCAGTCGGAGCTCCACCTGTACGATTTCACTCGCGTCGATATCAAGCACAACTTGCGAGTGGAGGTCAGCCCCGACCATCAGCCTCCACGAGCCGAGGCGAAGTTTAATGTGGTCGTCGAGCTGAAGCAGTACCCGAGTCCGATTCCGCGATTCGTGACGCTCGAGTTTTTCAAAGAGCCCGATGGTATCTGGCGAATTCACGATTACTCGCATGCGCCTCCACAACAGGGCTTCATGCACACCCCCGCGCCATAGGCTCTGTCGTCACGCGGCTCGGCGGACTTGGCGCTGCGCGCGGCTGACGTAGCCCAGCCGCTGCATGACGGGGTAGGCCTCTTCGAGAAAGGCGTCGCGGTCGGCGTCCGAGAGCCGGGCGATCTGCCGCTGGTCGATGTCTTGCTCCAGCGTGGACGAGAGCTGCGCAAGAGGTGTCCAAACGACTTCCCATTCGCGGCCGTTGGCGACGTGTTGTCCGTCGTCGCGGATCACGCGGCGCCGCTGTTGCCGCACTTCCCCCAGTTGCCAGATGTCCAGGTCGGCCGCCAGGCAACACCGCACCGCGACCTCGCGCGCATCGGCCAGCAGGTCTTCAAAGCGAATGAGCACGTGGTTGTTGCGGGTCTCGGCATCGTCCAGCATCTTGGTCGCCAGTTCCCGGTAGCGCCGGCCGATCGTGTTGGCCGGTGTCCCGCGGCGCACGTGGCCCTCGCAGACGGCGAACCCGTTGCGAATCAATGACACGAAAGTGGCATCCGGATACATCTCGGCGAAGACGTCGCTGAGATAGATCGCCCCGTCCAGATTCTTGGCCAACAGCCTCGCTCGGCGCAGCTCGTTCGACGTGTATTTGACGCCGGGCGCCTTGTACTGGTTCAGGTTCGGGTGCCGCCGCAGTTGCTCGGCGAACAGGCAGCGATCCACATGCCGGCGGAGCACGGGCGTTAGCCGCGGGCGGGGCTCCTCGAGCCGAGGGCTGAAGTAATCCTGGCGGTGGGCCGTCAACACCGGCAACTCGCGAAACAGGCACTTGTACGCAACCCGAGCCACCGAGTCGTTCTGACGGCAGCCCTTGAAGGTCTTATGCGTCTCTCCAACCAGGGCCACGGCCGGATGCGAACTGATGAGATTCATCAGAATCGTCGTGCCGCCCCGGGACATGCCGTTCAAGAAAATGGGCCGATTTAGGCGCATGGTGATCCGCTTCCCCCCGATCAACTACAACGCATTTCAAAAACTTCCCGATCGGCAATCGGGTTGATAAAACCAGCAGAAAAACTGCCTTCGATTGCGCCAGGGAAGATTTTTGAAATGTCCTCTAGTCCCAATCTAGGTATCGGCCGCCCGGATTGTGCGGATTGAAGGGGAATGGCAACTTTTGCCGCGAAACTGCAATTGACCCGCCTGGGTCCAGCCGCTACCGTCGGCCTCTCCATGGAAAAAGGAATTTCGGCGGAGCCGCACAATGCATACGCGCAGGTTACTCGGGTGCCTCCTGGCAGCCTTCCTGTTGACCACCAACACCGGGTGTCTCGCCCGGATCATCGGGTTTGGCCATTATCTGGCACACGGCATGCCGAAGTTGCCGGCGGAGTACGAAGGATTGGAGGACAGTCGAGCGGCAGTCGTCTGTGTGGCCGCGGATACGGCCTACGGTCCCAACGTCACCTCCAATCGAGTGGCTCGGCACGTTCGCAAGGCACTGGCGGAGAATGTCGACGACATCGTGGTCGTGCCCGAGGAGGAGATCTCGGATTGGCTGGATCACAACGACTGGTCGGAAGTTGACTACGTCGCGTTAGGCAATGGGGTGAAAGCGGACAAGGTGGTGGCGATCGAATTGAACGCTCCCATTCGCTTCCACGAGGGCCCGCAGCTCTACCGGGGCTCGGCCGACTACACCGTCACGGTGATCGACCTCAAAAAGCAAGGCAAGAAAGATTTCCGCCGTCGCGTCAGCGACTTCCACTGGCCGGCACAAGCTCGTTACGGCGTTCAGGAGACCCAGTTTGAGGCGGCCTTCTTGAAGCGAGTCGGCGACCGGATCGCCGGACACTTCTATGGCCTCGATCCCCACGAGGACATTGGTCAAGACACCAGCGACATCGGAGAGTTCTGACGTCAGCAACAGGCCCCAAGTGCAAATGGGGCGCACAAATTACGACACGTGCTCACTTTGTTGTGAGTTTGGCGAGGGCAATGGGCCGCCTTGAAGCAGTTGCTTCAGGCGGCCCGATTTTTTTGCTCCATTGCTTACGTATTACGTTTGCCACTCGCTCATTCCTTGCGAGGAGGCTCGTTGGCCGGCCAGGGAGGCTGCCGCCAATTCCAATCGGACGTATAGGCGAGTCCGCGCAAGTGAGGCGTCTCAATGCGGGCGCCGCCGTCGGCTTGCGAGCGGAACACGGCATTCAGCATGCCGGTGGTCAGCAGCGTGCGTTCGACCGGCCAGCTCGGCTTGCCGGTGGCGAACATGCGATTCACGCCTTCCAGCAGGTACGTGAAATGCATGAAGGGGCGTTGCTCTTGCACCCAGAACTGCGTCGCTTGCCGCGAGCCGTCCTGCAGTCGCCAAGCCGCCGCCCATTGCCGCACCGCTCCGTTGAGCACCAGCACGTTGGCGCGCAGGCCATCCCGGTACTCGATGCCGAACAACACCGGCCGCTTGACTCGCGCTGACAGCGGCTTGTCGGTCGCTCGTTGGGGCGACTGCAAATCGAGACACGCTTGCAGTGCCTCGCGATCGACCTCGCCCGCGGCCAGCGCCTGCCAGACGGCTTCGCCCTCCAGGCAGCGGACCGCCGCAACTCCCGTCTCTCCCTGGCCGCGCCGTTCGGCAAGGCACTGCACCATCTCCAACGCATGAAATCCGTAGCTCTCCGGCTGGCCGTAAGAGACCGCCGTGATCTCCGCCACAGCTGCGCCGCGAGGCATGTCCACGGGCGGGAATCGCCAGGCGGTCGGCAACGACGAGCCTGCCATCAGCGGGATCTTCAGCCGCTTTGCCTCGCGGTAGATCCACTCGGCGTCCTCCCAATTGTCTGACAGCATCTTGTCGCTGAATACCGGCGCCGAGCGGCCCGAACGCTCCATCACGGCAGCCACCTGCGCGAAGAGCTGCCGTTTGGGATACTGCTTCTGGCCGATCTCCGACAGCGGAAACTCGCCATGCTCGGCGACCAACACCACGCCGTCGACCGCCAGCTTGTCGCCGCCGAGGGTCAGGGCGTCGGCCACGGAATCGCTGAGCCGCACGCCATGCGCGGCCGCCATCCGGCGGCTCATGTCGCTTTCGGGCGTCTGCAGCACGTGCAGCGACACCATCTCGGCCGGCAGCTGCGCGCCCTTGCCGTCCAGCGTGTCGGTCTCGAGATACCTGGAGTGAATCACATCGCCGTGCGAGTTATGGCGGTAGACCGTCGCCAAGCCTGCGATGCGAGGTTTGGCTGTCGGCGCTTGCGCGTTGGCGTCGCCTGACAGCCGGGCGGACAAGCCGCCAAGGAAGACGACCGCCGCGAGCCACATGGTAGTTGTGGGAAGAGCCACCGAGAGCTGGTGGGGCAGCCGGCAATTTGAGACGCGTTGGTGCTTAGCGAGCATCTCACTCCTTTCCAAACGCGAGCGGGGGACGCTGGGAGGGCCGAGAGCCACGCGAGCGCGGCGACAACGGATGCGTATAGCTTACCCACGTTCGGAACTAAATTGCCAGCCGCCGGTGCGGACGAAGTGCTGAGCCACGGAGGCGGGGAGATCTGATGTCGGGTGTTGAAGGCCACGGATGAAACACGAATGAAACACGGATGAGCGAGGAAGCATGAAAGAGGGAAGGATGAAAGAGGGAAGCATGAAAGAGGGAAGCATGAAAGAGGGAAGCATGAAAGAGGAAAGCATCTGCGTAGCATGGGCGCCCTCGCGCGTCCTCGCCCGTGCAGCACTGCGCAACCCGAATGCATGGTGCGGCACGAGCGGCGGTTTGCGGTTGCTCGCTGCGCACGCGCGAGGACGCCCATGCTACCCGCGCAATGCACGTGTCATGGACGCTCAGTGAGGCTCAGTGATGCTCGTGAGGTTCGCTGCCCATTTCGATGGGTGGAGGAGCGATGGCTGGTGCGCCTGATGGAAATGGCACTCGCGCGAGTTGATAGTCGGCGGTCTCGAGATGTTCGAGCAGAATGCGCCGCACCTCGAGAATGGCGCGGGGGTTCTGGTGAATGGTGGTGTGGTCCGCCTCCACCACCAGCTCGGTCTTCGCCTGCTCGAAGTGAGCGCTGGTGCGATCGACGACGCCGTCGCTCTCGCCGGCGAACCTGCCGATAAAGCCGTTCTCGGAGACCACGCCGACGATGTTGTGCGTTGTCACCCACGGCGCCGCGGGAGATTCTCGCAACGGCTTCAGGATCGGCGAGCTCGGCGCCAACGAGTCGATGCTCGTGGTAATCCGCAGCAGCTCGCTGTTCTGCAAGCCGTCCAAGTTGAGCAGCCGTTGTTGAGCTTGCACCATTCGCTTCGGCACCGTGATCAGCTTGCGGCTAAGCCATCGCGTGTAGTCGTTGGCAAAGTTGCTGCCGCGATACGGCGTGCCGATCGAGACGACTCGCTTGACCGCCGGATTGGGGCGGAAGTAAACCACCTTGCGAATGTGCTCCCGTTCGTCGTCGCTGAGCTTCACCTGGTCGAGCGGCTTCTCACTGATCAGCTCCCGTAGCCGCTCCTCGCTGTTGATCACCTGCATCCGCGACACCAAGCCGCCCATGCTGTGCCCAACCAACACCATTTGCCCCAACGCCGGATTCTTGCTGCTGGGGTCAAGCTTCGATTGCAGCGACGCGAGGTCGTCGCGGAGCTGCGTCGCGCTAACCCAAAACGGCTGACCGGTCGGATAAAGGTAGAACCAGAACTGATAGCGGCTCCGCAATTCCGGGAAGCTCCGCAGGTCGTTGAACATCTCCATCCAGGTCAGCGGATCGGACCACAAGCCGTGGACCATCAACACCGGGATCTTGTTCTCGTCGTACGGCTCGAGCATGTACAGCCCCTGCGCTTTCTTGCCCTTGTTCGGGTCGAGAAAGCCGGTGGTGGCCAATTGCTGTTTCTCGCGGAACTCCGGGCGATCCAGGCTGTAGGCGAGCGCGGTGCTCAAGTCGGTTTCGAGCGGCACCAGATAGTCGCCGACGTTCGCAGTCTGTGTGTCGAGCGCATCGAATAGCTCGATCGTGCACATGCGATGCGGCTCGCCTTGCTGTCCCGGACGCAGCCGCAGAAAGGCGGTCACCGCGAAGGATAGGCCGGGCGGGTAGTGCTCTTCGTAACTTGCCTCGTTCACGTGACGGCGTCTGACGGCGATCATCGGCACGCCCAGTCCGTAGGAATGGTGCCGATTGTTCAATCCCTTGATCTCGAAGTCCGAAACAAACTCGAACCGCTCAAACTCGTCGTCGTGCCACGGCCCGTTGACCACGAGCCGCAATCCGGCATCTTTGTCGCCAAACTTGACGTGCTGAATGGCCCCAGGTTTCAGCTTGCCTTGCTTGGCGACCAACCGCAGGGCGCCTTCCAGGGCGCCGTTGTACAAGTCGCACGCGCCGCGAAACTGCGGGTCATACGGGTTCCGCTCGAGGTCAAACTGCGGATCGAACAGGTACATGAACGAGTGCATGACCGAGCCGCCGTATAGCTTCAACGCCTGGGCGTCGTCGCCTTTTTCCTGCGCCTGGCGGCCGCCGATATAGGCTAGCTCCGCGTAGGCATACACTTTTTCCGACTTGGGCTCCCGAGTGATCTCTTCGGCCAGTCGCTGCAATACTGCGTCGGTATTGCCGTCGTTGTCCTCCAACGCGTAGCGTCGCAACAGCCGGCTCGTTCGTTGTGTGGCGTGCGGGCCGCTGCGGGAGAGCAGCTGCAGTTGACTATTGAGCGGGTTGCGAGGCGAACTTCGGGCTTGCAGGTAATCCGACGAGGCGCAGCCGCCCGCGATTGACAGCAACAGCAAGATGACACCGGCCTTCCGCTCCCATCGCAACCATCGCGCAGCTTCGCCTCGCGCGGCGTCGGCAAGGACGCCGGCCAAAGGTCGATGGTGGCTCGGAGGGGCGAAAGACGTCGGCACGCTTGCAGTCTTTAGTAAGTTAGGTAGTTCGATGGAAACGGCGGACCTTGGCGCAGAGATGGCGGCGCGCGGATTATCGCGAATTAGCGCGAAATGGCGGTAGTATCCGGTATCGTGACTCCGCTTCTACGAGAACTGCCCTTTGGGGTCAATGTCGCCTTGAGCTGCTCGACTAGTGCCCCGTCAACACTGAAACGTTGGGTTGGTCGCCGCCCCAACCTCGTGGCTCGCCATGACTTCGCGAGTTCTCCAACCCCACAACGAAGGCTTGGTAGGGCGGCCCTTCCGGGCCGCCAGCAGCGGTTAGCCCGTTGGCTGTGGTTGGTGCCATGCGCTTCAGCCCTACGGTCTTGCCGCTCCATTTACCGTGTTAAACGGGGAAAACTCGGCGAGCGCCGGTTTTCTATGGATCGGCAGGGGTGAATGGATGTAAAATCCCGCTGGGCAGTTTGTAGCCCAGCCCGCCAACCATCCCCATCGGGAACCCTCCCCGAAGCTCACCGAGGATTTGCCGTGCTCACGATTTTCGATCCGGAACATGCCTCCCCAACTCCCACCCGTTCCTCTCGAAAATCCGGATTCTCACGGCGCAACTTCCTGAAGATTGGCGCCATGGGCGCCGCGGGCCTCACGTTGCCCCAGTTGTTGTCGCTCGAGGCGCAAGCCGGCATTCAACGCTCGACCAAGTCCGTCATTCTGGTTTATCTGGTGGGTGGTCCGCCGCACCAAGACCTCTGGGATCTCAAGCCCGATGCGCCGTCCGAGGTGGCGGGGCCGATGCGGCCAATCTCCACCAATGTGCCGGGGATTGAGGTCTGCGAGTTGCTGCCGCGTACGGCGCAGATGATGGATCGCTTCACGATCATTCGGTCGCTTTGCGATGCTCAGTCGGGACACGACGCGATCCAATGTTATACGGGGCGAACTCGCGGCGGCCGCACGCCGTCAGGCGGCTGGCCCCAGTTCGGCTCGGCAGTGGCCAGGACTCAAGGCCCGGCGGTTCCCAGCACGCCCCCTTACATCAGTCTCTGCTACACCTGCACGCACGGACCGTACAACGAGCCCGGCGCGGGTTTCCTGGGGCCGGCTTACAACGGCTTCCGGCCGCTGGGCGACACCAAACAGGATATGGTGCTCAACGGCATCACGACCGATCGGCTGGGAGACCGCAAACAGCTGCTGACCAGCTTCGATCAGTTTCGCCGCCAGGTTGACGCCAGCGGGGCGATGGAGGGGATGGATTCATTTACCGAGCAGGCGTTGGGCGTGTTGACGTCGTCCCGTCTGGCCGAGGCGCTGGATCTTTCGAATGAGGATCCGCGAGTCGTCGAGCGATACGGCACGGGCGATCCCACGAAGTTTATGGACGGCAACGGCGCTCCGCGCGTGCCCCAAAGTTTCCTCGTCGCTCGTCGGCTCGTCGAGGCCGGCGCTCGGGTCGTCACGGTGAACTATAGCAAGTGGGATTGGCACGGCGGCGCCAACAACTCGATCTTCAAACGCGAGCGTGAGGACTTTCCCGCCTTCGATCAGGGCATCACGGCGCTGGTCGAGGATCTCCACCAGCGTGGCCTTTCGGACGACGTGTCGGTGTTGGTTTGGGGTGAGTTCGGACGGACGCCGAAGATCAGCGCTCAAGTTGGCCGCGACCACTGGCCGCGCGTCGCCGGCGCCTTGCTCGCCGGAGGCGGGATGCAGACAGGTCAGGTGATCGGCGCCACCGATCGCCTGGCCGGCGAGCCGGTTGACCGCCCCGTCAAATTCCAGGAAGTCTTCGCGACGCTCTACCACAACCTCGGCATCGACGTCACCACCGCCACCATCCCCGACCTCAACGGCCGCCCCCAGTACCTGGTCGACACCGGTGTGAAGCCGATGCGAGAACTGATTTAATCAGGTTGTCACGGCTGGAGCAGGCTGGATTGCCACTGCGAGATCCAGGTGTTGGCCGAGTCCCGGGTGGGTGGATTGGCGAGCAGAGATTCCAGCGACTCGCCTTGGACAAACAACAGGTAGTGCGACATCCCCCACGAGTAATCGTAGAGTCGCTGCGCGCGGGCGGGGTCTCGTGATCCGTGAAACTCGCTGGCTGTCGACTGCAACACTTCCTCAATGGGCAGAGGACGCTGCCGCTGGTCGTCGCGAATGCGTCGCTCCAATTCCGGCGGCACGCTGTCGATGCGGAGGTGGTCTCCATCCAGCTGGGCGTGCTCAAACACCTGGGCGAGTCCCTCGTTCAGCCAACGCGGCACGCGACGCGTTGCGCGATCGAGGACGTAGTTCTCCAGGTAAGCGTGAAACGCCTCGTGGTACAGCCGCCGGAATGCCCGATGGCAATGAGTGGCAAACAGCAGCTCATTGCGGCGCTGAGCGGTTTCGATTCGCGCTCCCATGGCGGTAGTCTCGCGTTGCAGAGCTGCCAGCCGCGCTCGTCGCTCGGCGGCGATCTCCTCCTCGGAGTAGCCGCTGGCTTGCAGCTTGGACACCTCGCGGCCGAACTGGTCGCCGAATGTGTTCAACTGGCGTTCTAGCTGTGCGGCGAGCCGCTGGTGAGATTCTCGTGTCAGCTCGAGTTGCTCGGCCATCGGGAGCAGATCGGTCCCGACGAGGATCAGGTTCAAACGCGGCAGATAGAGCGCCGGCGCCGCCGACTCCAACTGCAGGTTGGCGAGCAAACGGCGATACTCATCCGCCGTGCCGGTCACGAGAATATGGAGCTTTTGGCCGGCGGTCCGACGCGGCGCCAGCTGATGTCGATATGCGCGAAACATCTGCTCGACGCGGACGATGCACTGCTGCGCCGCGGCGCGTTGAAGCGACGTCTCCAGCACAAACCACTCGCCCGTGAAACGCCATTTCGCTTCGGGAAATGGCACTCGATCGGGATCGGCCGACGCGTCCGCCGCAGGGCGCAGCTCGATGGCGTCGCGGCGGTCGGCCTCGATCCTCGCTCGATTTCGCAGCTGCCGGAATCGTTGCTCGAGCAGCGCGTGTTGCTCGGAAGGCAGCCGATCGATCAGCACAATCTGGTCCTTGGGAAACGGCTTGATGACTGCATGCATCGGACGTCCCGGCGGCTGCACGAGCTGCGCAAACTCAATCACGCGGGGGCGGTCGTCGAGCAACAGGCCTTCGACGATCGTCTCATCCTGGAGGTGCAAACGCTCGAACTGCCAGGCGCCACGGTCCTGTGCCTTCCCGGCTCGAGGCATCATCATCATCATCATCATCAGCAGCAGCGGCCACGTTGCCATCGCCGCTGCCGCGAGCGATTCTCGCTTGCGAGTCATTGCGCACTCCTGGCGTTGTCCCCGCCTTTGCCACTGTTGTCGCGGCGCGGCCTTTGGGTCTGGCACTTAGGGCAGTAAAACGTCGAACGCTGCGCCTGCACGATGCGGATGATCGGCGTATGGCAGCGCGGGCAAGGCTGCTCGGCGCGATCGTAAACGCGATGCATGTTTTGATAGTCGCCCGTTTGATTCAACGCATTGCGGTAGGTGCCGTCGGACAGGGTCGAGCCTTCGTGGAGGATCGCCTCCTTCAGCACTTCCAGGGTCGCGTCCGCGATCGCGCTCCACTGTGACGGGACGAGTCGGCGGCAGGTTTGACGGGGGTCGACGCTGGCGACGTGCAGGATCTCGGAGGCGTACAGGTTGCCGATGCCCGCGACGGCGGACTGGTCGAGCAAAGCGACTTTGATGGCGCGCTGGCTTGCCCCGAGACGCTCGCGCAGCAGCGCGGCGTCCACGTGCAATGCGTCGGGACCAAGTTTTTCCGGCCCCAGCCGCTCGGCCAGCTCGGCGTCGGAGAGCAGTCGCACGGTGCCGAGTCCGCGGCGATCCCAGAACCAAACGCGCCGGTCTCGGCAGCCGGACAGTTCGATGCGCAGCCGCAGGTGCTCGACCGTGGGCGGGTCCGCCACGAGCACGAGCCCGGTCATCCGGGGCTCAATGACAAGATTCTGGCCGTGATCGGACCGCAGCACGATCCGCTTGCCGATGCGATCGACTTGCTGGAGTCGCGCTCCTCGCAAACGCCGCTGGAGCACATCGATGCGCGGCTCGAGTGTGATCGGCTTTCGCGGGCAGGGCTCCCGCACGACGGCCTCGAAACGGCCGCCTTCTGCGCCGAGCAGTCCGCGCCGCATCGTTTCGACTTCAGGCAACTCAGGCATCGGCTCAACAAACGACGGGCTTGCGGCGGCGGCTCGATTCTCACCGCCACCGATCGACTACAGCTTCGGAACCGGCGAGGGGTTCGACACTTCGATGTAGGGCCGGTGATAATCCGGGACCAGCCGAATGCCGAAGCCGCGGCTGAGCTCCTGCTTGGCGCGATCGGCCCAGGGAGTGCCCGGGTGATTGCGAATCACGTCGTTGAACAGTTCGGTCGCCCGATCAATATACGGCTGAGATTTCTCCGGAGCGCGCAGCTCTTTTTGGTGCCCGATGTCCCAGTGGACGAGCCGCAGGTCGGGGGACTTCGTCAGCGGCGCGACTTGCGGCTTGGCCATAAACTCCTCGAGCGCCACGCCGTACTCGTATAGCCGCGCTTGATAGGCGACCGTTTGCGCGTAGATCAAATCGTAATTGGCCTGCCATCGCGGCTCGGGCTCCTGCAACCGATGCGGCGCCGCCTCCTGCTCGATGATCTTCTGCACTTCGCCCAGATAGCGAATGAACAGCATCGCCTTGGTCTGCTCCTGCTTCGCCTGCTGGACGAACTGAGGCAGCAGAATGGAGAACTCCATGCGCATTTCGACCACCCGCGCAGCTTGCTTGTTGTACGGGTTGAGGTCGCTGATGATCTTCCAAAGGAACGTTCTCATCGGGCGTTCGTCGCGGTCCGCAAACACCTCGATCCTCGATCGCAGGTCCGGACGATAGGCGCGGAGCTTCTCCAGCTCATACTTGCCCTTGTGACCGCCCACCAACCGCGTCTCCACACTCGGCAGCATGAAGAAAATGCCGCCGGTCTCGCGGCTCATGCGCGCCTGCTCATACGAGCCGAAGCCGCTGCCAAACGCGTCGTATCGACGGCGAAAACCGTTGGTCTGTAGCTGCTCGGGAAAGCCCGTTTCGGGCCCGCGGTCGATCTGTAGCCAATGCGTGCGTTTGGTCTGTGGGTGCGTCCAGCTCATGTAGGCATACGGGTAGCCAAACACCGCCTCGCGGCCCAGCGTGTAGATCTTGCATTCAGCCGCCTTTGCCTCGGCAATCGTCGCCTCGAGAAATTGATAATTGTTTTCCGGCTGGCCGCTTTCATCCGTGACCAGGATCAACGCCAACTGCCGGTTCTTGGCGTGTTGGCGGAAGTACTTGACCGAGCGGCCGACTGCCTCGCACATCATCTCCTTGCCACTGGGGTCTTCGGGCACCGCGCCGATCGCGGCTTGAATCTCCTGATAGTTGCTCGTCGGCTTCGGGGTGTGCACCATGTAGTCGCCGCCGTAGCTGGCGACGCCGGTGGTTAGGTGCTTGGCGTCCTCCACGCGGCGAGCCAGCCCCAACTCGACGTATACATTTGCGACGCGCTGTTGGATTTCTTTTTGGTCGTCCTTCATCGACCCCGATTGGTCGAAGCACCACACGACCAGCACATCGCTGCGGTCCAGCATCCACATGATCTCCTGCGTGATCATGTCGAACGCCTGGTTGTAGTCCTCGATCAGCATCCGGGACTCGCCCTTGAAGCCGGTCGGCACTTCGGTGATCAGCTTGCGCGCCGGCGGGGCGCCGTCCATCGGGTGTTCAATCGAGATGTTGTTGTCGAGCTTGGCGAATTTCTCGACCACTTTCGTGTCGAGCTTCGACTCGGAGACCAGTCCGCCCGCAATGGCGCCCGTGACCCCGGCCATTGGCGTCGAGGCGACGGCGGAGGTCATCTCGGTGGCCGGTTGCATGTCGGGATCCAGCTCCACCTCCTGAAGCTCCTCGTCCTTCACCGAGTCGACCGGGTCCGCCACGATCATGGGCGGAGGCGTCTTCACCGGGACGGCGATCATGAACAGGCTAAGCAGCATCAAGCCAACGATATGAACGCAGGTGGAGACGGCGCAGGCGCCCATCCCTCGCAGGCGCTCGCGCCAAGGAGATGGCCCAAGCGGAATCTCCTCGTACTCCTCGTCGTCGGCCGCCCCTTGCGTGTCCAGGGCGTTGCCGACGGTTTCATCTTCCACCGGGCGGGCCAACGGCGCATCGTTGGGGTGATTCGCGTTGTCAACTTGATGGGTGCTCATGGCAGGCTCCACATACAAATCCGCTCCCCGGTCGGAAGGCAGACTTTGCACGGACGGAATCGGGTTTATTTTCCCGACGAATTGGTTTGGAGACAGCCGGTGACCGATAACTGGCTACGCCCAATTCGCAGAGGGGAAGGTTGAGACAATCGTCGCGATGAGAAACGGATCATTCGATTATACCCCCTCAGCGAGAGGGGGTGTAATTTTCCTGCTTCTGAACTGTTCGATGCGGTGCTCGTAGACTATTCCTGCCGTTCCATCTGCAAGATGGGGCGCGGACTTGGCAACGGGCTCGTTCTGCAGAGGGGGGCAGATCACTTGTTTCGGCAAATTGCTGCAGCAACGTCGCGACATCGCAGCATCGCGGTGGTCATATGGCTGCCCGCGTGGCAATGACGATCGTCTCGACTGGTTCAGACCGCAATACTTATCGACATGTTGCGAGCTACGATTCCGCCTCGACTTTGAATCGCACGTCGACTTGCTGCCGATTTCATTCCCCGGACACCACCCGGGAGATTCAGGAGGGATCAATGGGCGACCATCGCGCACGTTTAGTTTGGACAGTCAATTGCCGCGCCAACGGCGCCAGCACCGAGGATGCTCGAGACCAGCTCGAGGCGGCGAAGTCGGTGCTCAAGCTGATGGAGCGGTTTCAGATGGCCGCTACTTGGATGCTTCCGGATCCGGTGGTGCAACGTCCGTTGTGTGAGCGAATCACCAGCTACCAAGGGCAGGAGATCGGTCTGTTGGGCGAGTCGTTGGACTCCAATGACCGCGACGGATTCGCTCGGGAGCTGGCTCGTCGCGTCGAGCCGGCTCGCAACAGCGGCATTCCCATCTCCACGCTTTCGCTCTCGCGATTGGAGGGGAATCTTGATTTGCTCGTGCGACACCGGATCTCGGCCGTGCGCGTCGAGCAGGCCAAGTCGGTGAAGTCTTGCCGCCGCTTTGGCGTTTGGCAAATCGCCTCGAGCGAAGTGGTGCCGAGCCGCCAGGGCTTTTGGGGCGCCCGCGCCTCTCGGGCCGCGATCGATCAGCTGATTCGCGACGGCCAAACGGCGTTGTATGTCGTCGATCTGGCCGCGCTGGGGCGCGGAGAGCAGCTGAAATCACTGGAAGCTGTCTGCAAGCATGTCGCTCGGCAGGGGCTCAAGGTATGCAGCTTCGCCGAACTCGGACGCCGCTTGGTCTCCACCGAAGTCGTTCGACCGGCGCGTTCGATTCTCAAGTCGGCTTGACGCTCGCGGGACCGGCGAGCCGAGGGGCTGCGGGATAGGGCGAGGCTCGTTTCTTCGCCCTAGTCGGCGGTCAGCACTCGTCGATCGCATCCAGCAGCCGGTCGATGTCGTCCTGATTGCAGTACGCATGAGGGCTGGCGCGCAGCCGCCCTCCGCGGAAACTGATCGCCACATTGCGTTTGACGCAATGATCGCGCACGGCCTGTGAATCGCGATGCGGCATCGTGAACGAGAGGATTCCCGACGCGGTCTCCTCACTGCTCTGGCATACATCCGCTTGCCGCCGGCGCAATTGCTCTGCGAGCTGAGCCACATTTTCCAAGACGGCCTCGCCCACGACTGAGGTTCGCGGTCCGTGACCGCAGGCTGTCAGCAACTCCAGGCTGGCAGCGAATGCCGTCACTCCGGGAACATTCTGAGTGCCGCCTTCGTACCGCGCCGCGCAGGGACGCAGCTCGAGACGTGGCTGGTCGAAGTTGTAACGGGTGACGACACTGTTCCAGCCGACATTCATCGGCCGCAGACAATTCAGCGCCTCGCGGGACACGTAGAACAACCCGGCGCCCTCCGGACCCAGCATCCATTTGTGGCCGTCGGCGGCCAGGAAGTCGACGGCAGTGTCGCGCACGTTGAGCGGGAACACGCCGAGTCCTTGAATCGCGTCCAGAAAGACGAGGATGCCGCGCCGGTGCGCTTCGTCGGTGAGAGCCTGGATGGGGCCGCGATAACCGCTGGCGAAGCCAACCCAGCTGATGGCGATCAGCCGGGTCCGCTGGTCGCAGGCGTCGAGAATCGACTCCACGGTCCACGCTCCCCGCGCGTCGGGATCGACCAGGCGGGTTTCCACGCCGAGGTCGCCCAGCTGCAGCCAAGGCAGCAGATTCGACGGAAACTCGTTGCTTAAAGTGACAATATTCTGTCCGGAGCTCCAATCCAGGCCCCCGGCGACAAAATTAATTCCCTGCGTGGTGTTGGCAATCCAAGCGACCTCGTCGGGAGCGGCGTTGAGCATCGCCGCCGCAGTTTGCCGCCCCGCCTCGATTTCCGCCGCGAATTCGGGCCAGACCAAGTCGCCCCGCTGAGCCACTTGGTCCGCGTAATATCGCAGTTTTTCCGCGGCGGGAGCGGTCAGCGGCGCCACCGCCGCATGGTCGAAATAGGCCGCCTGCTCCACCACCGGCATGGCGCGGCGAAGTTTCTGGCGGCAGTCGGCGGGGCTGAGCGGCGTTGTCATTGGCGCAATCCGGACGATCCATCCCGAATTCGGACAGAACGATGCGGGGTTGAAAGGAGTTGCTGGCAGGCGATGACAGTTAGACTGGTTGAATTATACTAAATGGGCAACAGAGCCAGTTTGCGCCCGCGTTCGCGGTTCGCGTTCACTCGAAACGCCCGAATGAGGAATCAGCTTCCAATGCCCAAAGCCCTTTGCATGACGGGAATCGTCATTGCAATTCTCATTTTGGTATTCTCGCTGCTCGACTTGTTCGGGCCGCTCTCGATTGCGCCCCTGCGCCGAGCGAGCCCCATGATGGACATCGTGTTCGCCATCTGCGCGGCGGGACTGGGCTATCTGAGCTGGGAGACGAAACGCGAGCAGGATTAGCTGGGCCGGCCGTGTTTCAACAGGCTCTTGTGCTACTACAACGTCACAGGCTGGCAGCCTGTGGCACGACGAAATCATTGGCTGGCTGGCTGGCATGTTGGATGCCCCGGCGGCACGCTGCCGCTACAATGCGATCGCGGCGTTTCTCCGCCGATCCGGCTCCCACGCTCCTACCAGGCAGCTTCATGTCTCGAATTGCGGTCTATACGGGCTCGTTCGACCCCATCACGCTCGGACATCTGAACATCATCGAACGCGCCGCGAAGCTCGTGGACGAGCTGGTGGTCGGCATCGGCATCAACGTCGACAAGACGCCGCTGTTCACCTGTGAGCAACGCGTCGAGTTGGCGCGGCAGGTCACCGGACATTGCGGCAATGTCCGCGTTGAGGCGTTTAGCGGCTTGGCAGTGGATTTTGTTCGCCAGTGCAACTCGCGGGTCATGATCCGCGGCGTGCGGCCGCTCACCGACATCGCCGGCGAATTCACGATGATGATGGCCAATCGCCAACTGGACGCCGGCATCGAGACCGTGTTCCTGATGGCGGATGAGGAATTTTCGCACGTCAAAAGCAGCCTGATCAAGCAGCTGACGCCGCTGGCGGACGACGAGAAGCTCAGCAAGTTCGTGCCTCTGGCCATCATTCCCGAGTTGCGAAAGAAGCTGGGAGCGCCCAAGTGAGCGACGAAGTAGGTGGCAATCTGCCGGACAACGTGCTCGAGCAGATCAAGGATGCCTTGCGTCGAGGCCGCTTGATTGAGGCGGTCAAGATCTACCGTCAGCAGACAAATTCCAGTCTGTACGAGTCCAAGCAGTTTGTTGACCAAATGCAGGCAGAACTGCGGCGCGAGGCGGCGAACGAGGGGGGCGACGACTACGCGCCGCCAGCAATCCAGCGGGGTGGAGGCTGCTTCGGCCTGCTGTTGCTGTTGGCCGCGGCTACGGGCATCGCGATCTGCGTTCCGCTGGCGTTGGCGATGGCTCGATAGGACTCGAAAGAGTGCTCACGCAAAGACGCCGAGCCGCAAAGAGTCTGGATTACTTGGCGTCGCCCATGCTAGGCGAGAGCGTGCCTTGGCAAACGGCAGCCAAATCGGGATTTTTGCGAGGTGCCCTACTGCCGAGGGCCAATTCTGCCGATGACTCCCAATGCGCTGCTCTTGCCACCCATTGCGGTCAAGTCGTTTCAACGACGCCCTTCCACCTTCCGGCGGCGCACCGGGGACACGTCTCATGCAAGCGAAAACCATCGGCACAATCGAACTGCTCGACCCGACGGGGCGATTTGACCGATTGGTGGAGTCCCCCGAATTGTCGCGGCGCCAACCTCCCGCCGATCCGGTGGATGTGGAAGTGATTGCCGATGTCGAGACGCTGCGCGCGGATTTATCTCGGCTATTCGAGTCGCTGGCGGACTGACCACAGGCCGGAAGGGGCGCAAGAGAGCTCGCCCACTTCCGCTGTTCGACAGCTAACCTCTTGCGACGCGCATTTGAGCGCGAGCCTGGACCATGCGGCGGTTGCGCGCCTCTTGTTGCTCGGCCGTGGCGGCGGGCATCTTCAACGCCTCGGCCAACTGGCGCTCGGCGTCACTGCGGCGTAGATCCGCGACCGGCACGGCTCGCTCGGTGAGCACGGAGACGACGTTGTCAGCGACTTGAACAAAGCCGCCGTCAATGTAGTAACGCTTGACGTCGCTGCCGGTTCGCAACCGCAGCTCGCCAAATCCCAACCGACCGATCATCGCGCTATGGTTGCCGCCAATTCCGACCTCGCCATCATAGAGCGGCAGCGCGACGAACTCGGCGACCTCTTCCAAGGCCGTGGCTTCGGGAGTCACGACCATGCAGGTGACTTTGGTCATGATTAACCTTCCTCGGCCATCTTCTTGGCTTGGGCTTCGGCCTGCTCGATCGGGCCGACGTACATGAACGCCGACTCGGGCAGGTGGTCCCACTTGCCGTCGCAGATCTCCTCGAAGCTGCGGATCGTGTCATCGATCGAGGTGAACTCGCCCGCCTTGCCGGTGAAGACTTGGGCGACATAGAACGGCTGCGAGAGGAATCGCTCGATGCGGCGAGCGCGATGCACGATCAGCTTGTCGTCCTCGCTCAACTCGTCGACACCCAGAATCGCGATGATGTCCTGGAGCTCGCGGTAGCGCTGCAGCGTCGTTTGCACGCGGCGAGCGATGGTGTAGTGACGCTCGCCGACGTACTGCGGATCGAGAATACGGCTGGACGAGGCTAGCGGGTCGACCGCCGGGTAAATGCCCTTTTCGGAGATCGAACGCTCGAGGTAGATGAACGCGTCGAGCTGGCCGAACGCGGTGGCCGGCGCGGGGTCGGTCGGATCGTCCGCCGGCACGTACACGGCCTGCACCGAGGTGATGGCGCCCTTGTCGGTCGAGGCGATTCGCTCTTGCAGGGCGCCCATCTCCGTGGCGAGCGTCGGCTGGTAACCGACCGCCGACGGCATACGTCCGAGCAACGCCGACACCTCGGAGCCCGCTTGGGAGAAGCGGAAAATGTTGTCGACGAACAGCAGCGTGTCCTTGCCCGTCACGTCGCGGAAGTACTCGGCCATGGTCAGTGCCGAGAGAGCCACGCGAAGTCGGGCGCCCGGCGGCTCGTTCATCTGGCCGAACACCATGCAGGTCTGGTCGATGACCGAGCGGCCCGTGTCGCCGATCTTGGCCTCCTGCATTTCCAGCCAGAGGTCGGTGCCTTCGCGGGTTCGCTCGCCGACGCCGGCGAACACCGAGTAGCCGCCGTGCTGGCTGGCGATACGCGCGATCAGCTCGGTGAGAATAACGGTCTTGCCGAGGCCCGC
>JAGQPF010000008.1 GCA_020426845.1 Planctomycetales bacterium
ATGTGGCGGAACTCGAAGGGCGAGTGCCGAGTGTCTTCAACTTGGTCTATGGGTACCCCGGGGCGCTGCTGTTGTTGATTGCCGGGTTGATCGCGGCCCACTGCCGGTACGAAGCCGTCGCTGCGCCCAGCGAGGAAGCCGAACACTCGACGGACGCTTCTCACCGAACAAGGCGTGCCTTAGCTAAGGTCGGCTCCGCAGGAGGCTCGCTCTGGCGCCGAGAAACAGTCCGACTGGTGGCAGTGATCGCCGTTTGGTTGCTTGCCAGCCTGGGCGTCAGCGGCTGGGTAGCCGCAGTGGGGCAGCAGCGCATCGCTCGGCTGCCGCAGATCGAATTCGTGTTGACGGAGCATCGGGTCGAGCGGCCGGATGTGTACCTTGGTGAATTGTTGGCTTCATTGCGCTCGCAGTCGCGAGAGCATGGCCGCGATCGCCCCGTGGTCTTGTCGATGTTGCTCGTGCCGCCGTCACACTTTTTGCAGCAGCTTGAAGTCACACATGCGGACCTCGCTCGAGCCTTAGCCAACCCCGACGTCCCGACGACCGCTACTCCAGCTGTCGTGCGGACGCTCGCGCAACAGTTTGAGATCTACCGCCAGACGTGGGACGGAGTGGATGCAACGGCAACCCCGCTGGCGGTGCACGAAGTCGCCAGCAGCTTCGGTGGTCTATGGCCTGCCTTGCTGAAGCGTAGCGGACAGGGAGAAGTTGCCTTGCGAGCCGCGGCACAAGACTGGGAAGAGTGGCAAGCTCAATTCCTGATGGAGCGCACGTGGGAGTCTGCCTTGGAGATGCTCCGGAGACGCGACGTCAAAGGATTCGTGCGCCAAGTGCTCGAGCATCGCCGCGCCGTCCAGCGTCACGCCAAGGTTCGCCGAACCCTGCTCAAGCAGCTGCGGGCGACGTTGCCGCGCGATCTATCCCGCTACCGAGCCGCGGATGTGGATTTTGTCTATGTGCAACAACCTGTCATCCGCTCGCTCTCGACCGCCACGGAGCTTGCGGCGATCAGCGATCGCGATTCCGTGGAACGCGGGCTCGTCGTGGGCACACGTTATCTCGTCGAGGAACTGCTGCGCCGTGCTCGCGTTGCGGCGGGCGCCCAACCTCGGGAGGCGCTGCAGTTCGCCAGCGAGACCGTGGCCACCATCACATTGGAGCAAGTCTTACTGTGGTGGACTTCGTCGAGTGATCCGCCGGAGTCCGCCGCAGAATTACTTGCCGAACTGCAGGCACTGGGGTGGTTTAAGGCAGAGCCCAGCGAGTTTCACTTGGCGCCGTCCACGAACGAGTGAGTCGTCACCGCTCGTTTTGGGGGCTGAAACGAGAGCTGTTTGGCAAAACGAGAGTCCACCAAGTCGCCCCATACCACCCATCTCGTCATTCCAAGAGACCGACTTGCCTGCGTGTTGGTCGCAAACGAGCCAGGTTTCCCGGCAAGAACGCCCGTCCCTTCCCACCCGAAGGAGGTGCCTGTTCATCGAGAATGGCTAGGCAGATGTAGTGATATTGACGATAGTGGAGGAATCCGCACGTAAATTTGATGGGTCAACTCAGGTAGTCACGATTTTGAACCATTCGTGTAATGAACCGGTAGAACCAACGTCAGGGAAGAGGCACCCAAGTTGTGCCGGCGCGGGCTTTTGGACCGCACCACTCGGAGGAAGAGTGGTTTGATTGCAGTGGGTGACGGTTTGGGGCAAAATACTGCGAAATCCGTTGCAGCTTCAGCAACATGGTAGGGATGCTCCGAGGGAGCAGGAGAACAGACATGCGTCGGAACACGACAGCCGTCCTACTCAACTCGTCGAAGGGATTCCACATTGCCCGAGCAGGCAGACTTGCCGCCTGGGCAATCCTGGCAATCCTGGCTGCGATGCCGAGCATGGCCCGCGCCCAGAACGATCCGGGCCTGGCGCTCGATCAGCTGGGAGGATTGAAGCCGCCCTCGACGTTTGACCTTGGCAGTCTTGGCGGCCTGGGCGGCCTGGGCGGCAATGCGGCGACGTTTACCGCTAGTTTCCAAATTGACAAGTCCAACTCGAGCGTGGGCCGTCTGTTGGTCACCGCCGAGATGTCCACCGGGTGGCACCTCTATTCGATCACCCAGAAAAAAGGCGCTGATGGCCTGGGCCCCACGCCTACCGAGATCACCGTTGAAACCGGGGGAGTCAAGACAACGGCTCCGTTCGCCGCTCAGACCGATCCCGAGATCCATCGTTATGAAGATGTATGGGCCGGGTTGGACGTGGAGGAGCATTCTGGACAGGTAAC
The DNA here is from genome assembly GCA_020426845.1 of Planctomycetales bacterium. Taxonomy (GTDB): domain Bacteria; phylum Planctomycetota; class Planctomycetia; order Pirellulales; family Pirellulaceae; genus JAGQPF01. The sequence goes on from JAGQPF010000008.1 coordinate 2,275, forward strand.
TTGGGTGGCGCCGATCTCGATCGAGAAGGATGTCGACCCCAAACAGGTCCAGGTGCAGATTCATGTCACTGGCCAGGTTTGCAAGGACTCGTGCCAAGAGGTCGACACGCGCGTCACGGCCAACTTCCGTGGCTTTTACGAAGAGTCCGTGGGGCGCTACGCGTCTCGCCGCTCGAAAGTGCTTTGGAAAGCGTCTGTCTCGCCCAAGATCGTCCAGCCCGGTGGCAAGTTGCAGGTGTATTTCTATGCCGAGCCGCTGGACGGCTATCACATCTATGAGTACGCTCCCGCGCCAACAGAAGGGCAAGCGGGCAACAAAGAGACGCTCATCGTGATGAGCAAGCGGCTGGGTTGGAAAGGCCGCCTCGAGACCAGCTCGAGCTCCATCGTTGCCGAAGTGGGACCGGGGTATCACGAAGAGCCGACCACATGGACCGTCACGTTGGATGTGCCGGCGGGAACCGAGCCGGGACTCTACGACCTGGGCGGGTTTCTCGGTTTTCAGACGTGCAACGAAACGAGCTGCCTGCCGCCCGACGCCGCCAAATTCGGCTTTCGAATCGAGGTGGCGAAGACGCCGGTCGAAGGGCAAGCGTCTGTCTTGTTCGAGCCGGCCGAGTACACGAAGGCTGCGGAACTGGCGCCGCAACACCTGCTCACCGTGCCGCTCAAGTTGGCCGACTACGGCTATATCGTCGTCTTCGGCCTGCTGGGCGGTTTGATCCTTAACCTGATGCCGTGCGTGCTGCCGGTCATCGGCCTCAAGGTGTTGTCCTTCGCGGAGCAGGCGGGCAAGAGTCGCTGGGAATCGCTGAAGCTCAATATTTGGTACTCGCTGGGCTTGCTGTCGGTGTTCTGGGTGCTGGCCTCCTTGGCCGCGTACGCCAACATGAGCTGGGGGCAGCAGTTCACCTACACCTGGTTCAAGGTGGCGATGACGGTGCTGGTTTTCGCCATGGCGCTGAGCTTTCTCGGCGTTTGGGAAATCCCGATTCCCGGCTTTGCCGGCGGAGGAGCAAGTCAGCAGCTGCAGGACAAAGAGGGGGCGCTCGGCGCCTTTTCGAAGGGCGTATTCACGACGCTGCTCGCCACGCCTTGCAGCGGCCCGTTCCTGGGCGCTCTTTTCGCCTATACGCTCAGCCAGCCGCCGGCCGTCAGCTACCTAATCTACACCTGCATCGGACTGGGCATGGCCTCGCCCTTCCTGTTGGCAGGCGCCGTGCCCGCGTTGGTCAAGTGGCTGCCGGCGCCAGGCGCTTGGATGGAGACCTTCAAGCACATCATGGGGTTCATGTTGCTGGCGACGGTGGTCTTTCAGTTCTCCACCATCAAGCCCGACTACTTCATCGCGACGCTGGCGCTGATCATGGTGGTTTGGTTCGGCTTTTGGTTCATCGGCCAGTTGCGTTACTCGGCGACTCGTCGCCAAAAGGTCATGCGTTGGGCGATGTCGCTCGGCATTATTGCTTTGGGTTGGTGGGCGAGCTTCGAGTATCTGACGCCACACCAGAAATTGCTCAGGTGGAAAGAATACTCGCCGACCGCTTTGGCCGAGGCGCAGGAGAGTGGCAAGACGGTGATCGTCGACTTTACGGCGGCTTGGTGCCTGAACTGCAAGCTCAACATGCGGAGGGCAATCGACACCCACAACGTGAAAGCGTTGGTCGACGAGTATGGGGTGGAGCCGCTGTTGGCGGATTGGACCGATCATTCGCCCGAAATTCGGCGAGCGTTGGCGGAGTTGAACTCCAGCTCGATTCCGGTGTTGGCGATTTATCCAGCCGACAAGCCGGACCAGCCCACGGTGCTCCGTGATCTGCTGAATGAAAACATGGTGCTGGAGGCTATTCGCCAGGCTGGCCCGTCGAAGGGCAACCACGCGAAGTCCGATGCCCAAGGCGTCGCCGGTCTGCCTCAGGCCACCGAGCGTCAGTAGCACCTTTGAAGCGATCTGGATGACAGTCGCGACTCACACTCCAGGAACGCGGCAGCGACTTGCCGTCATCCGCAGGCCGAGGCGATGAGCAGCATGGTCATTCGCAACGTCACTCCACTCATCGTACTCAGCGTGACCCTACTCGCGCTCGGCGGCTGTGGTGGTGGTGGAGCGAAGCCCGATGTGGCCAAGCAACCCAAGCCAGCCCCGGCTGAGCAGAAGCAAGAGCCGCCTGATAAGGAGGCCAAGGAGACTCCCAAGCTGGAAGTCAAGCCGCTCGTCGTGCGGCGGTTGCAACGGGATCCTCGCTCGGTCGTCGATCATTTGAAGGAGTCCGACGCCACGTTGGTGCGCAATGGCGACGGCAACATTACCGAAGTCGAGCTGCCCCAAGCCGACGACTCGTCGCTGCGGGAACTCGCGCGTCTCGAGCACCTCGACAAAGTGCGAATCGGCGAGGCGACAATTTCGGAGGCGGCGATCAGCGAGCTGTTTCGATCCCGCCAACTGCAACTGCTATCCCTGCAGGGTCGCGAGATCGACTCCTCGGTACTGGAGGGCCTCTCCACGCAGCGCGAGCTGGACACGCTCAAGCTGTCGGGCACGCGAGTCGATGACCGACTGATGCCGAAAGTTGGCGAGCTAGGATCGCTGCGGCAATTGGAGCTCTCTTGGAGCCGCGTGACCGATGCCGGCATCGAGAGCCTCGCAGCCTTGGAGAGCCTGGAGCGGCTGGACCTAAGCTTCACGGACATTTCGGACGCCTCCGTGGAGCAGTTGTCGCAGCTCAAGGGCCTCCGCACCTTGGTCGTGTCCGGCACGTCCATTTCCAAGGCAGCCGGGGCCAAATTGCGAGATGCGTTGCCCGACGCTCGAATCATCGGCCTGCCCGGCGATGAGCTGCCTGCGGTTGAGCCGCCCACGCCATCGGAACCGCCCCCCGGCCTGATCGACACCTGATGGGGCTTGGCAGGTGCTCTCTTTGGTGGCCCTGTGCAACCCTACCGCGTCGGCCGAAGCACGTTTTGCGCGTAGCATGGGCGTCTCGCCCGTGCAGCAGTGCGCAACCCCCTTGGCCCCGGCCGAGACTCGTTTTGCTAGGGCATGGGCGGTGCGTTGCGGCTGCTCGCCGCGCACGGGCGAGGACGCCCATGCTACGGACGATCGCTGCGGCTGCTCGCCACACAACACTGCGCAACCCCACTGCGCCGGCCAAGGCACGCCTCGTCGCGTTTCAACCCGCCGTTTTCGGGGGTGACTTCGGCACGCACACCCGGCCCGACGCCCGGAATCCCTAATGGTGGATAAAACAACACGCCCTGGGGGCGACTGTCTGTCCGCCATGAGCGAGTGATCAAGAAATTACCTTTGACCCCGTGCTGGAGCCAGCGTTGGTGCCTATAATGCGCCTAGCCCGCATCAGGCCGCTCGAATGCGATTTCCTTTGCGGTGCAGAATCCAACCTAGCCCTACGTCGATTACTCGTCGTGGGCGACGGCCGCGGGAGTTTTCGCTGACGATTGGCGCCAAGGCTGGACAGGCGGGCGGATACGGACAGAGAAGAGGACAACGGATCAGGAGACGCCGAAATGCGTTACTCGTTTCGACTGGCTGAGTTGCTGGGGCACGATCCCGACCCGAACAAACGCCCCGGCACGATCAAGATGATCGTCGAGCACACGGGGCTGGACCGCCACCAGGTGGCGAACTTGCTTCGCAACGAAGTGAAGTATCTGCCGGTGCACGCGTTGTCGCGGATCTGCGACTACTTGATCGAAAAGGGACATTGCCGCGCCAGTGAGCTGCCCGGCAAACTATTCGCGGTCGAGCCCGAGCATTTTTGGGAGCTGCTCGCTCGTCGCGCGCGACTGGAGTTGTGTTTGGGAGTTCGCGTGCCGAACTCCAAGGACGGTCTCGATGGCGCACTGGTTGTCGCCTCGGACTCCGTGCTCGTCGGCGAGGTGCTAAACGGGGTCTCGACGATGGGAGAGGCGTCGGGGTCGCTTGACCAAAGCGGCGCGTCGCTCTCCGAGGACCCGGTGCAGCCCAGTGTGCTTCGCCAGTCGCTTGTCTGGAGCCCCAAGCAAACGGACGAGGACAAGATGCTCTCGCGAGCCTATTCGGTCTACAACGACTTCGGGACCGCTCCGGGCGACAAGGCGCTGCTGGGCATCGGCAGCGTCAAGAGCAACCCGATCGTCGAGCTGATGATCAGCAACGCATTTCGCTGCAAGCCGTTTCTCTCCGAAACGGTCGCTCGGGCAGTGGATCGCTCTTGCCCGTTCTTTCTGCGTTTCCGCAACGAGGATCCAACCCAGCAATCTTCGAGCGGCGGGTTGGTGCTGGCCGCCGACACCCCCAGCGACAAGCCCGGCATCTACTACGAGACCGCGGACAACAAGTGGACCTTGGCCCCGTGTGACAAGTCGAAGGACGCCGCTTTGGTGTACTACGTGCATCGCGAGTCGCAGGGCCGGCTCGAGATGGCACTCGGCGGCTTCTCCGGCCGCGCCACTCGCACGTTGGCACGCACTCTCGCTTCTCGCGCCGAAGAGTTCTGGCCTCCCGTCTACGAGGGGCACGGCGTGCAGGTGGGCGCGTTCATCGTCGAGTACACCTACGACAAGAAGGGGGAACTCCGCGACGACTTCCTGCGAACCGACTGGGTCGCCAAGACGACGAAAGTCACTCGCCTCGATCCCTCGGTGATCGAACGCCGCATCGTCTGACGACGTGGCACAGGCTGCCAGCCTGTGCTGTTTGCAGGCTGGCAGCCTGCACTACGATTGGCCGTGCTGCCCCCGAAACAACAGCTTCTTCCCTTCGACGGCCCAAAACACAATCGTGCTGAGCGCGATGCAGAGCATCAGGTCCATCGCTCCCAGGGCGGTGGTCTTAAAAATGGACTGCAGGGGTGGCCAGTACACGACCGCCAACTGCAAGCCGAAGGTCAGCGCCAACGATCCGACCATCGCCATGTTCGAGAACAGGCCGATGCGGAACAGCGAGTCGCGAGACGACCGCGTGGCGAGCGCGTTGCCCAACTGCGTCAGCGTCAGCACCGTGAATACAATCGTCCGCCAGTACGGCTCGCTCGCACCGCGGAAGGCCCAGACCCAGTAGCCGAGAGTCAACGACACCACGCCCATCAGCAAGCCGATCCAAGCGATGTCCCAAACCAATGCTCGATCGAAGATGTGCGCGTCGGGTGAGATCGGTGGCCGACGCATCGTGTCCCGCTCGGCATTCTCCACAGCCAACGCCAGCCCGGGCAGCCCGTCGGTGACGAGATTGACCCACAGGATCTGCAACGGGAGCAGCGGCAGCGGCATTCCCAGCAGAGGGCCAAGCACCATCACCCAAATCTCGCCCGCGTTGCTCGTCATCGTGTATCTGACGAACTTGCGAATGTTGTCGTAAACGATCCGGCCCTCCTCCACGGCGTTGACAATCGTGGCGAAGTTGTCGTCCATTAACACCATTTGCGACGCCTCCTTCGAGACGTCGGTGCCCGTGATTCCCATCGCGACGCCGATGTGAGCCTGTTTCAAGGCGGGAGCATCGTTGACGCCGTCGCCCGTCATCGCCACCACATGGCCCTCGCCCTGCAATGCCTGGACCAGCTCCAGCTTGTGTTGCGGGGCAACTCGCGCGTAGACGGAGGTGTTGCCGACGGTCTCCCGAAGCGTGGCTTGATCCATCTGCTGCAATTGCTGCCCCGTCACCACATCGCCATCGGTGATGATCTTCAACTGCCGGGCAATGTGTTTGGCGGTGAGCGGATGATCGCCCGTAATCATCAGCGGGCGGATGCCGGCCGTGCGGCAGCGTGAGATCGCCTCCGCCACCTCGGGCCGCGGTGGATCGATCATGCCGAGCATGCCGAGAAAGATCAATTCGTCCTCGATGTCCTCAATCTCCCCGCCGGTGGGCAGCGACGGCAGCAGCCGAAACGCCACACCCAGAACTCGCATGCCGTGTGACGCCAGTTCGTCATTGGCCGCCGAGATGCGATCCTTCCAGTCATCATTCATCGCCCTTGGCGAGCTCCCGTCCCAAACTTGCCGGCACGCGGCGAGAATGCTGTCGACCGCCCCTTTCGTGAAGGCCACATACTCGCCCGACATCTCCCGCACCGGCCGCAGAGCGGCCTCCACCGACGGGTGCATCTCGCCCTCGTCCATCTCGACGATGCGGTGCACGGTCGTCATGCGTTTACGGTCCGAGTCAAACGGCGCCTCCGCGTCACGGGGCAACAAGGCGGCGAGCCGGTCCTTGCGCAGTCCCAATTGAGCCGCGGACACTGCCAGTGCGCCCTCGGTGGGATCGCCTATCGCCCGGAATTGGCGAGAATCCTGGTCAAACTCGAGCTCCGCGTCATTGCACAGGCCGGCGCCGGCCAGCAGCAGCGCCAAGCCCGAATGCTCGGCGACTTGCTGCAACAGAGCGGCTTGCTCCGGCGCGACGTCCGCGTTGGCGGCCGGATGGCCGTGTTGCAGCGGCTCGGTCAAGTCAATCCGGTCTCCAGCCACATCCAGCACCGTGACCGTCATCCGGTTCTCGGTCAACGTGCCGGTCTTGTCCGAACAGATGACGGTCACCGAGCCGAGCGTCTCGACGGCCGGGAGCTTGCGAATCAACGCACGGCGCCGGAACATTCGCCGCGCGCCCAACGCCAGAGTGACCGTCGCAACGGCAGGCAGGCCCTCCGGAACCACCGCCACCGCCAGGCTCAAGGACGTCAGCAACATCAGCCGCGGGTCCTCGCCGCGCACCATGCCCAAGCCAAACACGATGGCGACGATCCCAAGCGCCACCAGCGCCAAACTACGCCCCAACTGCGCGAGGCGCCGTTGCAGCGGAGTCGGCTCCATCTCAACGGACTGCAGCGACCGAGCAATGCCGCCCAGCTCGGTGCTCATCCCCGTTTCGGTCACGACCGCCTGCCCATGGCCATAGGTGACCACCGTCCCCATGTACGCCATGTTGGTGCGATCGCCAAGCGGCAACTCGTCGCCGACCAGCGGCTCCACCTGCTTCTCGACGGCTTCGGACTCGCCCGTCAGCGCCGACTCCTGAACCTTCAGGTTAATCGACTCCAGCACGCGACAATCGGCCGGAACATAGTTGCCGACCTCCATCAGCACAATGTCGCCAGGCACCAGTTCGCGGGCGGACATTTCCTGGACCATGCCATCGCGGCGCACTCGCACCAGCGGCACAGCCAGCTTCTTCAAGGCAGCGAGCGCCTTTTCCGCGCGATAGTCCTGCGCGAACCCCAAGGCGGCATTCAGGGCAACAATCGCCAGGATCACGATCGTGTCGGTGGTCTCGTGCAGCAAGAAGGAGATCACCGCCGCGGCGATCAGCATCAGCACCATCGCGCCGCTAACTTGCTCCCACAAGATCTTCCACGGGCCTCGCCCGCTGGCTTCGATCAGTTCGTTGGGGCCATGTTGCTCCAACCGCAGCCGGGCCTGCTCGCCCACTAGGCCCTGCTCCGCGTCTGAATCCAGCTCGGCCAGTGTTTCCTTGAGCGTCTTACGGTACCAATCCATGCGCGTACTTTCGCAGGTTACGAACCACCCAGCGCGAGTGCTCAGGCAATCAATTCTCGAATCACCTCGCCGCCAAACTGGCTCAGCTGTTTGAAGCGGCCACCATGGAAGTAGGTGAGCTTGTTGTCATCCAAGCCTAGCAGATGAAGCAACGTGACGTGGAGGTCGCGAATGGGATGGACGCACTCGACGGCCTCGGCGCCCAGGTCGTCGGTGGCGCCGACCACGCCGGGCTTCACTCCGCCCCCAGCCAACACCATCGTCATGGCCCGATTGTTGTGGCCGCGACCGAGCGAATAGACGCCGCCGCGTTTGTTGTTGTCGGGCGTGCGGCCAAACTCACCGGTCCAGATCACCAGCGTATCCTTGAGCATTCCACGCTGCTTGAGGTCTCGAATCAGCGCGGCGATCGGCTTGTCGACACTGCGGATACGGGCGGTGTGGCCGCGTTCCAGATAGTCGTGACTGTCCCATCCGCCGCTGAAAATCTGAACGAACCGAACTCCTTGCTCGACCATCCGGCGCGCCAACAGACATTGCCGGGCAAACGCGCCGGATTCCGGGTCGTCGAGCCCGTACATCTCACGCGTTTGCGCCGTCTCACGACTCAAGTCAACGACGTCCGGCACTTCGGCCTGCATCCGGTAGGCGAGCTCATAGCTAGCGATTCGCGCCGACAGCCTCTCATCCGGGCCGGTTCGCTCGAGGTGCTGGCGATTCAGCCAGGCCAGCTCGTCCAGCGCTCGTCGCTGATGCTCCCTGGATTTGTTTTGCGGCGGAGACAGATCGAGCAGCGGAGAGCCGCTGGGGCGCAGCCGCGTCCCTTGATAGTGCGGGGGGAGAAAGCCGTTGCTCCAGTTGGTCGCTCCGCCTTGCGGCAGCGCAAGCTCCGTCATCACCACGTAGCCGGGCAGATTCTGATTTTCGGTGCCCAAGCCGTAGTTAGCCCAGGCGCCGATCGCCGGATCACCGCCGAGCCGGCTGCCGGTGTTCATATGGAACAGAGCTTCGGGATGGTTCAGCGACTCGGCCTGGCAGCCGCGATAATTGCAGAGTTCGTTCGCGACGTAGGGATCCCCGAGGTAGCGCCACTGGTCGCACATCTCGATGCCGGCATCCCCCACTTTTCGGAACGAAAACGGACTGCCGACAAAAAACTTGAACCCCTTCTCCAGCCCGATGGGCAGCTTCGACTCGCGCTTGTGCAGCCGAGACAACTCGGGCTTCGGATCGAACGTGTCCATCTGCCCGGGCCCGCCCTCCATAAACAGCATGATCACGTTCTTGGCGCGCGCCGGCAGCATGGGTGGCTTGGGAGCAAGCGGACCTGCTCCGACAGGAGTCCGAACCGGCGTGGCCGGACCATCCTCGGCCAACAGCTGCGAAAACGCGACAGCGCCCAACGAGGCGCCAAGCCCATAGAGCACGGATCGACGAGGAATGGTTTGAGTCATGTTTGCAAAGACGCCGAAAATTCCCGGCGCCAACTGAGTTCCAACCGGTGATTGATTACAACGCATTTCAAAAACCCTCGCTTACGCGTCGGGTTTCCTTTTGAAGTTCGCCGGTACCGAAATTCCAATCCCTCGCTTACGCGTCGGGTTTCCTTTTGAAGTTCGATCGGCAATCGGGTTGATAAAACCAGCAGAAAAACTGCCTTCGATTGCGCCAGGGAGGATTTTTGAAATGTACTCTAATTGACGTAGATGAATTCGTTGGCATTGAGCAACAACAGACAGACGTCGGCCAGCGCTCGCGTTTCGGGAGACACATCAACCGCCTTCTTGTCGGGCATGTAGTTCGCGAAGATCGGCAGAATCTCGCGGTACTCAAACGACTTGCCGGAAAACTCTTCGACAAGTGAGCGGGTGATCTCCGTCGGATAAGTGACCGGCGCCGCGGGAGTCCGTCGATGATAGGCGACCATATCGCTGGCGTACCGCGTCAATCGCTCCATCTCCGCCGTGGTGGGAGCCCGCCCCAGCGTCAACAGAAACCCTCGTTGTATTCGTTGTGCTGGCGTCTTCGCCTCGCGTTCTAGCCGAAGAGCGAACGCCATCGAGCGATCGGACATCATGTCGCTGTTGAGAAGCGTGAACGCCTGTGGCGTCGCGGCCGCGGACTCGCGCAGCTCGCAGGACTCGTTCGGATTGGGCTGATTGAACAGTTCGCTGAACGGATCAGCCTGCCCTCGAACCTGATAGGCATAGACCGAACGGCCGTTTCGCTCCGCAGGAGTTCGCGAAGGCTGATAGGCCGGCGCCAGCGAGAACTGAATCATCCGCGGCTGCAAAGCAACCTCCATGTTGATCTCCGGCCGGATCGGCAGACCGCCTTCGCGGTGCCGAAGCTCAGCCGTGACACTCAACACGCCATCGCGCAGCTCCTCCGCGGAAAGCCGGCGGCGCTCGAAGTGCGAAAGCAGGCGGTTGACCGGATCGACTTCCTTCCAGTCGTCGTCAGCCGGGCGGGACGATCGCTGATAGGCTTGCGTGAGCATCAACAGTCGGTGGAGTCGCTTGACCTTCCAACCGTTGGTGACGAAGTCGGCAGCGAGAAAGTCGAGCAATTCGGGGTGCGTTGGCTTGCCGCCTTTCGCGCCGAAGTTGTTGGGATTGGCCGCGATCCCGGCTCCAAAGTGCCCCTGCCAAATCCGATTCACGATCGAGCGAGTCGTCAGCGAATTCTCGGGGTCGACAATCCACTGCGCCAAGCCGAGACGGCGCCCGTCGATCGCTTCAGTCAGCAGGTACGGATCCTCGTGCGACGCTGCGACCTCCACCGACACGGCGCTGAGCACTCCGGGCTGGACCACTTCTCCCGGCGCCGCCAGCGACCCGCCGGCAAGGATATGGCACTCGGGTAGCTGCGAGTCGGTCGTCCGGGGATCCGCCTTCCGCTTGATGCGCAGCTTGCGGGCGCCGTTCCAGGCTAGCTCCGTCGCCGCAGCGTTGTACACGCTCTGGGCGAGCGGCTCGTAACGCTCCAGTCTCCGGGTCCAGATCCACTCGTCTTGTTCGCGAACCTTGAGCTGCCCTTCATCGACAAAGTCGAGCCCGACGTGGCGCGGCGGCTTCTCCTCGTCGGGCAACGCTTTGCGTTGTTGTTCATCCCGGTAGGGCAATCCTCGCTCCTCAAACCACTTGCGGGCGGCGGCCTCGCGTTTCTCCACGATGCGATTCTTTTCCGCGACGGCAAAGTCGAGCATTCGCTGCACGTGCTCGCGGCCCGATTCGAATCCACTTTGGCTCTCAACGGCCAATAGCGGCGCCGGACGCTCCGCCATGTGCGTTGTGGAGAAGGCGGCGTACATCCGGTAGTAGTCGCGGGTTGGAATCGGATCGAACTTGTGATCGTGACATTTGACGCATCGCATCGTCGTCGACAGGAAGGCCTGGCCGGTGATATTGACCAGGTCGTCAAGCCAGATTTGCCGAGCCGCCTCGGGTTCGACCATCGCATTGTCCCATGGCCCCAGCCGCAAAAACCCGGTCGCCACAATCCACTCCGCCTCCTGCTCGGTGTACTCGCCCGTCTGCTGAATCCGGTGCACCCGAGCCTCGTCGGCGGTCAGCCTGGTCCGCACGGACTGATCGGCGAGCTCGTCGCCAGCGAGCTGCTCGACGACGAACTCGTTGTACGGCTTGTCGCTATTGAAGGCGCGGATGACGTAGTCACGATACCGCCACATGTTCGAGCGTTCGTAATCGTTGGACATGCCTCCGGTGTCCGCGTATCGAGTGACGTCGAGCCAATGCCGGCCCCAGCGTTCGCCGTACCGCGGACTTGCCAGTAGTCGATCGATCAAGTCGGTCCAGGCGACTTGCGGGTCGCGCTGATTCGCCGCGATAAACGCCTCCACTTCCTCGGGAGTGGGCGGCAGTCCGTGCAAGTCAAACGTGGCGCGGCGAATGAGCGTGCGGGCATCGGCTCGTCCCGCAGGCGTCAAGCCGGCCTCGCGAATCCGCCGCAGCAGCAGCGCGTCGACGAGCGATGCGTCGTCGCCCTGGCTGCCGTTGTCGCCGTTGTGGTTCTTGTCGCTCGTCTCAAGTCCTGCGTCCTTCAGCAACTGAAGTCGCTCGGTGGACGACAGCCGGCGCACCGGGCGGAAGGCCCAGAGGTCGACAGGGGCGTAACGCCGATTCGTCCACTCGGCGGACACGCCTCCGCTGGTCTTCAGCATGACCCCGCCATCGCCTGCCTGAACCTGGCGGTCTTCTTCGCGATACCGGGCCTGGATTGCCTCACTGGGCCACGGCGCACCTGCCTTGATCCAACGTTCCACCGTGGCGATCTGCGCCCCGGTCAGCCGGTCGTTCTCCTTGGGGGGCATCTCGAGATCCTCCCAGCGAACGGCGGCCAGCAGCGTGCCGGCGCCGGCTTGCATCGGCACCACGGCCGGCTCGCCTGATTCGCCTCCGCGCAGCAGCCGCTCGCGGTCCACCACACTGAAGCCGCCCTTGATGTCGCGTTGGTTGCCTCCATGGCAGCCCAGGCACTTTTGCCTCAACAATGGCAGCACTTCGAGCGTGAATGCTCGCTCGGCTCGGTCCTTATCATTCGCGGAAACGATGTCAGAGGCTTGCCCAATGCACGCCAGCCCGATGACCAGGAGAGCAACCTTCCGGCAAGCATTTGTGTTATGAGATCGAGCAACTCTGCCATGTATCATTGCGGCTCTCGAACCGTGGTGAACGCGGATTGCTCCCGGGTGTGCGCGGATTTTCTGACACGAACGTGTCGTTGGCGGCGGCATCCCCGAACACGATCCATTCTATCATGAGCGCGCGTCGAGTGGATTCGTTGTCGTCGTGGCACAGGCTGCCAGCCTGTGTGTGATCTCGGGTGGAGCACAAATTGAAGGGCTGCGCAGCGCTACACGGGCGAGGACGCCCCTCAGTGGGTTCAGCAGTGAGACTGCGTTCGCCATCGCCTCGCGAGCGGGTTGGGGATCACCGGTTTCCGGTCATCGCGCGGGCCAGCTCCAGCCGTGTTGACTCAGAGCGTCGCCGCCATCCAACACGGTTTCACCAAGCCGCTTGACGAGGCGAATGGAGACACAATCCTCGTCCTCCTCCAACAGCTCGACGAGCTTAGCGGAGTGACTGACGACGATGACCTGCGTCTCCCGCTGGGCTTGGCGAACCAGTCGCGACAAGGCGGCCAGCAAGTCGGGGTGCAAACTGGCCTCGGGCTCGTTCAGCACCATCAAACTGGGCGGGCGAGGCGTGAGCAGCGCTGCGGCAAGCAGCAGAAACCGCAAAGTCCCGTCGGAGAGCTCGGCGACGCTCAAGGATCGCAGCAGACCCGGTTGCCGAAACACCAACTCCATGCCGTGGTCGCCGTTGACCACGTGGACTTCGGCGCCGGGAAAGGCTTCGTCGACGGCGGCGGCCAACGCGGGCGCGTCGCCAATCTCGAAAATCGTTTGAATCGCGGCGGCCAGATCGCCGCCGTCGTCGGACATCACCGGCGTGAACGTGCCGGGCAGCAATCGTCGAGCGGGCGCGTCGATGTCGGTGCGAAACGAATCGTAAAATCGCCAGGACCGCATTACCTCGCGTGTCAACACAACTTCGGGCGCCAGAAACGGGTCAGCAAAATCGCTGAGCATGCTGACCTGCGACGTCAGCGGCAGCGCCACGTCTTGCCAGCCGCCACGCTCGCCGCGACAACGCAGAAGAACTTGCCGCCGATCCGCACACATGTCGCGCGCCTCGAGACTCAACCCCCGGTACAAACACTCGCGTTTGATCTCGGGGTCGGCGCCAAACAGGGATTGCCCGGGCGCGGGCAGCCCGATGTCCAGGCAATAACTGTAGGGCTCGGCGCGAAATCCCAGCCGCAGACTGACGGGCTTCTTGCGCAAGGTCCCTTGGACGGGCACGGCGCCCAACAACATCTCCCGAGAAATCACCTCCGGACCGGCCCACAACACCGACGGCAGTCCTCCTTCTCGCGCCAAGGATCGGCCCAGTCCTCCCCGGGCTGCGTCGGCCAACAACCGCAGCCCTCGATACAGGTTCGACTTGCCACAACCGTTGGGACCCGTGACGACATTCAGGGCGCCCAGGGTCAGAATGAGGGAGCGGATCGAACGGTATCCCGAAATGGCCAGTCGCGAAATCACGTCAATTTTCCCTCACTGTTGGGTTTCAATTGCGGCTCAAGGATTCTTGCCGAAGCTGGCGCTACGTGCAAATCGCGAAAAAGCACCCAGAAGCGTCAGCGAGGTAAAAGGGGAACCCGAAGCGTCAGCGAGGGATCGGAAGGAAACCCGAAGCGTCAGCGAGGGATCGGAAGGAAACCCGAAGCGTCAGCGAGGGATCGGATCGCGAAATCGCGAGGTTTTTTGCGGATTCATCCGGCACAAACCAGGGTTTTTTGGCCGCCATCTGCCCCACCTGGGCGCCCCGGGGATTGAAATTGAGAATCGATTTCAATATCATAGAGCTCATGCCCCACCGGATCGCCCATCCTCCGCACGTGGCTCACATGTCGAAGACCCTCTGCAAGCTGAAGAAATCCAAACGCCCTTCGCGCGAGCTGACGCTCATTCAGTGCGCCGAGCCCACTCACATCTGCTCGAAATGCGGCCGCGTCGCGGACTCGAAAAAGAAGTTGTGCAAAGCCAAGCGGCTCGCGGCGTTGGCGAGCACGTAAAAACTTGGGCGCCCCCAGCACCTTGCCTGGGCTGGCCCGCGCGATGCTTCAGAATGAATCACGCAAAGGCGCGAAGACGCAAAAGAAAGGACGCCAGGACGAGAAGGACAATCAACGACTCGAGGCGTTGTCGCTCTAGCAGTTGTCGAAGTCCTGCCGGGAAATTTTCTTCTTTGCGTCTTCGCGTCTTTGCGTGAGCCATTTTCATGGCCGGAGTGGGTTGGCGATAGAGCGGGACGACACAGCGGAACGACACAGGCGGCTTCCCGCGTTTGACGCCTGGGCAGACAAGGTCCTTGCACGATGTGGAATCAAGCACGCTCAAGTGCGCTCGACGCCTTTATTACTCGAGACTCGCGTCGTTCCTTTGACGACGGTCCCCTCGCAGGACTGCAGATTCAAGAATACTGGCACCCGGATGTTCCGCCACCCGGAAGCGAAGAGGAAATCACTTTTTACGTCGCGGCAACCAACGCATTCGATTGTCTTCTGGACTTTGCAACACTTGTCTTGTTGTTCGAACTGGAAGACGGAATCGTACCCTCGGCGAGAAGCAGCTTCACGCTGGACAACCTCGCCCCGATTGCCTCCCAACGATTCATCCAGCAGTGGGCGGACTGTGCCGCCAAAGTCAATGGTCCGAGGTTAGATGCCTTGGACCTCGAGGCGTCCTTTGCCGTTTCGGACGAATGGAACGACAAGTGCTATGTTGCGCGCGACAAGCACAAATACTTTGCAGTCTGCTGGTCGACAACCGCGTGAGCCGCTTCCGTAGGTCACGGAAACACAAGCTCATGAGCAAACCATGCGGCAACCGTTACGACGAGGGCCACCAACAGCGCAAACAAGACGTGAATGAGCGGAGGCCGGCTATCCGGCAATGGATCGTCGGGAAACTCTGGTTTCATGCCGCAACCTCCTTACGGGGAGTAGCTGAGTGTGGAGGCATGAGTCTCCAAACCGAAGTTAGCTAGGGTCGACGGTCAACAAGAGCCAAATGTTACCGCGATACCAAAACCAAGCGCGAACCATTCAGGCCAACGATGTGAAACAATCCGTGAGCACGAACCCTGGACGCTGGTATCAACGAGAGCAACGTCGGTGACACCCGAAGTCTAATGGTAGCATGTCGTTTTCGTGCACAGTGAGACCGGTGCATAGTTGAGCTGCACTGACAGCAGCCTGGTGCTCATATGAGGGTAGAGGCAAATTGAGGATTCCGACAACGCAAGTGATGCGACACGGGATTCAAGGGCAGAAAAATTAGTGAGTGACTGTTACGTTAGGGATGGCTACTTTTAACTCTTTGATTGAACACGACAATTCCTCTGTCTGCTCAATCGATAACGCCAATACTTCGAGCGACTTCACGTTCGCCAGCGGAGAGAGATCCGAAACGGGTGTGTTGACCAAAACCAGTATTTCGAGCGACTTGAGTTTCGCCAACGGAGTGACGTCTGAGACCTGCGTGCCGCTCAACGTCAGCCTCTTGAGAGACTTGAGTTTCGCCAACGGAGTGAGGTCAGAGACCTGCGTGTCCCTCAACTGCAACGTCTTAAGGGAATCGAGGTTCGCCAGCGCAGAAATGTCCGAGACTTGCGTGCCGTTCAGAAACAGTGATTCGAGTGACTTGAGGTTCGCCAGCGGAGAGACGTCCGAGACATGCGTGCCATCTAGACCGACGGAACTTACCTCGGCAACTCTGTCGACTCCAACTAACGAGCGAAGCCAAGCCAGTCTCGAAGGTTTAATCGCGATGGCGTACTCAACGCCACCCATGTTCTCCTGTACCCATCGCACGGTCGCCTTCTGTTGATGCACGTGATACATCAAACAACCCAGCGATACTGCCGCCACCGTAATGACGGTCAAGAACGTGCGGAGGCCAAAGCGGAAGTAACGGTGAGTTGCGGGTGATTTCATGGCCTGGAATTTTGGGATGTGAGTGCGCAGGCTGGCTCACAGGGATCAAACCCCGAAGGCGAATGGTAGCAGTTCGGACAGAATCGAAAGCGGCACAATAGCGCATGTGTCGCGCTCTCTTTGCTGCCGCTACCCCGGATCATGGAGGCCGCCCGCGAGTCGAGGGACTCGAGCGCTGGTCTCATCTTGCCGCCCGGCAATCAGTTGAAGGTAAACAAGCGAAACACCAAGGAATCAAACCATGATTCGACGGCAAGCAGGACAACGAGCGCGTTGAGCATGGACCATCCAACCTTTCCCTTCAATGTAGAACGGCGACAAAGAATAGCGCCGGTCATTGCGAAAAGGCTAAGCATGAACAAGGGGAGACAAATGCAGACGCCGGCCCAGAAGGCTAATTCGATTGTCTCGGGCATGAATCCGGTTGCGACAAGCAGGTCCACCAGATACAGAATCGCAAACGGAATCACTAGTGCTTTGTCAGCCTTAGGAATTGGGGTTCCTTTGGTTCGAAGAATCCGAGACCTTGTGGGCAGGTTTGACCCGCGAGTCACGGAGGATTCGATGAGCAAGAAGTATATCGTTCGGCTGTCAGATGAAGAACGGGAAGAATTAAAGGAGGTCGTGAAGAAGCTGAAGGGCTCTTCGCAGAAGGTGCGGCGGGCGCAGATTCTGCTCAAGGCCGACGCCGACGGGCCGGGCTGGACCGACGCGCGGATCGCAGAGACGCTTTCATGTCGGGTGCAGACGGTCGAGAATCTTCGCAAACGCTTAGTGACGGAAGGGTTCGAGACAGTCCTTCATGGGAAGCCTCGCTCAACGGCTCCTCGAGAGAAGGTCCTCGACGGCAAGCAGGAAGCCAAGGTGATCGCGCTGCGGCTAGGCAAGCCTCCCAAGGGGTTCGCGAATTGGTCGCTCCGCCTCTTGGCGGGACACGTTGTAGAACTTGGAATCGTGGACACGATCAGCCACGAGACCATTCGCCAGACGC
>JAGQPF010000581.1 GCA_020426845.1 Planctomycetales bacterium
AGCGGACGGGCTCTGAACGCTGACCGACTCGATGAGCACGGGGGCGGCTTGATAGTTGACCACCGTGCCCGGTTTGATGTCTTTCGCCAACATGTGGCATGCTCCAAGAGATGAAAGCCCGGCAGGGAGGCCGGCCAGGAGGTTGTGCCAGCCAGCCAGGAGGTTGTTAAAGGATTGTGCCTGACTGAGGATCAACGCCGACGCCGTCGCAGAGCTCCGCGAGCTGCTTGAGCACCAACAGGAGGCTGCCTGGATCGAGGAATTCGTCCTCCTCGAGCGGCTCCATGACCCGCTCGAAGTGCAACACGTCCAGCCGCGCATCACATCGCGCCACCGCATCCAGCCGCTCGAGCTCCGCTGGCTCGGCCAGTCCGCGGCGCAGGTCGCTCAGCAGCTCGTCCATCTGCTCCTCGACCTCGTCCCCGCCCACGAAACAGATGTCCATGGCCGAGAAGTCATTGGGCGAGAAGATCGTCAGCGTCTCGAGCTGCCCTTGTTCGTTGGCCGTGGACTGCCCGAGGTCGAAGGTCACGCCAAGCTGCTCACAAACCTGCCTCAGCGAAGGTCGCGTCTGCGAATCGACCATCACGAAACAGGTCTCGCGCCAACGATACTCGTTGTTCTCGAAGAGAGACATGAGGTTCACTCCCAAGGCTCGCCGTGGTCGGGATCGCCATTTTGCCAAACTTCGAGTGCCTTGAGCATGTCATCTCGCTCCTGCCGAGTGCCGAAGACCGACTCTCCCTGCTCAAGCCGCACTTCGTAACGGCCCTCCACCGTGCATTCATCGGCGCCGCAAAAATGCGGCGTGTCGGAAATCCAGATCACTCGGTAGAGCGGCACGTGCTTGTCGTCAATCAAACAAAATCCGTTGGCCATAAGCATCACAAAATCATCGAAGGGAACGCGTGCCCAGAGGCGTCGCCGCCCGGGCTATCAGTTGAAAAAGCCCCAACTGGCAATCGAAACCATCCTTACTCTGCGGAACAACGCTTCGTCGATTGCCGGATCAGGTGTTTTTGAACAGACTGCAAGGTGGGAAATTATGGAAGGACATTGGGGCTGCCGCAAAGTTTCGAGGCGGCGACTGGTCGGACTCCCTTGCGACAGGTCGCCGCAGTCCATCCCAGGACCGCCCCGCCGGGCCTGACAAGGCTCGCCTGCGATGGATGCCCGACCGGCTGGTAGTTTCAAGTCGTCGAATGACTACAACGCATTTCAAAAACTTCCCGATCGGCAATCGGGTTGATAAAACCAGCAGAAAAACTGCCTTCGATTGCGCCAGGGAAGGTTTTGAAATGTCCTCTACTCGTCACCGAGCTCCTCGGCTCGCCGAGTCGCGGCTTCAACCGCCGAAATCAAGGCGCCACGCACGCCATGGTCCTCCAGAACATGCAATCCTGCAATGGTGGTTCCCCCCGGACTGGCCACTCGGTCTTTGAGCACCGCCGGATGTTCCCCCGTTTCCAGTTGCAGTCGAGCCGCTCCCATCAGCGTCTGGGCGGCGAGCTGTTGCGCCACGGCCCGCGGCAGACCCATCCGCACTCCGCCGTCGGCGAGCGCCTCCAACATCACGAACACATAGGCTGGCCCCGATCCCGAAAGCCCGGTCACCGCGTTGAGCTGCGGCTCCGGCACACAGAAGGCGATGCCGATTGCCTCAAGCCATTGTTGAACGAGTTGCCCGTCAACCTCGGTCGCTCCCGCGCCGAGCGAAAATCCTGCGGCGCCGGCGCCAACCAGCGCCGGCGTGTTGGGCATCACGCGCACCAGCCGCTCGGTCTCCAACAATTTGGCCAAGTCCGATAGCGAGGCGCCCGCCACAATGGACACCACAAGCTGGTCGCGCACGAATGGCCGCAGCGACTCGGCCGCCTCAAACAAATATTGAGGCTTGACGGCGAGGACGATGACGTCGGACTGCTCGGCCAACGCTTGGTGAGACTCCAGTGTCGTGACGCCGGGCGCCAGCGCTTCGAAGGCCGCGCGCGCGTGTGGCGAAGGATCGCAGCCGAATAGACATTCGGGCGTTACCCGCTGGGCTCGCAACAGCCCGTTCGCCAGGGCCTGAGCCATCTGGCCGGCGCCCACAAATCCGATCCGATGTGTCATCTCTGATCTCGCCACGTCACTCATTCAATCGAAGCCCTGTTTACGTAGCCCGGGCGCTGCGCAGCCCCACCTCGCCGGCCAAACGTCACTGCCATTGCTGTTGGAGTCCTCGCTGGGGCTTTGTCCCATCCCTTGCGGCGAGCATACGGCAATTGTCCCAATTGTTCGAGGCACATTTTTCGTCCGATTTCGCCATCGCCTCCGGCAACGCGGCGGAGGATTCCCCGGGGCTCAATGGAACAGCAAGACTGGCCGTCAATCGTTGGCCGCCTTCCGCAAAAACGCCCTGGACCCGACGAGCGGGTTTTGAGACACTCCCGCCCCGGCGCGAGGAAGGACCGGCAGGAGATGGTCCCATTCGCCCGCGAAAACGGCCCCGGCGCAACGTGTTGGAGGCCGAGCCCAAGCAGTCAAGGAACGACGGGAGAAAATCATGCGAATCGCATCACTGGCAGTTGCGATGGTGGCAGCTCTGGCTTGCAGCGCGGCTGCCGTTGGACAGGAAGCATCGACCGAAGCCGGCGGAGGCTGGCGGCTTCCCAATCTGAACCCATTCCGCCGCTCGACGGAAGCGATGCCGGAGCCATCGGCCGCGGCCGAGAGCCAGGGACGGGGACCGCGCGTCCCGCGCCCCAGCCTGCCGAGCTTTTCGCGAGCGGCCAACTCGGACCGAGCTGCGAGCGAGCCGGACAGCGGCCCGCGGTTCAATCCGTTTCAACGGATTGGCAACGGCGCCCGCACCTTCTTCAGCAGCGCCAAGAACACCGTCACACGGCCATTCCGCCGCGGGGACGCGGACGCCGAGTCCCGGCCGCCCACGTTTGCTCGCACGGCCTCAACCGACAAGGGCCGTGGCTCGTTCTTCCGCCGCGAAGCCCCGGCGCCGCAGACCTCCGACAACGTGACGGAGTTCCTCAAGCTACCGCGTGAGTAGTCTGCAATCGTCGGCATCCCAGCCCTAGTTGTTGCTCAGGTTGCGAAACGCCTCCACCAGTCGCTCATCCTCGGCCGGCGCCACGGCGCGAAGGTCGAGCTCCACGCGATTGGCCCCGGCGATGGCCGCGACCGACGGCGAGCCATGTCGCAACTGTTCGGCCATTCGCTGCGCATCGCCGTGCCGCGGGGTGACACAAATCCGGCAGCTTGGCACTTGTTGCCCGGAGACGTCGACGACCAGACACGCGTTGGCCTCCTCGACAACGGCGTCGGCCACGTTCTCCATGGCGCGAATTTGCGGCGCAAGCCGCTCCGCGCGCTGACGCAGATTTTCCAGGGATGTGGACAACAGCTGAACGATCGGCAGCGTCTCTTCCAATCGTTTCGGCTCGGCGTAGAGGTCCAACGTGGCCTCCAACGCAGCGAGCGTGCACTTGGAGACTCCCAGCAGTCCGGCCAGCGGACGATGCCGAAGTTGTTGAATCAGCGTGCGGCGGCCGACAATCAAGCCCGCGCGCGGCCCTCCCATCAACTGATCTCCGGCGAACACGACAAGATCGGCGCCAGCGGCGATGGCCTGCGGCACCGCCAGCTGCCGCAAGCCATACTGGCTGTAGTCAACCAGCGCTCCCGACTCGAGCGAAACGATGCAGGGAAGATTCCTGCGGTGCGCCGTGGCGATTAAGTCCTCAAGGCTTGGCTCCGCGAAGTCACCGGAGATTTGAAAGCGGTTGGAGACGACGCGCAGCACTGCGGCCGAGTCGGCGTGGAACGCATCCCGAAAGTCCTCCGGCGTCGTCCGGTGCGTGGCCCCGACTTCCCTGAGCCGAACTCCGGACTGCTGACAGATCGTGGTCAACGGAGTCCGTCCCACATCAGCGACATCGCTGCGCGCCACAAGCGCCTCGCGGCCCGTCGCCACGCTCAATGCCAACATCAGCGCGGCCGCCTCCCCGGACACAGCCATGGCCGCCTCGGCGCCCACGAGTCGCGCCAGTGCAGCCTCGGCGGCAGCCAGGCTAGGAAGGCGCGCCGATCCCACGGACGTGGTCAGGCCACAATAGCCAGCGGCCACCATCGCCATGCGATCAATGGCCAACGGCGCCAGGGGCACCCCGCCGAGCTCCCACGCCAGCAGCACCCCGGTGGCGTTGACCATCGGCCCCGTGCCGTGGCTCTGACCGCTGGCGATCCACTGTGCGATTCGCTCCGCCAAATCCGAGACATTTGGAGCGTGCTCGGCGGCGGCGCGGATCTCGCCTCGCACCTGATCCAGGAAATTCTGAACTCCCGTGACGACGGCATTGTGGCTGGCGCTGTCCAGCATCCGCTTCAACGGGGGGCTTTCCAGCAATTCGGAAAGAGACGGCAAGTTGCGAAAGACACTGGACATAACGATCCTTCCTAAACGGGACGGCGGAGCGGCTGGGCCCGCCCGGTTTTGACCGCGGCAGGGGAGCGGGACAGGGCCCTGGCGCCACAGGTCATCAACTGTCAGTGTTTAGTTTAGGGAGCACGGTGTCCAGTGCGTGGGCGGCGCCGTTTCATAATGCGTACGACGGACTTCCAGTCCATAATGCAGGTACGACGGACTTCCAGTCCATAATGCAGGTACGACGGACTTCCAGTCCATAATGCAGGTACGACGGACTTCCAGTCCATAATGCAGGTACGACGGACTTCCAGTCCGTCGAGAGCCTTCTGGTCGCAACGACGGACTGGAAGTCCGTCATACAACGGCATTCAGTCCGTCTGCTCCCTCCCACAGTGAGACGACACCAACACCCACTGCGGGGGCAGATTGCCCGCTGCAATCGGCACAACCGGCTTCCCAATGGCGGGCAAACGCCGCGCCAACGCCATTCAGCGCACCGCATCTGAGCGCCGGAGCGTATGGTGAAAGACATTACCGCCAACTCTTTCCCGCCTTGCCTCATGTCCCCACGCATTCTGCTGGCCCTGCTCGCCCTGTCTGTCGCCCTCCCGGCATGTGCCGACGAGCCGACCGCTGCGCGCCGCCGCAATCCCTGGGTCCGTTTCAACCCGGGCGCCTGGAAACGCATGCGGATTCGCAAGGAGACCTACAATCGGGAGGGCGCCATCTCCGTGTCCTCACTCGAGGAAACCAAGACGCAGCTGAAGCAGGCCGAGGAAAAGAGCTTTACGCTCGATCTGATGTCGCAGGTGAGTCTCGCCGGGGAGGATCTCGCCCCGCGCAGCAAACAGGTTGCCCTGACCTATTACGGCACGCCCGTGGACTTGCAGCCCACCGTTCAGGTGCTTGAAGACACCGTCAAGGTCGAGGTGGAGGGCGGCGAGGTTGCCTGCCGAGTCGTCGTCGTCGAGGCCAACTCCGAGACGCAACTGCGGACCACGAAACTCTTTCTCGACGGTGACATGGTTCTGCGACAGGAGTCGGTGGTCACCAACCCGCGTGAAAACGCCGTCGCGGCTCGCTCCACCTCCAATGTGGTGGCCAGAAATCTTATGCACAACGTGCTGGGTGAGCAGCGGACCATGTACATCACCTACACACTCACCCGACGCACGGACAGCATCATCCACGCGTGGGAGCACCACTGCCCCCAGGTGCCGGGAGGCCTGATTCAGGGCTGGACCAAGGTCACCGATCTCGAGGGGAATCTGCAGGAGCGGATCGTGATGGAGCTCGTCGACTTCGGCGCTCCTTAGGCTTGGGGCTCGTTGTCAAGCTGTCGGCAAAGCGGCATAATGCGGGATTCATCGCGTCGCGACGGGCCCCGGAAGCATGTTTCGAGTGGCTTGGCGACGCGTCGGCTCGAATTTGGGTGAGACTCGGGTGCAACTGGAAGCCCGTTGAAAAACACCTGCTCCGGCAATCGGCCCAGCATTTTGGGGCACGACGAACCTGCTTCGATTGCCAGCGAGGGGTTTCAACCGGCGCCGGACAGCACGGTCCATCCAATCAGCCCCTCCTGCGGCCCTTCAGCAGAATTGGGAGCGACATGGAAGACTTGCGAATGGCGATAACGTTTGACGACGTGCTGCTGGTGCCTCGTTACAGCGACTTTGTCCCCGCCGATGTCCAAGTCTCGACGCGGCTGACTCGCAATATCGAGATGAATATCCCCGTGCTCAGCTCCCCGATGGACACGGTGACCGAAAGCGCGATGGCCATCGCGCTGGCCAAGGCAGGCGGCCTCGGAGTGATCCACAAAAACCTGTCGATCGACCAGCAAACCGAGGAAGTCAACAAGGTCAAACGCAGCGCCAACGGCATCATTGTCGACCCGATTACGCTCAGCCCCGACGTGGCGGTTTCGGTGGCCCGCGACATGATGAGGCAGCACAACGTCTCCGGCGTCCCGATCACGCAGGCGGACAAGACGCTCGTGGGCATCCTCACTCGACGCGATCTCCGTTTTCTCGAGAACTCCGATGTGAAGATCTCGGAGGTGATGACGCATGAGAATCTGGTGACTGCAACGGGGACCGTAACGCTTGAGGAAGCTGAGCGGATTTTAACGGATAAAAAAGTGGAGAAACTTTTACTGGTTGACGAAAAATACAAACTGACGGGACTTATAACGATCAAAGACATCGACATGATGAAGCGGTTTCCGCAAGCCTGCAAAGATGGGCAAGGGAGATTGCGAGTGGGCGCCGCAGTTGGCGTCCACGACTTGGACCGGGCCGACAGCCTGATCCGCAAAGGAGTCGATGTGTTGGTGGTCGACAGCGCCCACGGGCATTCGGCCAACGTGATCCAGACGGTCAAGGAAATTAAGGCAAAATGGGACATCGACGTCGTAGCCGGGAATGTCGCCACCGCCGAGGGCTGTCGCGACCTGATTGCGGCGGGCGCCGATGCGGTCAAGGTGGGCATCGGGCCGGGCTCGATTTGCACCACTCGAGTGATTTCGGGTGTCGGTGTGCCACAGGTCTCCGCGATTCAAGCGGCGGCTGCGGCGGCGAAGGCGTCCGACACGCCGATCATTGCCGACGGCGGCATTCGCTTCTCGGGCGATGTGGTCAAGGCGTTGGCTGCCGGGGCTCATTGCGTGATGATCGGCGGGTTGTTGGCCGGGCTCGCCGAAAGCCCGGGCAAGACCATTTTGTATCAGGGCCGCACGTTCAAAGAGTACCGGGGCATGGGCTCGATGGGCGCCATGGTCAAGGGCTCGAGCGAGCGGTATCGGCAATCCACCTCGGGGCCGGACAAGCTAGTGCCCGAGGGAGTCGAGGGGCGAGTGCCCTTCAAGGGACCGCTGGAAGATTTCATCTATCAGCTGATTGGCGGGCTGCGAGCCGGAATGGGCTACTGCGGCACGCGTACCATTCGTGAGCTGAGGCAGGACGCCCAGTTCATTCAAGTGTCTGCTGCGAGTGTCAGGGAAGGCCATCCGCATGACATTGCGATCACTCAGGAATCGCCGAACTACAGCCCCGAGTATCCGACGGGCGACTCCAACT
>JAGQPF010000777.1 GCA_020426845.1 Planctomycetales bacterium
GACGAGGTCGCGCGGCTGCGCGAAAGCCTGGTCGTCCCCGAGTCCGACGTGCTCAAGAGCAAGTTCGGCATGGGGCCAGCAGCCTCGAAGATCTACGGCGCCAAGACCGGGATTTCACTGGGCGGCTATGGCGAGTTCTTCTTCGACGCCAAGGTCGCCGACAAGGTCGCCGGCAAGGATTACAACTTTGGCGACCTCTTCCGCTACATCCAGTACGTCGGCTACAAATTCACCGATAGGCTGCTATTCAACGCCGAAGTCGAATTCGAGCACGCCACTACCGGCGACGAAAACTACGCCGGCAAGAGCGGCGAGGTCGCCGTCGAGTTCGCCTATCTGGAATATCTGTTCAACCGGCAGATCAATTTGCGCGGCGGTCTGCTGTTGATGCCGATCGGCTTCGTCAACGAGATCCACGAGCCACCATTTTTCCACGGCAACCTGCGGCCACAAGTCGAGACAGTGATCATTCCCTCGACCTGGCGCGAGCTCGGCGTCGGCCTACACGGCGAGCTTGCCGACGGACTGAACTATAAGCTCTACCTGGTCAACGGACTCAACGCCGAGAAATTTTCACCCTCGGGTTGGCGCGATGGTCGGCAACATGGCGGCCGCGCGATCACCGAGTCGGTCGCTGGCGTACTCCGCCTCGACTACGCATACCGCGACAACCTGCAGATCGGCGCATCGATCTTCTATGGTGGCGCCGACCACTCGCTGATCAAAAATCCCGACAGCCCGACCGAAGACCTGAGCGTCAACACGCTGCTGATCGAAGGTCACCTACAACTGCGCTACAAGGGCATCGAATTTCGCTCGCTGGGCGCCTACGCCCACCTGAGCAACGCCCGCAAACTGACCTCGGCGCTGTTTCCCGATAGCAGCGACCCGAGCAAGCCCGAGACCAGCCTGCTGGCTTCGCGGATGTACGGCTTCTACGTCGAGGCGGCCTACGACATCTGGCCGCTGCTCTGTAACAAGCCGCTTTACCTAGCTCCGTATATTCGCTTCGAAAATTATGATAGCCAGGCCAAGGTTCCCACGACGCTCGCCGGTCGTAGCGCCGACACAGCCAGAGATGTTACGGTTTTCGAGGCGGGCTTGACCTTCAAGCCCCATCGCCAGGTCGTGCTCAAGTTCAACTATCGGCGCAACAGCAATCAAAAGGGCTCCCAGCTCGCCGATTCACTGTACTGGGGCGCGGGCTTCGTCTATTAAGGGTGCGGATGATTCGATGACTTACCTCGCGACCATCACCAAACTCGCACGAGCGCTGCTGATCTTTCCGCTCGTCCTGGTCGTTTTCCCCGATCGTGCCGAGGCCAAGATCTTCTTCTCCAAACAAGGCGCGCTGAAAGTTGCGCTACCGGCAGCAAAAACGGTTGTGCCCCGGGATATCTTTTTGTCCGACGAGCAAGCTGCCGAGATCAAGGCGCACAGCGGCCGCGCTCCCCAATCAAAGCTGCTGCGGGTCTATGTCGGTGAAAAAGACGGCGCGATTACCGGCTACGCGCTGATCGACACGGTGATCATCCGCACGCTGCCGGCGACGATGATGTACGTCCTCACGCCGACCGGGCAAATCCGCGCGATCCACGTGCTGGCATTTCACGAGCCACTGGAATATCGCCCACCGCAGCGTTGGCTGAGCCAGTTCTATCAACGGCCGGCCCACGCCTCGAGCAAGGTCGCAGGCATCGCTGGCGCGACGCTCACCGCCCAGGTGATTGCCCAACGCGCCGCTGCCGCGCTCGAGCTGTTTCGCGTGGCGATCAATCCGCAGAAAAAGGTCGCACTAGGACCCAACAGCAAGTAAACCTTGGCCGAGCAATGCGGTACTTCAACACTGGGCA
>JAGQPF010000063.1 GCA_020426845.1 Planctomycetales bacterium
ATTGGTTCGCGCATTCCATCCGAAGGCTGAAGGCCTTCCTCATCGTAGCCCGGGGCGAGCGCAGCGCTGCCCCGGGTATTGGTTCGCGCAATCCATCCGAAGGCTGAAGGCCTTCCTCATCGTAGCCCGGGGCGAGCGCAGCGCTGCCCCGGGTATTCGTTCGCGCAATCCATCCGAAGGCTGAAGGCCTTCCTCATCGTCCAGCGTAGCACCGCACCCGGGTTGAGGCGCTGCGGCGCTGTCCCAGGTGCGATATGGGATCTCCACCATGTGTCGCAAACGTATGTGAGAGACGCACCGACGATGAGCGTCCCAACACACCCAGGCGTGCGCAACGGATGAGGAAGGCCTTCAGCCTTCAAGGAGAGCTCCCGCATCGCCCCCGGGGCAGCGCCGTCACCCGGGGCAGCGCCGTCACCCGGGGCAACGTCGTCACCTGGGGCAGCGCCGTCACGGCGCCACCCATGGGGCAAGCGCTGCGCTCGCTGCGGTTACGATAGGGAAGGCCTTCGGCCTTCGAAAACTTTTTTGAAAGATCCTGCGGCCAGGTGTGTGTCCCCCGTAGAGGACAAAAACATGGAACGCTGGCCGGAAACTAACCAGAGCTTGATTTTGCGGGTCAGAGATCCCGCGAATGCGGCTGCTTGGTCCATGTTTCTCGAGATTTACGAGCCGGTGGTCTACCGGATGGCGCGTGGGCGCGGACTGCAACATGCCGATGCCGAAGATTTGGCCCAGCAGGTGTTTCTCGCTGTCGCCGGGGCGATTGATCGCTGGCAACCCGGTCCGAATCTGCCGCCGTTTCGCGTGTGGCTAACATCCATTGCCCGCAATGCCATCGTCAACGCGGTCACCAGGTCGGCTAAGGACCAGGCCACGGGCGGATCGAGCGCGGGAGACCTGCTTGCCGCCGTTCCCAGTCGCAGCGAGCAAACGACCCGAGAACTGGTTCGACTCGGCCAGGCTCAGACGCTGCGATGGGCGGCCGCTCAAATCCGTCACGAGTTTAGCGATTCCGTCTGGGCCATGTTCTGGATGACCACGATCGAAGGACGCGACGTTTCGGAGGTCGCGAAGGAATTTGGACGGAGCCGCGGGGCCGTTTACATGGCGCGCTACCGTGTCACTCAACAGCTGAAACGCAAGGTTGAGGAAGCGCCGGAAATAGGGAGCGAGATTGCATGACCGTTTCATCCTACTGCCTGTCACCATTCGACATCGAGGCGCTGCTGTCCGACGAGCTGCCGCCCGAGCGACGCTGTGACATCGAAGAACACCTGGCCGACTGCGCCGATTGCCGAACGGCCGTTGAGCAGGCCATCGGCCCCGAACCGTGGTGGAAACAGTTGCGGCTCTCGCTGTCGAACTTCGATCCACAGTGTGCCGGCCCGTTGCCTGAGCACCAAGGCGACTGCGCGGACGCCAAGAGTGTCATTGCCGACTCATTGCTCAACCTGCTTGGGCCATCGGACGACCCGGAGATGCTGGGGCGGATCGGCAGCTACGAAGTCGTCGGACTGTTGGGACAAGGCGGGATGGGGGCGGTCTTCAAAGCGCTCGACCGTTCGCTCAATCGGTTCGTGGCGATCAAAATCATGCTGCCGCATCTGGCCGCTTCGGCAGCGGCCCGCAAACGCTTCGAGCGAGAAGGGCAAGCCATCGCTGCGGTCGTTGACGACCACGTGATGGCGGTCCACTGCGTCGACCAGTGGCAGGGAATCCCCTATTTGGTCATGACCTACTCTCGAGGCGTCTCGCTACAAAAACGAATCGAACGTGATGGCTCGCTGGAGCTCCGCGAGATTCTGCGAATCGGCTTGCAGACGGCCCGCGGACTCGCCGCCGCTCACGCACAAGGCATTGTCCATCGCGACGTCAAGCCCGCCAACATCTTCCTCGACTCTCATGTCGAACGAGTGCAGTTGATGGACTTTGGGTTGGCTCGCGCCGCCGATGACGCAAGCTTGACACATTCGGGATCGATCGCGGGAACGCCGCTCTATATGTCCCCCGAACAAGCTCGCGGCGAGCCTGTCGATCAACGCACCGACTTGTTCAGCTTGGGCAGCGTTCTCTACACGGCTTGCACAGGCCGGCCAGCCTTCCGCGCCGAATCCTCCTATGGCATCCTGCGCCGCATTACCGACACCGACCCTCGTCCCATCCAACAGATCAACGCAGAGATCCCCGATTGGATGTGCGAAATCGTCAATCGGCTGATGGCGAAGAACCCGGCCGAACGGTATCAAAGCGCCGCCGAGGTGGCGGAGCTGCTCGAGTCGTGCTTGGCCCACCTGCAACAGCCGACTCAGATTGAACTGCCCGAGTGTTTGAGAAAGGCGCCAGCGCGAACTCGGCCGACTCGAACGACTCCGGCTAGGAGTCATAAGCGTGTTTTCCGCATCGGAGCGTTGGTCATCTTGTCACTTGGACTTTCGGCAGCCGTGTTCTTTATGCTGCAGGCGAACGTCGCTCCGAACATCGAGGGCCTCTGGTCCGGAGAACTATGGCCATCCATCTCGCTACGGCCCGCGGCCGAGTCCAACGACTGGTACTCGGGCAAGTTTGTCGACGCCGAGGGCCGAGAGGGAACGCTGCAACTGCGCTGGTCGCGGCTGCAGCGTCGCTTCAACGGCGAGTGGCGGTCCGGTGATCAGCAGTTCGGCGCAATCACCCTTCGACTCGACCCAACCGTTGCCCGATCGCTCAGGCTGCGCGGCGCCGTCGCGCTCGACGCGACCGCCTCCACGGACGCGGCCACCGCGCGGCTCAGGGAGTTTGCCTGGACGAAATCGCCCCACAAAGCTCACTCCAACCTCGGGGACACTCAACGCTGCAGCAAGTGCCATCAAACGGATATGCACCACGCATGGCATCTCTCCGCCACGGCGACTCCGGAAAAATCGCTCGGCGGATCACACCAGTCCGCCAACGCGCCCGTGAAATCGTCCCGCAGCTCCTTGCTCAAACGCCCCAACGAACTGTCCACCGACGCCCGCTATTGCCTGCTCGTCTTTGGAGCGGACGCGGACCAGTCCGCATGGTTGATTCGCGACCAGGAGCGGCTGTACGTCGACCTGAACGGAAATGGAGACCTCTCCGAGCCGAGTGAATGCTTTTTGGAAAAGGAGGAGGAAGGCTTTCTGGTTCCGGATGTGTCGTCGCGCGGCTTCGTCATCCCCGCCAATCTGGACGGCGCCGCTCGCCTGCGTTCCTATCTCCCGATGCGAATTAGTTGGCAAACCGATGCGGAACGAGCGCTGTGGATTCGCCTGCCGATCGCCGATCGCGGCCGACAACAGGCGACAATTATCGCCTCCGCAACGACACCGGAACTTGCGCCGATCCTGCATTTTGACGGACCACTGCAGTACTTTCTGCTGGAGCCGAAAACGGAGTTCTTGACTGGGCAGCCTGCCGCGCGACAGGGTGCCGCGGCTCGTCCGGAAACTGACCAGCCCATGTCACTCGCCGTGGCATTGGGAACGACTTCGGCAACCGGAGACATCAGCTATCTCGACTTCGACGCCCTGCCCGATGAACGCCTGCCGCTTCCTCGGCTCACTATTCGCTACTTCTCGTCAGACGACTCGTCCGGGCAAACGATCGACCATGGCGGTTTTCAAGTCGCTCAGCCAGGGCATTGTCTCGTGGCCACGTTGCAACCACGTCATCCGCTGCAAACCGGTGTGATTGAGGTCACGGTGGAGAACGCGGCGGATGCGACCATCCAAGCCGCGTCGCTACGCTGCCGCTTGCCCGTCCGATCGGTGGGCTCGACCGCGTCGCTACGGATCGCGACGCCCATGACGGCGTCGCTCTCCCCGCTTGAAGCCCGTGAGGCTACGGCGCTGACCGTTCCGGCTCGAGTCGATGTCACGCCGGGGCAAATCTGGCGCGGCGTGCTGAGCGACATTCCCGGTTTCGCCGGTGCGGAACTCTCGCTGGCCCTTCAACTGCTGCCACCGGGCACGGACGCTGAACAAGCGAGACAGCTCGACACTGAAGTACGAATCACCGCCGAAGATGTCGAACTGGCGTTGGCAGGAAGTTTGGTCACCAAGATGGTAGCGATCGCCGAAGGTAGCCGCGCCGCCATTGTCCATCTCGGCAATCGTCTCGACATGATGCCGCATGGCGGCGGAGCCGACGTCGTTGCGGACTCCCTCCACCCCAGGACCGAAAGCTCGACGGCCGAGATTCAGTTATTGCATCCTCAAACGGCAACGATCGGTAGCAACGCCGGTGCGGAGCTGTTGATCCCGACGCGAGTTTCCGTGCCGTTCGGCGAGGCCTGGCAGGCGAAGCTCGGCAAGATCCCCGGGGCCGAGGGCGCCGAACTGTCACTCACGATCGAGGTCGCACATCCAAACTCGGCATCGCGCGCGTATGTCGACAACATGGCGATCCCCTTGCGAATTGGCCCCACAGATATCGCGAGAGTACTCCAAGGTCAAAACGTCGCCAAGGTGATTTATCTATCGCCCCAATCGGACCCGATCACCACGGCATTGTTGGCTGACGCCGCGGAGCTGCCAGCCCAGGACAAAGCCACTCGATTGGCAACAGTGCGGCTTGCCATGCGGCCACAGCGCGATACCGAAGAGCCGTAGGCTTTTGATCACGCCGCGAGGCCTCCGGGGAATTGAAGTTGGTTTGCGGTTGTTGCGCGTGATTTGGATGATTCGGCGGGAGCGCGACGCTCCAAGAGACGCACCGTGAGCGTCCCAACACACCCAGGCGCGGTGCAACGGATGAGGAAGGCCTTCAGCCTTCGGATGGATTGCGAAAACAAGTCCCGGGGCAGCGCTGCGCTCGCCCCAGGCTACGATGAAGAAGGCCTTCAGCCTTCAAGGAACGCTCCCGCATCGCGCCCTGGGCAGCGCTGCCGGCGCTGTCCCGGGTGCGATATGGGAACTCCACCAATTCTCGCAACGTATGTGAGTACGCAACGACGATGAGTGTCC
>JAGQPF010000582.1 GCA_020426845.1 Planctomycetales bacterium
GATGTCAGAAGTCGGTCAGATCGAATTCCTTCTGCCAGTGCGGTTGAATGAGGACGCGGTTCACCAGGTCGATGTCCATCGTCCTTCCCGCCGACGCGCGAACGGCCTCGAGCATCGTGGCCAGGCAGAGATTGCGACAGCGGCGGAGGACGCCGTCAGCCGCGCGAATGATCAGCTCCCGGGCCGCCTCGCTGAACGTGTTATGAACCAGCCCCAGCCGGTCCAACTCGCGATGAATGAAGTCGCGCATGCTGTCGGGATGAAGCCGCTTGGTGATCACCGAATAAGTCACGCGGCTCTTCAAGTCCTGGTTGACCGACAAGTTGAAGCTGGTGAGCAGTTCGGGCTGGCCGATCAGAATCAGATTGTGATTCTTCGGAGAATCTTCGACCAACAGCCGCAGCTTGCGCAGGCTGGCCATCTTCCATCAGGCATCGTCGACCTGACTGAATACACCTTCGATCACCTTGTGGATGGTCTCGCTTGACATTGAAATGAATGTCCCTCATAACGTCCTTTATGAAAGACATTGTGATTTCGTTCCAACTGGCAGGCGTGGATGCATGAGCTTCTCGCCACTGAAAACAGGCCGTTTCCGGTCTCGATAGCCAGTTC
Source organism: Planctomycetales bacterium (assembly GCA_020426845.1). GTDB lineage: Bacteria > Planctomycetota > Planctomycetia > Pirellulales > Pirellulaceae > JAGQPF01. The sequence goes on from JAGQPF010000582.1 coordinate 616, forward strand.
GGCCAACGTTCCCGCGATCATCGATGCGGCGGGACCACACGTACGACGGCGGTTCGTGGAATTCTTCACCGCCAATATCCGCAATCCCAACACGCGCGAGGCGTATTACCGCGCGGTGTGCGGGTTTGCCTCCTGGTGTGACGAATACGGCGTTGAGCTTGAGCGCGTTGAGCCGTCCATCGTCGCTGCGTACATCGAGCAGCTCATGAGGCAAGTGAACTCGCGGACAGGAAGGCCGATGGCGGATGCCACCGTCAAGCAGCATCTCGCCGGTATTCGCATGTTGTTCGACTACCTAACGACTGGCGGCGTCGTTGGCTATAACCCGGCCGCTGCCGTCCGTGGCCCCAAGATCGTCGTGGAGAAGGGTAAGACGCCTGTTCTAAGTGCCGATGATGCTCGCTTGTTGCTCGACTCAATCGACTGCACTCGCATCTCGGGGCTGCGGGACCGTGCTTTGATCGGCGTCATGGTGTTTGCCTTCGCTCGCGTCGGAGCCACGCTGAAAATGAACGTCGGCGACCTCTATGAGAACGGCCGCACGCTCTGGTTACGCCTGCATGAGAAAGGTGGGCGTTACCACGAGATGCCTTGCCACCACAAGCTCGCTCAATATCTGGATGAGTACGTTGAGGCCGCCGGCATTCGCGAGCGACGGTCATCGCCGCTGTTCTGCACGCTCGGTCGGACGCGAACGCTCACCGAGTTCCGGCTCACTCGCCAGGATGCCTGGGCGATGGTTAAGCGTCGAGCTCGTGCGGCCGGCGTTAGCACGGAGATTTGTTGCCATAGCTTCCGGGCAACCGGCATCACGACCTTCGTCAAGAACGGCGGCACTCCGGAGAATGCCCGCAAACTTGCCGCCCACCGCGACCAAAAGACGACGAATATGTACATCCGCGTCGACGACGAGCTCAGCCAAGAGGAAGTCGAGCGCGTCCGCATCTGACGGGAGCTGCATGCTGCCTTCCTGGCCTAGATCCTTGCCGTCCGGCAGCCGGCCCACCGCCGCAATCTCGTCCGAGTCGCGATTCATGGAGCGAGGTTGTTGGCGTCCGTTTCCCTTCCTTGTCAATGCATGCCGCAGTCGCTGCCGTGTGCGCCCTGCTACGCCAATCAGCGGGCAGGGAAGCTCGCTTTGCTCGCCAAGCTGCCAAGGCCGCTTTCCAAAGGAAGCCTTCGGCCTTTCGCTTGCCCTGCTCGCTTGGGATCGGCGTCTTTGCAGGCCATCAGCCGCGATGGTTGCGGCTGCACAACTCAAGCAAGGAGGACTTATGTCTGACACCAACACTAACGCATCCAACAAACCCGTGGACCAAATCAAGCTCGGACGCCTACGTGCCGCCATCTGGCGAGTCGTTACGGCAGACGGCAGCACATTCCACACTTTTTCCGTGGAACGCAACTACAAGGACGGCGACTCCTACAAGAGCACTGGCAGTTTCGCCTTGAGCGACGCCCTAGCACTCAGCAAGCTCGCGGATCGAGTTGACTCTCGAATCCGTCAACTCAACGATGCAGAGTTTCAACGTTCGTTGGAGGAGCAGCCAGCGTAGACGCTGTCGTTGGCCGGCGCCAGGGATCGCCTTGGCGCCGGGCGAGCACGTAAACCCTTTGAGCAAATGCTGAAATACGGAATCCAACAGTTGCGGGAACACGCAACCCGCAGCGTCTGCATCGCCCTGGTTTACTCGAAGGCGTGCCGTCGGTCACAAGTGTCACGACCAACTTGTGGACCAAGTTGGTCCGGCGCCGACCATTCTAGTTGACAATGTGACAAAAACGTGGCACTGTTGGAGAGCAACTGGACACGGAGGCCACCAATGCACATTGCCAACATTAGCGACGCGAAAGCCCACTTGTCGCAGCTCGTGCAAAGGGCGCTTGCGGGAGATGAAGTCATCATTGCCCGTGCCGACCGGCCTCTCGTCAGGCTCATGCCCGTGGCCCTGGATATGACGCCAAGGCGTGGTGGCCAATGGGCGGGGCAAGTCGAATTCCTGGGCGACGACTTCGAGTTCAGTGAACTCGACATCGACGAGTTGTTCTACGGGGCGCTCGCAGAGGAAGACGAGTGACTCGCCTCCTCCTCGACACATGTGTGCTCATCCACTGGGCGGCGGACCCTACTCAGCTCACCGACGAAGCTCGCATTGCCATTGCCGATCCAACGAATCAAGTGTTCGTAAGCGCCGTCTCGGCTCTCGAAATCACCATCAAACGCCAGCTGGGCAAACTCCGATCTCCTCCGCATGTCGCCAAGCTCTTGGCGGACAATCGCTTCCTCGAGCTCGCGGTCACGGTCGCTCACGCCGAGGCCGTCAATGCTCTGCCTCTGTTGCACCGAGATCCATTTGATCGGCTGCTTGTTGCCCAGGCACGCGAAGAACGCTTGCGGCTTGTTACTCGAGACGCGGACGTCCTCCAGTACGATGTCCCGTTGCTTGCGGCCTAGCCTGTCGAACCGCAAATCCGCACCTGGGATTTTGCGTGCATCCGGATTTACGGATTTACGGAATCCCGCAGATGCTGAATCGCTCAGCCACACACCCCCGCATTGCTGCGGTCACGGAGATCCGGAATTCCGGACTCACTGAATTGCGTGACCAACACGGCCTCCTCCCAGTGAAGGGTCACATCCGCCCTCGCGTCCGAATTGGCCATAACGCCAATCAACGGGCGGGGAAGCTCGCCTTGCTCGCCAAGCTGCCAAGGCCGTTTTCCAAAGGAAGCCTTCGGCCTTTCGCTTGCCCCACCCGCTTGAGATTGACGTCTTTGCCGGCCATCAGCCGCGATGATTGCGGCCGGACAACACAGAGCAAAGGATGTCGGAGTCGAATTCTGTTGCGTTCGACGCCACCTCGTGGCATTCTCTGCCAAGAGGTGGTCATGACAGACAAGGAAGAAATCAAGGCGAAGATCCAGTCCCTCCCCTTAAGGGACCTCGAGGAAATTCTTGCGATGGTGGAGCTGGCCATCTCAGCGGAGCACTGCCAGGCCGCAGACGAGGAGGAGGAAAGCCATCTCGTGGTTTGCAGGGAGCGTATCGCGATGCTCGAGGCGGGTGAAGCCGAGGCTCTGCCCGCAGACGAGGTGATCCGCCGCTTGCGGGCGAAACTGTGAAGTATCGCGTTGCCATGAGCCCCGCCGCGTCGCACGACTTGGAGAACATTGTCGACGAGTTGATGGCGTTCGGGGCGCCAGCTGCGGCGTGTCGCTCTGTGGACGAATTAGAACGTGTGACAGTCTTGCTGTCGGACTTTCCAACCACCTATCAGAGGACGGCTGACCCGGCCATCCGCCGCGCCGTGCTCCACTCCTGCCGGCAGACGCTCTACTTCACGATTCGAGGTCGCGAAGTGACCATCCTTGCCGTGCTTCCATCGATGGCAGGCCCGGAGTTTTTGGCTCGTCGTGGCGTTGCCAACTGACTGAGGAAGCCTCGCCGCGATTCAATGCAGCCGTGACGAATCGAGTTTCCCCGGGAAACTCAGTCAGCTGACTTTGGCCCGAATGAGGGAGGGACAAGCCCCTCCCTCATTCTCGTTTTGTAGGCAGACCTTTCCTTGAAGACGCTTCAAAGTGTCTCGTTGTCGTCACTGAGGGCGGTTCGACCGTGGTGGCGACCACGAACACGCCTTACGAGCCGTTACCGCACTTGTTCTGCCTTGCAACCCGCTGCAGACGTTGTTCAACTGGCGGCGGGAGATCTGCGCGGCATATTGAGCGCCCCTTCTTGTGAAGGCCGGAACATTTGGAGTCCCAAAAATGCCGAGGCTTTTCTCATCGTATCAACATCGCGATCTCCGCTTTTTGCTTGCTGTATTTGTCAGCGGCGTTATCGCGGCGTCATCTGCTTTCTACCTGATTCCCAATGCCCTTAAGACTGACGACCCAGAGTTCGTCCCGACGTTTGGCGATGCACTCTATTTCAGTTTAGTTACAGTCACAACAGTGGGATACGGTGACATCGCACCTAGCGGCTTCGGAAGAGTACTTGTGGGAATTGAAACGCTATTCGGTCTCCTGATGGCGGGGCTGTTCATCAACGCACTTTGGGAACGGCAATCGGAACGCATCATCCTGAAGTCAGACAGCAGAGTGCTCCAAGAGTACATTGAAATGCTGGGGGATAGGCTGCAAGTTCACCTGACAGCCATCGCAGAGCTCGTTTGCGGCGATGAACTTGATCAGCCAGTTGGCGGCAATCTTGACTACCCCTTCTCCAATTTGGAATTTGGATTCTCGGACGCACCAAGAGGAAGCGTCCTACAGCACGGCGGCTCTCGATTCGCATTCTACTTCGCAAGCCGAGATCTGTTAGTTGATGAATGCAGAGCTCTCCTGACAGTTCCGCTCCGGGCATGGGACAGGTTCTCGGATCTCCGACACGCGCTGTTGGCCTATTATAAGAAGACAACTACGTGGTCGAATGTTCGACGACTCCTCGAAGAGGCCCAAACCGACCAAGAGTGGAGAACTGTGATCTGTGCCTGGATTCGTAGTCAGACGCTGTCGCCCGACCCATTGGCAGTAGGTGCTGGGCATGGTGAAAACGACGCCCAATTTGCTGCTATTGCCAGGTACAACCGAGATCTAATTGAGGAAATCAAGCTGCTCCGCACCCTCGATTTGATTGCTTCGGGCCTGTTAGAGCCAGAACTTTGACCCCTCCGATGAGGCGGTGGCCCAGCTCTCTCTGGGCCGATTAGGCCGTCCTCTCGAGATCACAGCGCGCTCAGGAGGGCGTGTCCTTGGCGCGCTGGTCGGATCGGCGGTAAGTTTTCACATCTCGAAACCATCGTCCGGCCTCATTTTCGAATTACACCAGTCCGATTTCAATCGCTCGATCGGCACATGGAGCGGACGCTGGATGATCATCAGCATTGACTTCGAGGAGCTGGATGCGAGAGTGGGTTGTCAAATCACTCGCCCATCCTTAACGGCATTGCCCAGTTACTTCCCGCAAATCAACCAATCTCGTTGACAACCATCATGTGATTGCTTTGACTGGAGGTACAGATCGCACGCGAGCTACAATCAATGCGTTCGTCCCCCGGCGGATAAAGACTCTCCATCGCAGGACACCAAACATGCCGTTTCCACCCATTGTTAAGGAAGACGCGCTTGTTGCATGCGGTCGGCACTGCTGCATTTGCCATAAGTTCTGCGGCATCAAAATGGAGGTCCACCACATCCGCGAGGAGTCCGATGGCGGCGACAACACGACTGACAACGCGATACCTCTATGCTTTGATTGCCACGCCGACATGCGCTCCTACGATCACAAGCATCCGAAGGGCAACAAATACACGGAGCGCGAACTCAAACGGCATCGGGACAATTGGTGCGCTAAGGTTGCCGGCAACATCGGCATTGCAAATCGCCAAGAGGTCATTGAAACGGACAAGGAGATTTATCAACTACTCTGCGACCTACTCCCGTGGAACGGCGGCATCAGTTTTATCAGAAACAAAAACTTCGCGGGGTGGTCATTTCCCCTATCGCAGTTGGATGATCTACACCGCTTTGAACACCAATGCGCCAATCCGACGTTTGAATTCCTCGACCCCGACCTAGAAGGCCAACGCTGCGAACTCGCAGTCTTGATCGAGCGGTTCACAATGACTATATCCGTCGAGACATTCCCGACTGCGACGGCTGGCGTCAACGCCGTGCCGGAAGAATGGGAATTCGATCAGCCCGAGAGATTTGAACGTGTGGTCAACGAATTGCATCGGACGGCGCAGGCAATCGTCACTGCGTACGATACTTTGACGAAGACAGCAACCAGAAAGCTGGGGGTGCTGCCAGTTCAAGTAGCGTCTCCTGCCTCAGGTTCCGAACCTGGCCTTGAACTCCAGTGGAACGGAGTTACCTATTGGAGAAGCAAAGCGGATGGCACTAAGGACGGGCCCTTCTGCCAGGTATGCTATGACTCAACAAAGCAGCTCTGTCGACTGCATGATGGGGATTCAACCTCTTCCCGCTGGGAAGTGATCGATCGATACGTGTGCAAGGTGTGCGACAACGTTTTTGAAGACTGCCAAGATATACCACCGGACCTGCCAGATGACGTGAACAAGCCGGATGATGACATTCCATTTTGAGGCCTGCCTCTACAGTTCGACGCGGCTGACGAGTCCTGAGTCGGTAATGGGCAACGCAACTGGGCGACGGCGGGCAACGGAAATCGGCGAAGTGACTGCGGAGGGCGTGTCCTGTGGATTGTAGTTGACGTTTTGTTAACGTCGCGAGTGTTGATTCACGGAGATGCTGAATTGCGAGTTTCCGTGTTCACTGTCTCAAGCCGGGACAGGAGATAAATGGTTGCCACTTCACTTCTCCCAGCTGGTGCCGAGTGCGTTTAGAGCTACTGGGGTGCTTGGGGAAATCGTCGCTCGAGGAATTCTCGCAGGACTTGCGACATGGAGATGTCCTCACGCACGCAAGCTTGCTTGACTCGCTGGTGGAGCGTGGCGGGAATGTCGAAAGTCACGCGCTTCGTGCGCTCCTCTGAAGCGAGGCGCAATTCGGCAAATGCCTCTGCGGCCCGTGAGTTAAGCTTGCTGGGCGGCTTGCCGGGAAACGATACGTCCTTGCTCATCAAACAGCTCCATGATTTCATTGGTCAAGTTGAGGATTTCGGCGGCGGCAGGCTCGTTGGGAACGGCCTCCAGCACGGATTGGCCCTTGGTGGCGGTGTCCGCGAAGGCGATCCGCTGGCAGATCTGTGAGCCGAACACCGGAAGCGGATAGTCGATCAAGGCATGGTTGATCGCTTGGCCCAGCGCCGTTTTGGCAATCTTGCGATTGACGACGAAACGGGCATCGATCTCGGGACGAAGGGTCCGTGCCTGTTCGATCAGTTCGATGATGTCGTCCGTGGCCCAAACGTCGTATGGAGAAGGCTGCACGGGAATCAGGACCAAGTCGCTGGCCATGATGGCCGCCGCCGAGACTTTGTTGACGCGTGGCGGCCCGTCGATGACGACACAGTCGTAGCCCCGCGCAAGCGAGGGCAGCTCCTTGTGAATGAAGTCCGTGGCCAGACCGACCACGGGAAACGGCACATCGGTCGCATCGTGATTCGCCTCTCGGGCCGCGGCCCACTCCAGGGCAGAGCCCTGGGGATCGGCGTCGATTAAAAGCGTGCGATTGCCGCGTCGCGCAATGGCATCGGCAACGTTCACTGCAAGCGTGGTCTTGCCGACTCCGCCCTTCTGATTCAAGAATGCTAGGTGCACCAACCCTCCGGCTATGGATCGTTTACGTAATCACGGATTTGCGAAAGCACGCATTCCCGTGAATGTTCCTTTGCGGATAGCACCCTTGCCATGACGTTGTCAAGCATTATCGGCGTCCGAAGTTTGCGCCCCGTCTCCGGCTAAAAGCGCAGGCCGGTTCGTTCCGTGTTTGCCGGAGCCAAACTGGATCGCGAGCAACACCAATGTGTGTTCTCGCCTGCGCTGCTGATCTTCTTTTCCGACAGTTTCCGCCACGAGCTCTTCGGTGGCATGGGCGTCGCCCGCCGGGCCGGGCTGTTCTGGGCTTCGCTTCACTGCGGTCGTCGCGGCGACCAAGCCCTCTCCATCCCTGACGCGCATCCGGCTGCGTCTTGCACGGCGTTCCGTCCGCCGTGGTTGCTTCTCTGAATTCGGTTGGCGTCAACCGGCTGGATGATTGTGATCGCTGCGCGTCAAGGGCCGCCTCCGGCTGCTGCTTCGATGCCGACCGCAAGCGGCGCCTGACGGCGGATTCTTTTGGCCTCGTGCCAAAACAATCTCGGCGCGAAGGCTCCCCCGTGGACGCTGCGCTTCGCTCTTGGGGCGGCCGGTTGGGCCAAAAAACGAGCCCCCTACGGGATCGGGTCCACCGTGAGTCATCACGTCCCAACGCCACTTCACAAGGAGTCTCAAGAATGTCGTCGCATGCACCTGTCTGCGTCGTCCATGTAGTGAACGACCCTCGCGCTTCCATTGACTACTCGCTGCGCTTTCCGTCCCGCGAGGAGGCGCTCGCCTGGATCGCCGCCGAGTCGATTCGCGAGTACTCCCTCGCTGCGGGCTCTCCCGACGTCGCTCCGGCCGCGGGCCGTGTTCACCCTCGGGAGTCGACATACCCGCCGCCGGCGTCCTTGAGTCAACCCCAAGCGTTGCGCCGCTCGTTGGCGGCGGGGTTGACTCCCGCCGGGCGCCTGGCCTCTCCCCCTTCGTTAGAACACCACCCTAGCCAAGGAGCTACCATGTCAGCCAAGCCCTACCAGATCATCACCGACCGCATCATTCAATTGCTCGAGGATGGCGTTGTCCCGTGGCGAAAGCCCTGGACCAGCCACGCGGCGCCGCCACAGAATGCGGTGAGTCGCCGTCCCTACCGCGGAGTCAACGTATTCCTGCTCGCCTGCTCCCGTTACGACTCGCCCTACTGGCTCACCTTTCGCCAGGCTAAGCAGTGGGGAGGATCGGTCAACAAGGGAGAAAAGGCCACGCCCGTCTGTTTTTGGAAATGGCTGGAGACGGAAGATGAGGAGACCGGCGAGATTCGTCAGCGCCCTTTGTTGCGGGTCTATTACGTGTTCAACGTCGCCCAATGCGACTTGCCGTCCGGCAAGCTGCCCGTCACTCCCGCCGAAGATTGCCACGACTTCGTGCCGATCGAGCAATGCGAGCAGGTCGTGGCCGCCATGCCGCGCCGTCCCGATCTGAAACATGACGCGGACGGCGCCTTCTACCGGCCGTCCGAAGACTGCGTGCACATGCCTCCCCAAGAGCGTTTTCACTCTTCCGAGGAATACTATGCGACCTTGTTCCACGAGCTGACGCACGCGACGGGCCACTCCAGTCGCTTGAATCGAGACGGCATCGTGGACCCGGTGTCCTTCGGCTCCCCGAGTTACTCGCGAGAGGAGCTGGTGGCCGAGCTTGGCGCATCCTTTCTCTGCGGGCACTGCCGGATCGAGCAGGCGACGATCGAGAATTCCGCCGCCTACCTGCAAGGCTGGCTGAAGCAGCTGCGGGGCGATGCTCGGCTGATTGTCACGGCCGCCGCCGCGGCTCAGAAGGCCAGTGACTTCATCTTGGGCATGTCGCCGCACCAGGGTGAGTAATGCGAATTCACGTTCGGCGGCGCTGCCGCCGAACGTGGTTTTCTCTTGTCTACGGCCGTCCATGCCGCACTTAGAAATGCCGGGCTAGGGGCGTGATCGGCCTTGCCGGGCTGCGGGAAGCGATTGGCGAAAGTCGATCCACTGCCGGGATAGCGCGTCGGACATCCGTGCCACGTCCAGAGACGCGCATTCGGTCGAGATGTGCCGCCCCGTGGGTTCGACCAAGCCGGCAGCGATCAATGCTTCGAGCACGCCCTCATTCTCCGCGTAGTCCTTGACGAGCAATTCGTCTTCGGCCAGCTCGGCGCCGGGCAGGTGGACGGTCGCGCGAGCCACGCTTGCCATGTCATCGACGTCGATCAGCCGCAGTAGCGGATGTTGGCCGTCTGCATAGCTCTGGAGCACGACGCGGCAATTCCAGCCGCCAAAGCGGACCGTCGCGGGCTCTCCGTCCCGGCAGCGGACAAGCCGCCAAGTGGAATCGTCCGGTGGCATCAACGTAGTCGTGGTGGGTTGCTCATCAAACGACATTGCCACAGGCAGGCGGTGATTGTCAACGTTCAACTTTGCTCGAAGGGGCTCGGCCCGACCGGCGAGCTTGGCAAACCGGGCATTGTCACATGCGGGCCGTCACGCGACTTCCACCGCATATGGTCGGAGCGCTGTCGCGGCAGACACCCTGCGACGTGGGTGTGAGATCGGGGCGCGTCTTGAAGCGTCATCGCGGGGCATTTGCGGACTGCATCCGCCGAGTCGTTGCTCCGCTACGGGGCCGTCACATCCGTGCCCTTCGCAAGTATGCGGTCACTGGGACGTGAATCAATCGGCCTGTCCTTCGCTTCGACTGCCGCCGCGGCGGTCGTTCCTCCAGTCGGGACGTGTGGTCCGAGATCCGGGCGATCGGACCAACCACATCCCTTTCCAACGGAGGAACTCAAAGATGTCCGAAAAGCAACCCGTTCACGAGATTCGCCTGGGACGCGTCACCTGCGCGATCTGGGAGAACACCACCTCGCAGGGCATTCGCCACAACGTCACCTTCCGCCGCCTCTACAAGGCGGAGGAGCAGTGGAAGTCCACGGACGGCTTCGGCCGCGACGACCTGCACCTGGTCGCCAAGCTCGCCGGCCTCGCCGAGACCTGGATCTACGAGCAGGGACGTTGAATCAATCCGCAACCGCCGGCCGGCCGTTGCCGGCCGGCTATCTCAGGAGTCGAATGATGGACCCCACCACTTGCTACCTCGAAATGTTCCAGGCCATGAACGATGGCGACTTCGACACTGCCCGCGAGCGGGCGGAGGCCCTCCGGGCCTGGCTGGACGGGGGCGGCTTCTATCCGCCCAACTACTCCCGAACCGAGGTCGACGGCTATCTGGCCAACGTCCTCCGCCGCACGGCGAATCCGGTCGCCTCGGGGCAGCCCAAGTTTCCTCTGGGCCAGACCGTTGCCACGCCCGGGGCGCTGGAGCTGCTGCCGCAAGACGAGTTGCTCGGCGCCCTGCGCCGGCACTCCCAGGGTGATTGGGGCGATGTGGACGAGCATGATCGCCAAGCCAACGAGGAGGCTTTGGCCGAGGGCCTCCGGCTGTTCTCGGTCTATCACACCGCGTCCGGCGACAAGTTCTGGGTGATCACCGAGGCCGATCGCTCCGCAACCACCGTGTTGCTGCCCGAGGAATACTGATTCCCCGGGCGTTCGCTCCGGCCAGGGACGGCCGGAGCTACTTTCTCCCAAAACCGTTATCGCGATTGCACGACTCCACGGCCGAAACAAGAACGTTCCAGAATGGCGGCAACGTGTCCCATGGGTTCGGCTTTACGTCATCCGTCAGGTAGAGCCACGCGGCCGAATTGGCCATGCAACGTTGCGGGAACGCCTTAGCTTCGGACGGGTCCTTCCGGCCCCAACTCAGCACGGCAAACTGCTCCGGCGAGTAGTTGGAGGTCCAAGCTGGAGCTACGTAGTTGTCGAAGCCAATCGACTCCTCATGCAAACAGAGCACGTCCGCCTTCGCGATCGTGAAATACTCCTCTGCGCAAATGGTGCCCGGATTGGAGACGATGAATGGGCTGCCCATTCGCCCTCGCGCCGCATCGAAGAGGTCTTTGTAGTAGTCGACCTTCTCCACTTCCTTGGCTTGCTCGTCGACGAAGATTCCGTCGATCTCGGGATAGTGGTTCGCCCACTTTCCAATGTCGCGCAGCGACTGTGTTAGCGCGCGTTCGCCATACTTCGTCGAAATGTAGCCGACCATCTTGATTCCTGCGGACTTCCCTCGCTGGATCACGTTGGTGTAGTTGGGATCAACCTTGTCGCCCGGTCCGTTGTGCGGATTCACAATCACGGTCAAGTCACACCGCCTTGCCGCCTGAAACAAGCCATCCCAATAGCGCTGCGTTTCTCCGCCCGGGTAGAAGTAGGCGGGGACGAGCAACTTGACCTCATGAACAGGTTTCTTAGGCACCTCCGCCACGGGCAGAGGCGTTTCGGGGGTTGTGGCTGGGGGTGGAGGTGGCGCCACCGATGGCGCCGCAGGTTCGGTCGGTGGCTGGGCCGGAGGAGGCACATTGCTTGCAACAGGCGGACCCACGGGAGCCGACACTGGCGGTGGGCTTGGCTCCACTTTCGTATAGCTTGCTTCCTGTTCCGTTGTGGCTTGTGACTGAGTCGCGAGCGGAGCAAGTGAAACAGTACTCATCGTGCTTGCGAACGACCACACGACAATGCCAGTAGCAACAATTCCGACGCATAATACTGCGGAGGTTGTAGGATTCTGAAAAGTGAGGCCTCTTGGCCTTCTTGCCGAAAGATTGGTCAATTGCCGCTGCTCCCCCGCAAATGCAATCTGTGCCTCGCTGACCCCCTTTATCGCTCCACTATGCACAGCTGCGACAAGTTCGTTCGCAGCATTCGCGCCCAAAATGCAAACGATCAAAGCTCCGTGGGGTTTGAGCAAAACGGCGTTGCCCGCCAATAGTTGTTCACGAATCGTCTTCACGATGAAGTCGAACGTTGGTGGGTCCGCAGCATCACCTGTTGTCACATGTAACTCGACAACGGAAAGTGGCTCACCGACAGTGAAAACATCTTTAGGCTTGGCTGGATTGTCAGACGAGTCGCCTTCCGCGTCTGCGAGGAGCCCGCGGAACGGTACCCCAAGCTTGCTCGCAACTGCGAACAAGGTGACTTTCTTCACTCGCTTGCCCTTCTCCATGCGCTCGATGGTCCCCTTCGAGCATTCTGCGGCAACGGCAAGTTGCTCTTGAGTCATCCCAGAGAGCCCGCGGAAGTAAACGACCTTGGCTCCATTCGGCACAACATACATTTTCCAACGGCTCCGTGTCGAATTGGTTGCGAATCACCTCGAATTTTAGGAATCTGTGCTGACGACAGATCTTGGCACTGCCGCAATAGTTATGGCATGAGCTCATGAGTTGCGTTGTTGCCTGCAGTTGTTAGGCAGCATGACCAAATTGCGATCAATGTAGCCAAGGTTGACGACATGAACAATATGCCAGAAAGAGTAGTCGTTGAGTCCTTATTTAGGCGCTATTACCGTCTTACGTTCAGATCAGCGCGATTCGTCCTTCGGGACAGCAATCTCGCAGAGGAAGCCGCGCACATCGTTTTCCGCCGGCTGCTGAACAACCCCGCTCAAGTGCTTTCGCCGAAAACGAACGTTCGTGCCTTCCTAAGGAAGGCGGCCAGGAATGCCGCTCTCGATCTGCTAGCAAAGAACAGGCGGGCGTGGCGGAAGAGCAACCAGATGGATCAAATCGACAGCTCGCCCGCCCCTCGGCCTAACATCAGCGAGGAGGACCGTGATGCGGTCAAAGTGGCCATCGCTAAGCTCGGCCGCACGGACCAGCGCATCGTGGTCATGTACTTCTACGACGACAAGGGATACAAGGCAATCGCCAAGGCCCTAGGCATGTCGGAGTACAAGGTCAAAGTCCGCCTCAAGTTGGCCTTGGAAGAGTTGGAGCGGCACTTGCGGCGGGACGGTTTCGGCGACTAAGGCCGATTAGAAGGACGGCCCCTGCGCATCATCGCCCCTTGCTCGCCGCAGCAAGGCGGCGATGTTGCGATTTCGGGTCGCTTCAACTTTCGCAACCGCTTTTGCGTTCTCTTCGGTCGGCGCGATGGGGTCGACAATCTCGATCCCCTCGGGCGTCTCACGCAACATGCACTTGATGAGTCGCCGGGTTTGCTCCCAGGCGACGAAGCCACCGCCGAACAACGCCTCTCGCATCTCGGCGGACATCACGTTTGGCTCCAGCTCTTCTCTCGCCACGCGCAGCAGGCATAAGAGCTCGTTGGGGGATTGCTCTTTGATGCCGATGAGCCATTCTCGATCGGCCGTCGCGCGGGCGGCGCGCATGCGAGTGCCATCCGTCAGCGTCACTTCTGCGTCCGCGGCCTCTTCTGGCTGAGATGAACTGGGATCGCCCTCCACGTTTCCTCGCTTCGTTGTTTCGTCGGGTTGCATGCCACGTCTCGCACGAATTCTGACGTCTGTCAAGTGTTGGATGACAGACGAATGACCGAATCAACGGCCTCAGTGCCGGGGCTCGAAACAAGGCGGCAAGATTTCTTCGTCACGGCCTGTCGCAGGCGTCTACTCACTGAACCGCGACACGAATGACACACGCCTTCAGCTCTCTCGAACCCCATCTGAGTAGGAACGCCATGGACATTCAAGCCCTGCTGATCTTTTTGCTGATTGTCTTTTGTGTTGCCGGCACCTACTTCGACGACCCCGACAACCGCAACGGCAAGGCGTCCCTTGCCGCTTCTTCTCACTCGCCTCGGCACTCTCCCGTCACACGGATTCGCGAGCGTCGCGGCAAGGACATGCTCGCCTCTCACCGCAGCGTCCGAGTGGCGGACTTCAAGCAACATATCGCTGGACGGGCCGAGCCGTTTGCAACGTCGCTCGCGCTGGTCTCGTTGACCGCTTCTTTCTAAGCAATCGCTCCTTAACCAGTCCGAAACGAAAGGAACCTGTTATGCGCAATATCGTCGTCGCCATGGGACGGGTGATCGCGGACGTCATCCTCCCGCTGGCGGCGCCGTTAATTTTTCATCTGGGCACGGTCTGGGCTCGCCTGGAAGCAACTCTGAAGCGGCGAAAGGCCGCACGGAGCAAGGTCGAGCCCGTTGGTCGCCTGTCTCGTTGACCCTGTTTCATTCACGGAGTCTCTATGTCTCAACATCATCCCTGGTGGATGGGTGTGCTCCACGCGTCCACCCATCATGCTCGCCACGGCAGCAAGCTTGGCGCGTGGGTCACGATCTTCATTGGATTCGCGCTCGCCCCGCTCCTGATCGGCATCCCGATCATGATCTATGGCTTCGCGATGCTGCTCAAGTAAGCTGCCCGGCTGCCGGCAACCAGAGTCATAGACGCTGCCGGTGGCCCTTGAAACGAGCATTCTTCACGGCGGTCGTCATGGGCGACCGCTTTTCTTTTGCCCCGGGAGAGTTCCATGTCATCCAGTGTGACCGCCAGCAAGCGTCAGATTTACCTCGTGCCTGTCGCGTTGCTTCTTCCCTTGGTCGATGCCCGCCCTGTCTGCGCGAAGAATGTCAGGGCCATCGCCGAGAGTGTGCAGCGGCTCGGTTTGCTGCAGCCCATTGTGGTGGTGAAAGACGGCGACCGATTCAGAATCGTGGCCGGCCGCCACCGAGCGGCCGCCTACGAATTGCTCGGCCGTGTCCAAATTGAAGCGGAGGTCTGGCGTGAGGGCACGGATCCCAATCGCATCCGTCTACTGTCTCTTCACGAAAATCACGTCCGCAAGGATGAGACGGTCCAGGACACGTTGGATCGGCTCAATGTGGTGATGGCAGAGCACAGCTGCAACCTCACCGAGGCCGCCAAACTTGCCAAGATCAAGAAAGGGACCGCCAGCAAAATCAAAACGATTGTGGAGAAACTTGCGCCCGAGGCGATCCGCATCGTCAACGAAACGCGCATCGGGCTGAGCGTCGCTTATGAGGTCGCCCGAGGCTCGGCCGACGCCCAAACGCAGATTGCCTGGCTGAAGAGCCATCTCGCCGGCCAAATGAGCCGGGACGACATCATTGAGGCCGCCAGGTCGCTCCAAAGGAAGGGCAAACCAAGCAAGACGTTGAAGCTGCTCGCCTCGTTCGGCGGGGCGGACTTTCAACTTGGGCTGCCTGATCAATCCGGATACGAGCAACTGCTTGCGGCCTTGTCCGAGCTTCGCAGCTGGGTGCTCGGACATCGCAAACGTGCGACCCCGATTGAATTGCTTCCCCACTTCGTTCCCCAAGGAGCCGAGACATGTTCTTCCGCAAACGCGACACCCTAACTCAGCTTGGCATGTCGTCGGAGGGGGTCTGTTCGCACCTTTTCCTGGTGGGCGGCACGGGCGCCGGCAAGACCAGCGTGCTGCGGCTGCTGATGCGAGACATCCTCAAGCGAGGCAGCCAAGGCGTTGGCGTGCTTTGGGCAGCCGTGAAGCCGGATGAGTTTGACAACGCCGAGCGGGTCGCCAAGGCGGCTCGCTGCCAAGACCGTCTGGTGCGGCTTACCCCAGGCGCTTTTCGTTACAACTTTCTCGCGTACGAATTGCTCCGTCCCGGCGGGTCGGCGGTGACGGCCACGAAGCTGCTGCAAGACCTGAACCGCCAACTTCGTCGCTCCGGCAATGAAGGCGACGAGTTCTGGGCCAACCTGTTCGCCAAGATGAGCGAATACGCCATCCAAGCTTGCTATCTCGCCAAGCGGGGCAAGGTGACGATCGACGACGTGTATCGGCTGATCATGTCGTCGCCCGCGACCTTTGAGCAACTCGCCTCGGAGGCGTTTTGCCAAAAGTCGTTTTGCGTGCAGACGCTTCAGGCAGCGGAGCAGGCCGTCCAGTCGCCGGCCGAGAAGCGTCTGCTCGAGCAGGCGGCCAACTTCTTCCTGTTCGAGGCGATTCAGTTCGGCTCCAAGGCCCGCGGCGCCGCTATTTCCCAGGTGAGCGCCGTGCTTTCGCCGTTCATCCAGTCCCCCATGTATGAGACGGTGAACTGCGAAACGTCGAACTTCTCGCCCGATCTGGTGCTGGACGGCGCGATCGCCGTGATGGACGCGCCCGTGCTCCAACATGGCGATGCCGGCCGGTTCTTTCAAACTTTGCTCACGACCCAAGTGACCGAAGCGGCGCTGCGGCGCCCCAACCCCGAGCGCATGGCCGTCATCGTCCGCGACGAGCTGCAAATGCTGGTTGCCGATCCCACGATGGAGGCGATGAACCTCTCGGTCGCGCGATCGCAGCGTCTGGCTTTTGTGTCGGGCGTACAGAGTCTGCCTACCCTGCAAGAGGCGATGGGAGGCAATCAGGCCGAGCAGGCGCTGCATTCGTTGCTCGCGAACTACAGCACGAAGCTGGTCTTCTCCAATCCGTGCAAGGCGACCAATGCCTATTTCAGCGAGGCATGGGGCCAGCATCGCGAGGAGTTCGTCAGCGTCAGCGAGTCCAAGGAAGAGGAGGAGCTTGACTTGCTCAATCTGCTCACGGGCAACGACCGGCTGCTGTTCAGCCTCTCCGAGCAGATGCAGCCTCGCTGCCCGATCGACGCTTTTTCCCGACTGAGACGGGGCGGCGGTCGGCAGCGCTTGGTCGACGCTTTTCTGTCTCAGGCCGGCCGTACCTACGGCAATGGCCATTCCCCCTTCACCCTCATCACCTTCAAGCAGACCCTATGAACGACTTGCCCCCTCCCGACAAACAGGCTCAAGACTTTTTGAAAGACGAGATCAAAAGCGCCCGCAACGGCATTGGGGCGTTCATGATTCTCGGCTTCTCCCTGGCCCGATCGATTCAGGTGTTCAGCCGCGTGCCGGGCAGCTCCGGTTTGTACTTTCAGCTGGCTTGGACGATCGGTGTGGCCCTGCAGGGGTTCTATCTGGCGGGTCACGTGGAAATCCACGGTCGTGTGGACGCGGTGCCCTTCGAATACCTGCTGATCCTCCAAGGCGCGTGCTGGCTGGTGAGTTTTTTCATTTTGGCGGTCCACTGGACGTTATCTACTAGGCCGCCCCATGACAAAGCGATGGGGCGGGGCCTGCTCACTCGCCATCTTCCCGGGCTGTCCGAACAAAAGGGAGGCATTGTCTCCGACGTGGCCGTGGGCGGGCTGCTGATCGTGTTGCTGTTGGCTTTGCGTTGTCCCGTCCAGGCGGCCTGCTATCGGTTCATGCTCGGCTGGACGCTCTGTTGCCATTTGGCCATCTACCTTCGTGATGCGCAATACCGTTGGCGAATCCGCACGGCCCATCGTCGGGCGGCGCGTTGGCGAGACGATGTGCGCGGGAGACATTACCTATGACCGCCAATCCGAGTCCCGACAACCAGTCGGCTTCCCCCATCACCCAGAATCTCATCTTCCGGGCCGTGCAGCATGTGGCACGCGATGTGGCGATGGGACCGGCCCTCTACGACTGGCTGGGCCATGGCGCGAATGAAGTGGCCAATGTGCTCGTCAAGGGGAACCCGGCCCCGATCTATACCCACAGCTATTCGCCCTGGCAATCCGCCGCCACGGTCCACGGCCCCGAGGCGCCCGAGGCCGCCCCGGAGTTGACGGAGTCCGAGCCCGCGAAGAGCCCGAGCATTGTCGGCCAGCTCATGGAGCAGGCCGCGCAGTTGCAAGAGCAACGCCAAGAAATGGAGGCCGAGCGATGAGACTCCCCGAGGTGGTAAGAGCGGTGTTCGCGAGCATGGCCGCCGGCTTCATCGAACGGCTGGCGGATGTCATCAAGGCCGAGTCGGCCCGCGCCTGCACGAACTCGCGCGCCCGCGACGTGGGCATGCAGTTGGCCAACTGCCTGTTCGACACCGAGTCCGAGTATCCGGTCATTGACGCGAAGGTAGTACATCAACAAGGGAGACACTCATGAACAGCTTGCCGTGGCTGCCGGAGGCGATTGCGCTGGTGATCAGTGTCGCCGGTTTCACTTTGACCATCGTGCTGATTGACTATCTGGTTTCTCGACGTGAAAAGCGAGTGAAATAATGATCGAGCTTCAATCCCCCGACTTTGTGGTCCTGCCGCTCTATGCGATGTCGGCGACATGTTTCGCCCTCTATTTCACTTGGCAGATGCGGCAAGTTGCCAAGCGGTTTCCGGGCGTGTTTGAGCGTTCCCCAAACGTGCACTGGCGATTGATGTTTGGGGCGCCGCCCGACAGTCTGTGGCGAGTGATTCGCCTGCCCTTCACCCTGCTGTTCTCGCCCATGGGCGGTGGCATCCTCTATTCACTCGCTGCGCCGATCGTGCCCATCGTGCTGGTGGCCTCGCACATTCAGCCTCCTCTCGACACCCCGATGATTGTCCGTGAGCTGCAGCTGCTGGTCGTGACCATCAGCGTCTGCACGGCGCCGCGTCTGCAGCGAGCAGCGCTCGGAATGCACCTGAAGAGCTTGCGAGTGCGCGCCAGACTGGACGACCTGCTGAAAAAGATCGACGAGCTGTCCCAAGGTGGCACACAAGCTCGACATAGGCCCCACTAAGGGCCGAAGCGATTAGCTTCGCGTGAACTGTGACGAGCTTTCCCATTGTCATCAAATTGTCACAAACTTGCCTTATGGATGACGCATGCGCGTCTTTCACCAGAAAAATCAGGCGGCTGCCATTGAGTACTACACGCAGCTGGGCGAGTATTACGGCCCCGATGGCGACCGCAAGCCTGCCGTCTATTTCGGCGCGGGGGCGGCTCGGCTCGGCCTGACGCCCGACACGGAAGTGGACGCCGAAACTTTCTCCAAACTCTGCCGCAACATCGACCCGCGCACCGAGTTCACACGGCTCACTCAGCGGAATCGCGCGGATCGCCGCATCCTCACCGATCTGACCTTCTCCGCCCCCAAATCCGTGTCGTTGATGTGGGCAATATCGGGGGACGACCGGCTCGTTGATGCGGTCCAGCACGCAGCCCTCGACACGCTGAAAGACGTCGAGCAGGATGCCGCCACCCGCGTCAACCATCGCCGAGGCGAAATGACATTGCGAAAGACACGAAACCTCGTCGGCGTCGCCTGGACACATACCACCTCGCGGCCGGTCGACGGCCATCCCGACCCCCAGCTGCACGTGCACGGAACCGTGCTCAACGCCACCCACGTCGCAGGTGATCGCTGGACGGCGGTCGATCTATCCACCGTCGTTAAGGACTCGGGCTATTACGGCGCGCTGTTTCAATCACGTCTGGCAAGTGAGGTCCAGAAACTCGGTTACCGCGTGGTTCGCACCGAACACAACTTCGAGATTGACGGCATCCAGCGGACGTTAATCGAAAAATTCAGTCGCCGCACGGAGGCGATCGAGCAACGCGCCAAACAACTCGGCATTCAAAGCAAGGACGCGAAAGATGCGCTTGGCGCGATGACCCGCGACTCCAAGGCAAAGCATGCCGTTTCGACGCTGGGACTTCACGAGCAATGGCGGTCGCGGCTCACCCCCGACGAGCGAGACGCGATCAGCGGGGCAGGCAGCAAGGGACATGACGTCACTCCGGCCCAGTCCTCCGCCGGCGAGGCGGTCGACTTCGCCATCGGGCACCACTTCGAACGACAGTCGGTCGTTCGCCACCGGCTGCTGGTCCGAGAGGCGCTGCTCCACGGCATCGGCGGCGCCTCGGCAAGCCAGATTGCAGCCGAGCTGTCGCAGCGACCGCTAATTCGCAGCGGCGTCGAAGAAGCCGAGGAGGCGACCACCAGGGAGGTGCTGCTTGAGGAGCAACGTGTTGTCTCCTTCGCCCGCAAGACGCGAGGCGTGTACCAACCTTTGAATCCCCGGCACACCATCGAGCGAGCCTGGCTTTCGGGCGAGCAAAAGGCGGCCATTTATGGGCTGCTGCGATCTTCCGATGGCGTTCAGATTCTCAAAGGCGTGGCAGGCTCCGGCAAGACGACCCTGATGCACGAAGCCATTGAAGCCATCGGCCGGGGTGGCAAGCACGTGACCGTGCTTGCGCCCCAAGGAGAGACGGCTCATGATCTCCTTCGCGAGCAGGAAGGGTTCGAGGCCGACACGCTGGCATCGTTTCTCGTCAGTGAAAAGGCTCAATCCGGCGCCGAGGGCGGCGTCATCTGGGTGGATGAGGCGGGGCAGATCGGCATGCACGACATGGCCCGCTTGGTGGACATCGCCGAACGCATCCACGCCCGCATCATCTTGAGCGGCGATACCGCTCAGCATAAATCCGTCTCGCGAGGCGAGCCGCTTCGCTTGCTGGAGAGCGAAGCGGGCCTCGCTCCGCTGCATGTTCGCACCATTCGGCGCCAGGAAGGCGAAGCCTACCGTCGCGCCGTGACCTATTTCAGTCAAGGAGACGTTGAACAAGGGTTCGCCGAGCTAGTGGAGATGGGGTCCGTGCACGAGGTGCAAGACCCCGCCCAGCGCGCCGGGCTCATTGCTCGGAGCTTCGCCGATGCGATCGACCAAGGTGAGTCGACGCTCGTCGTTGCCCCGTCCCACGCCGAACGAGAGGCCATCACGGGGGCGATTCGCGAGGAGCTTAAACTTCGAGGCCATGTTGGGGCGGAGGACCGTCAGGTCACCGTCTTGCGTTCCCGTCGTTTGACGGAGGCCCAGCGTTCGGACTTCCGGCTCTATGAGCCGGGCGCAGACATTGTCGAATTTCACCGCAACGCCAAGGGAGGATTTCGGAGCGGGACGCGAGTCACGGTGGACGCACGCCGGGACGGACGCATCTATACGAAGCGAGGCCAGGATCTCGTGCCAATTCCGATCGAGACTCCCGGCTCCTTCGATGTGTATCGAGCCAGAGAGATCGGCGTTGCCCTCGGTGATACACTTCGCATCACCAAACGCAGGCAACCCACCAAAGGCGAGAACACGAAGCGACTCAACAACGGCACGCTCGTCACGCTGGCCGGCTTTGCGGCCAACGGCAACCTGAAACTCAGCAACGGACAGCAAATCTCGCCCGACTGGGGCCACTTCGATCACGGAGTCACCGTGACCTCGCACGCCTCCCAGGGCAAGACCTTTGAGCACGTGATCATTGCGCAAAGTTCAATGTCTTTCGCTGCGAGCTCGCGCGAGCAAGCCTATGTCAGCGCCAGTCGCGGCAAGCAACGGCTGGACTGGTTCACCGACTCGGTGGAGGACCTGAAACGAGCGATCGGGCGTGAGGGAGCCCGCAGAAATGCCTCGGAGCTGGTCGCCGAGCAAGCAAGGCTGCGGCAAAGCCGGCGCCGCCGCACCCATGACCGGCTGAGGCACTTTGCCACGGAGAAGATTCGGCACTTTCGTTACTGGCTCCAACACCTACAGCAGCAACAGGCACGCGCATGACACAACGCAGCATGATTCTCGACCGCGTAGGCGGGCTCGATGCCGCCGAAGTGGACGTCTACCGAGAGGGCAGCCCCTATCAGCCCTTCGGCATTAGCCGGAGGGCTTGGGGTGGCGAGCCGTTCGTCGACTTCATCTCCAAAACGGGCGATCACCACGCGATTGCTTACACCCATCTTTACGATATTGCCTTCAACCCGTCGGCGGGCATCGTGCTGCAATTCTCCGATCATTTCGTCCGAATCGCGGGCATTGGTTTGGCGGATGTGTACGCCCAGCTGCTGCGGCAGCGCGTCGTCTTTATCTGCGAGGCGGATCACGCCGCCGCGTCCATCGCCGAGCAAGGCCAAACGACCGTCACCCGGCTTTCCATCGAGGCGCGAGCGCCTCAAGACATGGCGCACGCCTAAATCGAGAAAGGAGCATTGATGGCCCATCGCAATGCACCGGATTCACGGAATCCCGCAAACACGGAAACACGACTACTTACAGTCAAGGATGTCGCCGGCCGGCTCCGCGTGAGCATCAGCTTGGTGTACCGGCTGATTAGCCGGGGAGAGCTATTGTGCCATCGCATCGAGTCGGCGATTCGCGTGTCCGAGCAACAGCTTGGCGAGTTTCTGTCCAAGACGCTCGCCACCGTGGTTCGTCCTCTGGTCGCGACTCGCCGCCACTTCTAATTGGCGGGTTGGCGATTTCGCTGGACATTGGCGGCAAAGCCTGCCATCTGTCGAGTCGTGACAGAAGTTTCGTATGTGGAGGGGGTGACGCCCTCGGGTTCGGTTCGCAGGCTCGGCATGACGAAGCCGCGCCAGCTGCAGCTGTTTACGCAGTTTCTCCCCGCCGGCGATCATCGCTTCGGCAACACACTCGAGTTTTACGACGCCATTCCCAAGCATGTGCGGTCGTCCAATCGCGTTCACTCCGAGCGCGTGGACGGCAAATACCTGCCGATCTTGGAGCGGGAGTTTCACTTTCGGCACCGAACGACGGGCGAAACCCGCAAGTATCGGGTGGAGATCCGCCCGGCGCGATTGAAACTTCTCGGTAGCCCGCAGGGCTCCAAGGAACGCGAGTTCTATCCGTCCGCTCGCGAGGAGCTCGTGGAGGAGGCCCTCCACAAAATCGCGGCGGACACGCATTGCGGCGTTTATCTCGACAACCAAGCGGGCGTTCAGTTCACCCTCGGCCAGCTTCGCCGCGAGCTTGCGGCGCGGAATCATAGCCTCCCGCTGGCCGAGATCAAGCAGGCCCTCGAAGTCTGCCACAACACCAATGTGCGGGTGATGTCCGACAATGGCGACGAGATCGCCGGCAGCACGATCTTCCCGGTGCTACTGGTGTCTTCACGCGCCCAGTGGCTTGACGAGCCCGGCGACGCCTACTGCTACGTGCAGTTTCACCCGCTGCTGACCAAGAGCATCAACGAGCTGACTTTCCGCCAGTTTGATTATCACACCCACATGCAGTGCACCAACCAGCTCGCCCGCTGGCTTCATAAGCGCCTCTCCCACAACTACGTGAATGCCAACTGGAGCAACGCCTACACGATCAAGGCGACGACCATCATCCGAGACAGCTGCCTGATCAACAACGATCGGTTCCGGGACCGCCTCGCGGCCATCGAAGCGGCCCTCGGGCAACTGGTTTCCGAGCAGGTTGTGCTCGGCTTCAGCAAGGAGCCGATCCGTTCCAATCGAAAGCTCATTGACGCCAAGTTCCACGTGACGCCATCGCCTCAGTTTGTTGACGACATGAAGCTCGCCAACAAGCGATTGAGCGAGCAAAGAGCGGACTCCGGAGAGTAGTTTTCTTCACCTTGCCTATCAGCACCGATTGTCGGACTTTGATTAAGGCCCGATCAGCCTCCCAAATGCCCAAGGTGGTGAGGATGAGACGCGGAAAGTGGTGAGGATGAGGCGCACTTCCAAGTTATCCACAGGCCAGGGCACGTTCTCCACACCCAATCCACAGGCCAAGTGGTGAGGATGAGACGCGGTGGTGGTGAGGATGAGACGCGATTTGGAAAAAGGGTGGTGAGGATGAGACGCCGATCGACCGCCCAGTGGTGAGGATGAGACGCGGTTGCGGCCCAGGTGGTGAGGATGAGACGCACTTCCCAGAACGATCCACCCGATAGATCAGGTGCTTGCGAGGAATTACGATCTCCTATTCTCCATTCTCTTCTTATTCAATATCCAAACAAATTCAAGGCCCGCGAAAGGTCAAACTCGTCCATACACCGCCCCAGAGTAACCGGTGTGACCCCGTGTAAGTCTCATACTAAGATGGCTGGAGTGTAGCCAGAGACGAGAGACGACGAGAGACGAGGCTTGATTCGGCCATGCCAAATCGACAACCGGTTTCCCCTGTTTACGCAGCGGCAGCCTCCCTACAATCGCCAACTACCTATGCTTACCGTTAAATAAAGTATGTTATTCTATTTGAACATGATCGCGATTGCCCTATTCGCTCGAGTCCGAGTCTTCGTCGTTTGCTAGTTGAAAACCAAATCGCGTGAACATCTCATCCCTGAAGACATCCGGGACAAAGTCACCGTAGCCGGAGTGCAAAATTACACCGAAATCATTGAGGTTCAATGAAACTGCCCCGCTCATCGATTCAAACTCCTCGACATCTCTAACGACAAAAACGTAGTACCAAGCTTGCCTGGCCGTAGTGTCTTTGCCCCTCACAAGAAAAATTCGTCTGGACAAGAAACGAATTACTCGATCTCGCCAGTTCGGCACCAATCCATCGCGATCGCCAAGTGCAATCGCTGCACACCGTCGCACATCTTCATTGCCATGCTCTTTAAGCTCACGAAGCGCCATTTTGCCCTCGTCACCGCGGTGAGAAAGTGCAAATGCAAATGCACTAAGTTCCAGTTGCTCGAGTTTTTCATCGGCGACCACAAGCAGCCGCTTCAAAGTTGCCACGTCTCCAATCGCCACCAATCCGAGAATGCACATCCACTTCAGATCGAGGTCCACTTCGACTCCGGGTACCGCAGACTCCTCAAATGCGTCGATCACCTCGTTTGACCCGATTTGCAGAAGGTAAAGAAACGCTTCGATTCGATCGCCAGAATAGCGTCGATGATCTTTAATGGCCTCGACAAGACTGGGCGTCATTCGGTCATTTCGCCATCCGAGCCGCCCGAGTCCCAATGCAAGCCTCACAGCTTGATCTGGAGTGCAGCGCCAGTCCAAGCAGTTTTTCAAGAGTTCTACAGATTCATCCGCCTCATCTTCGCGTGTCTTTTGCGGCGTGAATCTTGCAGAATGCAACGTTTTCATGCCATCGGCTATGCCCGCTACTTCAAGTACGAGATCCACGTTAGGTGAGATGCTAGCGCCCTTCGATAGCAACTGTGCGATGTTGCCGATTGTTTCTTCATTCTCCCGTCGCATAGCCAGCCGTCGCAAGGCGTTGGTGTCCCTTTTTCTGAGCTGAGGCCCCCTGTTCCTGCTTGACGGCCCAGCCAGCCATCGCATGGCCCAAATAGCAGCATGCCTAGTTGCTGCGTCCGCCGATGTTGCCTTCATTAGGGCGTCGAAAAGTGGTCGCTCGAGCCTCAACTCCTTGAGCAGATCGCGTTCGCCCTGCGACGCGTAGAGCAATTCCACGAGCTCTAGTCCGCTTAGCACTCTTGTCTTCACGCCAGGAGAAGCCAAGCGATCAATTCGCAGCTCAACTTGCCTTTTGGCGTTTTGGGGCGTCAATCGGAGAGGGCGTTTCGCTGTCATGACGGCGAGCCCAAGCTGAACTCTCGTATCTCCGCTGCTATCAATAAATGAAGTAAGAAGCTCCTCGCAGATCCAGCGATTCAAGCGAGGCGTGCAGGCAACTTCAGCAATTGCGTCCTCAAGCCCGGTGCAAGTCTTGGCGGAGCGGTCGCCGTCCGACAGATATGAGATGCTGTTGCGGATCACACGCAATGCCATCGATTTTCGAAGCGATGGTCGTGCGGGCAGACAATGCAACGAAGTTATCGCTAGGGCCCGTCGACCCGCCCAGTCGGTGCCCAGTGGTGGGCTTACCAGGGCTTCAAACAATTCATCCACATCCTGGGCAGGCAGTTCCGAAGCCCCTTTCTTGATGGCATCAAGCCACTTCTCGGACGGTGTCGGGTCTGCGACGCCCTGGTGTAAATGCATGGACAAAGGATCGCTATCCACGCATGAATTACTGATGAGCTCTAGCAGCGTCTCGATAGTGGCGATGCTAGTCCTATGACTCAGCGGGGCGCCATGGGGCAGTATTTCGGTGGATCTTGGCATCGCTAGCAAGGTGTGTTTGGATGATTTCATGAGCAAAGTCGAGTTGACCGTCCTCCTGTTTGAGCAGTCCCGTGAAACTAATGCATTCTAACAAAGAGTCGATGCCGCCTTCAGGCATGAGGCGTGACAGGGCTTGTTGGATCGTATACGTGTCGCAAGGAAGCAAGCGATATTCTGTGCCGTTGGGACCCACTGGCGGGACTTCCGTGTTGTACGCGAGAAACTCAAGTGCCGCTCGTAGCTCGAAGGGATTTGTAATGCGGCCATACTGATTACATGATCGTTTGATGTCATTATCTATCATTTTGCTAAGTACATCTGACACGGATATCGAGTTGAGCCTCTCTTCACGAATTCCCTCGTCGGTATCAAATAGGTATTGGCACACCGTAGCTAATCTTTGCGGGTTTCCAACCCATCGCCCAAGCCGGACGAAGATATTCTCGGCTCGCTTTAGGTCTTCTTCAGGTCTGCCAAAGTATTCTCCCATTTTTCGGGTTAGCTCGACGCGCTTCTCATGCGAAAGCTCAAGCAGCAGGTAGATGCTGTACTTCTCTCGGAGGATTGCCTGGACGTGGTCAAATAAAGCACCACACTGGCATGTAACGATAATCCTGTCGTATTGAACGGGCGGTTCTACGAGTAGCTGGCACATCCGAATGCGATCTGCCTTGCAAAGGCGATCGAGGCCGTCGACCAGAAGTACGACCTGTTGGCCAAATTTCTGGCTCAGTGGATTGCCAAGTGCTTGCGCCACCAAGTCGGACAGGGCCGATGCCTTCTGGAGCCTGCTTTCCAGGTATTTGCAGTGCAGGTAGACGGGGACAGGCCTATTTCCTGGCAAGGCATTTGCCAATCGAACCGCAGTTGTTCGCAAGAGCATGGTTTTCCCGCTTCCGGATGGGCCAAGCAGCAATGAGCGACCATCAATTGGGGCGGCGGCACGCAGGGGTTCGCTGCTTGCCGTGATCACATCAGTGATCTTGACTGCATATGACCGGGGTTTGTCTGCAGGGGTTTGAGGCGTTCGATTGCCTGGTGGAGGCGCGGGCGCGATGTTGATCATTCTGAGGTCGGGATCGACGTACATCTCAATGGTTGAGCGGTTGCTGGATACTGTGCTCATGAATGGCGGGCAGTATATGCTGTGTTCTGCCGCAGTTTCGCTTAAGTATCTGTCGATGGGGTTTTGAGGGTGACATTTCGTTGTAAATGCTGCCGCTTCGGTGTTCGCTACAAACTCGGACCTTGGGCCACTGAATACTCCCAAGGCCCTCATTGCCTCGTAGAGTTTTTCAGCAATTTCCTGGGAGCACCCTTTGCCATTGAGGAAGTTGTTTAGGGTCCCGCGGACGACTCCGGCGCGACGCGCGATAACAGTCTTCGTGACTTCCGAATCATCCACCTTTTCTTGGACTTGTGGACTTGCATGGAACATCCGCGTTTTTTGTGCCAAGAGCTTGCCCGGTCAAATGGGGTGTTGGAGTACTGTTTTGGCAGGCGATATTAGCCATCTCGCTGAAATCAGCGTCCATTCGTTCTGTCGCGAGCAAGGCTGAGGCCCCCTGCGGTCAGCCCCGCAGCAGCGGCCTCTTCAAGTATCCCTGAAAAGTAATCAATCATTATTATTTCTTCGTAGATGGAGTCATCTTTCAAAGGGTGCATTTGTGCGTAACGGTCATTATAGTCGCGAATGATATTTACCAGGTCTTTTCGTAGAGACGACCTGCCTTCGGGGATAATGCCGTTAGCTATCGCGAGGAGCGTGCCTCGGGCATGAGCGGCAAGTCCAATTTGGTAAGCGCTTAGCGTGGGGCCGTTTGGATTGCAAAGAGTGGGAACCGTTGCCATCGTTTCGCCATCCAACTTGTGAGCGAGTTGTCTCGCGATGGATCTGCGGTCCTTCGGAGTGGACGGGGTCTTGATGCTATTGCCGTCGGTCATTTGATGATAGTAGTGCCGTTATCGGCGTGTGGCAAGCAAAAGATGCGGGACGGCTCTTGTTGCTTGAAGTTCGAGGAATGGGCCTGGGTGAAAACGCCTCGTCTCGCATGTCAGCCCGTATGGTGGCAGTGGCAGCACGCGACTGTCCGTAATGTTCCCTATCCCCGAATCCCATCACACTGCCGCATTCTTGCTTCTTTTGCACCAGGGACGTGGGGCGATCACCGCTATGGGCGCCTTCGCGGCCTACGCCCCTCATCATTAAGTCACTCGTCATTTCAGGCAGTCCGAAGGATTTGGAGGTCCTTGCACTTCAAGCGGACCATGATTATCGGCCCGGCGAAGTGCTCACGAATAATGGCGTGATAGGTGCGGTTCTTCGACAGCCGACGTGCCGTGCTGTCGATGCACGTGACAACGACCTGGAGCCCGTGTTCCTTGAGATAATCCGCAACCCAGTCAGCCACAAGTTCGTTGAAGACATCAATCACGATTGGATTGCGGCCTTCCTCGGCTTCAACTTCGACGAGCTGCCTCAGTCTGTGCAGGTCCGCAGTGCGAATGTTCATCCGTCCCTCACTCAGCTGGTTGATTGTTTGCCCCACACTGGAATTCATCCGCGGGGCTCGCTCAGATCAACCTGCTGGGTTGCGCCATTTAAACTTTTTATGGTGGCGCTCTGGTGGCGCTCAACTGCCGCATGAAACGCCCATCATGCCACTGTGGGCGACTGTGGTGGTGGCGCGCAAAAGTCAGGGGACACTTACCTCGCCTGGGTTACGGCAATAATATTGCTGCGCGGCGAGAATTGATGCAGGCTGACCTAAACCGTATGCCCCCAACAGCTTGGGGTTTCAACTCCTGCAATTGCCCAACACACAAGGGACGCCGCGACTCGCAAAGGTAATCTCCTACGACTTCAAGTAGCGCGAGTTGTGCGTCAGGGGAGGATCCGGGGGAGGAAGGTGGGCGAGTATTTCACGGAACATGAGAACTTCTGCCAAAAAATTGTGGCTCAAGTTGGAAGTCTGATAAACGTGACGTGACAATCCCCAATGCTCGCGCGCATCGTGATGTGGTCCACCCAACCCCAGAGATAAGGCACATCCGACAAAACCTGGAGCCCTGGCATGAGTTGTGTGTTTCCGGCACGTACATTTCCTTCGTTCTCAACCCTGTAGTTTCCATCCTTTGCGGGGATCATGGACGACCATCAAACGTTTTCGTCCCGAAGCAGCAAGACAACTAGTGCTTCGTGACAACTGAAAATTAAAGGGGCACGCCTCGGGGCTTGGCAGCGGCGGCCGTCCTCAGCGTTGCTGGCCACTGCCAAACTGTGCTTCAGCTGCCTCATGAACCAGGATGGGTCACTGAGTCGGGTGCGCATCTCGGCCACCAGTTCCGCGTCGGCCGTCAGCTGCCGCAACTGCTGCCGCAACTGCTCCCGTGTCGGGTCGCCGTCCGCGACTCCCAGCTGCTGAAATTTCCAGGGGAAAATCTTGCACGCCTGGCGCATCACCTCCGCGTCGGTCCACGCAAGAATCGTCGGCCTGGTGTAACGCCCTGCAGTCACACCACCACCGGGGGACCGCCCCTGGACTCCCGACATCCGTGTGGCCGCTTCTCTACCCACCCGCCCACTGGCGGCGTCGACGCAACCCCTACCTCCCAGGTCGCGGCGCAAATTGAAAATCTTTAGACATTTGCGTCGAATGCGCTGAAACGGCCACGCAGCGAACCCACGGGGAGTCGGACCTGTCGTTAGGCAGGCCCGCACGCGCGCCGTTAGAATTGTCGCAAATCGTCATTCGTCAACGATGTCCACGGAACCGCCGGTCGAGCCGACCTTTCCTTTGAAGCCGCATCTGAAGACGAGTCTCACAATAGCCACCACCCAAATCATCACCGACCCGCCAAAGATCACAAGCCGTGGAGACGGTTGTATGTCACGCTTCAACATCGCGCTGGGGATCACACTAATAACCGTCTGCTTGGTCACAGGGCAGGAGTTACGGGCTCTGGAGCATGAGCTCTCGGACGACTTCTCCAAGAATACGGTTGCGGACTACCGGATCACCGGCAACGTGGATTGGAAACCCGGCGCCCTGGTCCTGAACAACCGCGTAGATTTGCAGCGTCTGCGTCCCTGCGGATTGATTTTTGACTACTCCGTCAACATTGAGTTTGAAAAAAGGTCGACGCGGGCACCGGACTTGGTGACGCTCACCGTGCTTGAAGGTTCAAACTCGATTGGCGTCTATTTGGTCCGCCGCGAAGAGGACGCCGGCGCCGATGAAATCCTAATCAGGCGCACCTACCCTGACCAAAACGGTAAAAGGCAATCCGAACGACTCCGCGTGATCCAGGTGCCGCAAGGGATCGCAAGCGGTTTGTGGACGCTCAGTTACCGGTGCGGCTTGATCGAAATCAATGGTCCTCAAAACGTTCGCGAATTTGGCTATGTCGAGCTGGAAGGTTACGACGGTGTGCTAGGCATTGCCCTGAGTTTTCGGGGAGATAAGGTCTCGCTCACGCAGCTCTCGGTGAAGTCCTTGCTTCCTGCTCCCAAGCTTACGCGGCAGCAAGCGTTGGACCTACTCGCCGTGAATAAGTTGGTCGATCCGGCGTTAGAGGCGTTTCGAACGCGGGAGTTTGGGAAGGTTTACGACGACGCCCAGAAGATCTTCGAGACCCGTCGCGACATTCTGGGGAAATCTCATCCCACTACAGCGGTCTCACAGCGACTGCTCGCAAACATCCAACTGGAACTTCAAAAGTTTGATGAAGCTCGGAGGAACATGGCGGAATCGGTGGCCACGTGCAACAAACTCCTGGGTTCGCACCCCTATACCGCCGACGGCCTGCTGGAAAGCGGTCGCCTGTCCGCAAAACTCGGTGATTGGCCGTCCGCCACCGTGGCCCTGGAAGCCGCAGTCGAAATGCGACAATTGATCGATGGGGAAGACAGCGTGTCCGCTGCCCAAGCTCTGAATTCCCTCGGCAGCGTCTACACTGCCAATCAGCACTTCGAACCTGCAGAACGGCTGTTGGCCCGCACCATGATCATCCTGGAAGAGGCCCGGCAGCGCAAGGAGATTGGGGATCACGTGCTCGCCCCCACGCTGATCAATTACGGCAATCTCTATTTGATGACCGGTCGCAACGAGCGCGCCATCGAGCTACTCGGTCGCGCTGCGCGGCTCTTTGAAGATGGCAGTGAGGGGCGACTCGCCGCCTGGAGATCGTTGGCCTACGCGCACATGGCCACCGGCAACTTTGCGGAAGCGCACCGTGCTTTGCAGAAAGCGATTCTGACTTCGAAGACGGGTGCTGACAGTCCGACCGTGGCCGATTCGTTCGGCATGGGAATCCTATATTTGCGACAAGCGAAGTTTGCGGAGGCCGAACAGCACTACCGAACCACGCTTCGCACCATGGGCGAAGAGCCGTTTCTGGACCAAATTCCCCGTCACGTCGTGCTGCAGCATTTGTCGGCCGCGCTCTTGCTGGGCCAGAAGCGTTCCGACGCGCTCCAGTTTGCGAAAGAATCTGCGGAATTATATCGGTCCAAAGGGAAAGCGGGGTCCGCTCTGGAAAGCTCCTTGCTCAGGGGAGCGGAAACGCCTCTCCAGTACTATGCGGCGCTGCTGGCCGCCGAAGACAAGCCGCTCGAAGCCTGGATCCAGTGGGAAGACAGCTTGGCGCGCATTCTGAAAGATCGGATGCAGCTGAGCGATGTTGGCCCGGCGGATCGCCTAGCGAGCCTGCAGAGCGCCTTGCCGGCCGACGCCGCCCTGATCGGCTTCGTCAACTATTACTTGCTCGACAATGGCGTCACTCCGGCGGATCAACATTGGGCCATCGTCATTCGTAAGACCGGAGCGCCGCTGTGGATTTGTTTGCCTGGCAGTAAGTCCCCAAATTGGAATGACGACGACCGGCTGGCGATCCGCGGCTTGGCCGCGACCCTCCGCGACCCGCGTGCACGACGCTCCTCCGAGATCGAAGACTTGTCGAAGACTGCAAGGCGGTTGTATTGGACACCGATCCAGAAGGCCCTGGAGCCCAGCAAGGGTTCTCCCCAGGTCCGAACGCTCGTTGTGATTCCATCGGGAACAATCGACAACGTGCCGCTGGGCCTCCTCGTCGAGAAGGAATTTGAGGTTAGCTACACACCCTCAGGAGCCCTCATCCCGCGGCTCGAACAGCGTCGCGCCCAACGCAAACCCGACTCAACTGCGCGCTTGCTGGCCATCGGGGATCCGTTTGCCACGGGGACCGCGAAACACCTGCGACCGCTGTCGCTCGAGGCAGCGGACACGGAAGTGGCTAATATTGTGCGGCTTTGCACGGAAATCAAATGCCCGGCGCAGACCCTTCACGGCGATGCCGCCACCCCCGGGGCTGTTACCGAGCAACTGCGCGCTCTGGGCAGCCCCTACACTCACATCCACATTGCCACGCACTGCACGCCGGGAGCCAGTCCGCTCGGCTCGGCTCTGCTCTTGGCGCCCAGTCAGCAACCGGAGTCTGCGGCCGTGCCGGATTACCTCTCGGCGCAAGCGGTCTTCGACGATTGGAACATCAACGCCGAACTCGTGGTCCTCTCCAGTTGCGAATCAGCGGTGGGACCTTGGGCTGCTGGTGAGGGCTTTATCGGATTCTCCCAAGCACTGTTGGCGAGCGGCGCCGACAAGGCGATCATCTCCCTGTGGAAGGTGAACGACATCGCCACGATGTTGCTCATGACGAGGTTTTACGAAAACCTGCTGGGCACGCATGCCGAAGCCCGCAGCCAGGCGGGAACCGACTACAAAATAAGCGAACATATGCCGCCGGTTCGAGCCCTGGACGAAGCCAAACGCTGGCTGGCGACCCTCACGGAAGAAGATCTCCGCAGCCGCGCCGAGATCAAGCAGTTATTCAAACGCAACGGCGAAGACCTCGCCGACAACGCCTTGTGGTGGAAGTTTTTAGCGAAGATAGCAGTGGCGCGCGGGGCTGATTTCGGTAAGCCCCGGGCCGTAAAACCCACGCGTCCCGCCGAGAATCATCCTTTTGCCCATCCGTATTACTGGGCGGCGTTCATTTGTGTCGGAACGATCGACAAGTGACGCCGACCGCTATTTGGCCTTCGTGACTTGGGGAAAAACAAGGGCCTGAATGTCGGTAAATTCTTTGCCAAAGGCCGATGGAAGCTGTTCGAGCATTTCTGCTTTGACCTCCTGTGGCTGCGAAAAGTCGGCGCTGCGTTGGCCCTGTGTGGCTTGAAAGATGTGAATCTCTCCGTCGAAGACGACCAGCGTACGCGGGTCCAGCACAGGTGGATGACCTAGCGACAGCAATCGCTGTTCGATCTGCGAAAGGTCGAAGTCCGCCTGCTTTGACACCATCAAGAGGGCCATATGCGTGTCACCTCCGTCCCCTTTTTCAGGTTGGGTCAACGGTACCCAATATTCCGAGCCGCCGGCCTTGTCCGGCAGTAATAACTCTCGACTGAGTTTGGAGCGATGCGATTGAGTGGGGTACAAAATCTGAACCTTACGCGGCTCCGAAGCAGATAAGAAGGCCACGATGGGATATCCATCAACACCGGCTTTCACGCGAACACGGATTTGCTCTCCCGTTCTCAGCGGAATGGTCAATGGTGAGACTTTACCGGGAATGGCCCCTTCCGAATCTTCGCGGTACTCGACATTGATCAACGACTTATCGTCAGACGTTTCTCGGGACTGGCTGACCACAGCAGCAGGCGACGGCCAGATCCACTTCACAGCCCCATAGGTCAATCCTGTCAGCAGCAGTACTACGAGGATTGCGGCGATCGCATGGCACACAATCCGCGTGTAGGATCGCCGGCCGCAATGACGAAAGTCGTCCTCGGTCGGCAGTGGCAAATTCGGCGGTCCCCCCGCCTCAGCAATAATCGTAGCGATGGTCTGCTTCAAGTCGTCGGCGCTAACCGCTTCAAAGCGGTCCTGAGTGGCTTGTTTGGCTACCATCGCCCCGTGGATCATGAGCCCATGGATCTCTTGCCAGGTCGGGCTGTCGAGATCGGTGCGATAGAAGAACATCTTCGTTTCCACCCGCACGGGCAAACCGTCTTTGTTTCGCACCCGGTCGGAAAAAGGGATTGGGATGGCGCTTGTGCCGAACTCCCGCTTGGCCGCTTCCCGGGCGGTCTTGCCTAAGGCCACGAGCGCCGCATCAACGTCCGTCAGCGGAGAATCACCCGGTTTCCCGGCGAGGCTCCGTTCCGCATCGGCGATCAAGATCAACTTGCCCTTCGTCCAATCCAGGTTGCGCAAAGCGATCAGCACTTCAATTCCCAGGTTCGTGACGACGCCGCCGTCATTCAAATGCAACTCCTGCTTGAACTCTCGGTAAGTGATTCCCAAATCGTTGTAGTCGAGATGAAACCGAGGAAAGGTCGGAGGAAAGCAGGAAGAGGCCGCCACGGCCATCGAAAGTTCGACGCCTTGCGAGAAGATCGGCGCCGGCGGAGATTTCTCTTCCTCTTGAAAGCTCCAACGCAGGATTTCTGAGGCGGTAAAGGCGACGCGATGATGCTGCCTCACATCCGTCGCCACGATGGCCAGTTGAGGACCGCTGTCTAGGAGATCACCCAGCGTTGTCGCACAATAGATGCGCTCATACTCGCCGCGCAATCTTTCGGAGCAACCCTTGCTGCGTTGGAACCAGCACCAGGGAAGCAGCCGAGTCCACACCCACGGCACGAAAATGCGATTGCGAATGTCGGAACGACAGATCTCCAGGAACTCCGCTGCCACCTGCCGAAAGTCGGACGCGCGGCCCACGGCTTTCGACCAGTGTTTCAGAAAGTGGCCAGCCAAGATGCTGCCGCCGGAGACCGAAACGATCTCCTTCACGTCTTTCAGACGCTTGAGCTGAAACAAGAATACTAGGATTCCCAATTGGTAGATCGCCGCGCGCATGCCGCCGCCGGACAAGGCCAGCGTCAAGGGTTGAAAAAGAGCTAGGGGCTCCACGTCCTCCTCTGGCGCCGACGCGGGATTCACCACAAACCGGATCGTCAAATGTGTAGGGAGGGCCAGCGGCTCGCTCCAGGCCGCCGGCTTGGCCCACGGAGGAACCAGGTAGATGGCTGCCGACTCTTGTTCCCCATGTACCGTGAACAACTTTTCCGTGACGCTCCGTGCCTCTTGCAAGCGCGCGGCGCTGGGTGCCATCACGGTGCCCACAATCAGCCCCAGTGACTCGCGCCACAGGTCAAACCCCGCTTCCACCTGGGCAGCTAGGGCGAGCAGGTCGCTTCGACTAATTACGCGAAAATCGCAGGTGCAATCCGTCTGATCGCCCAAGGAATCAATCACTCCTTGTTGCAGAAGCCCGCAGGCTTCCAGCAGCACCGGCTGCCGCTTCCAATAAGCCTCTTCAAGATTAGGCATGGCGTGATCTTACCCTTTCGTCCACGACTACATCATCCACTTGAACGCGACGTCGTTTCTTTTCGATGACTTTGACCGTCTTCCCAACAGTTCCGAACGGTGCGGAGATGTAAATCCCTTGTTGGGTTTCAAAGACGCGGAAGTTCAGCCGCTTCTCAAACTCATCGCGAGCGAACGAAAAAGCGAGCGAGCGCTCCCGAACGGGAATTCGTGCCAAGAACTCACCCTGAGCGGTTCCCGACAAAAACCGGCTCGCGACGCGTTGATACGTCCAATTCTTGTTGGGTGAGGTCCGGATGGCGAGAATCGTACTGAAGACTTGGTCCTTATCGGCTTGCGAAGTTAGCGCGTCGTGTGCGGCCCGTAAGTAGCCAGCCAATCGCCGGGTTCCCATGACGCCCGACAACGCAAACTGGCACTCCAAAAACTTATCGACCCAGTAGTCGGCGCCAGCGCCCGAGGAGCCAAGCGCTTGATGATCGATGATTCGTCCCGATGAGAATCCCGAGCGACGCCCCTCAAACAGCGCCGCTTTCCGTAGCCGCGAGGACTGACTGAAGATATCTTTAAGCAGGCGGATTCGAGCTCCGGCCGTGTTCGAACGGAATTGAAAGCCGGTCTCCTGAGGAAAGGCCCACATGATTGTGCGACGCTGCTGGCCATTCTCTAGGCAGGTCATCATCAACAGCGCCGGTCGCGAACGGTTGTCCATCGAGTCGGCAAACTTTTCCGAGAGCTGCTGGGAGGCGGTGACGGCCGTCTTTGATCCACCAAAGGAAAAGTCCAGCAACAGTTGCCTCACGGGATGCGAATCGATCGTGACTCCGTCTCCCAAACGAAAATCGACTTCCGCCTGAGATGCCAAGCCCGATTTGACAAAAAGGTCATCCAGCGAACTGCGAATTGCCTTCGAGATCGGGAATTTCCCGCCGACGACCGCGAGCGGAGTATCGGCCGTGCGACGCGGTGACAGCTGATAGGCATGAATTCTAACGAGGTTCATAATTGGCATAGCATCCTCAACAATTGCGGCTTACTGCGGGCCGACTGATTGTCCCAGATGAGATGAGACGCCTTAGGGACAGTGATAACGCTGACCGCCAGCCGTCTATGGTGGTCGCAAGAATTCCTCACCCTCAGGTTTGTTTGACCGAAACAGCAGGTTGAGGCTTCGCTTATGTATAAGATCGCTGAAAAGGAGGTCTATAACACCAACGCACATCTGACGAATGCGATCAACAACCGACATGCCGACAAAGGAAATGCAAAGCGGACAAAACGGAGTTTAACTTCAAGGCCTTGGCCAAGGGAAAAGAGGCTATTGAAATCAGGCGGGGGCCGCTGCAGCCTGGGCGAGCCGTCACGTGATTGGAGTGAAAATCTAGCAGATTTAGGTATAATCTCAAGTCTAGTACTAGACTAGACTAATGGGCGGAGGAATCGGCCTGAGAATCGAGTGTTCGGGCGTTCGAGCAGGCGACCCAAGCGCCGCGCGGCTGGCCCAATTGTACCGGCGCGGAGATCAATGACGGCTAAACCTGGCCCCACGTCTTAAGCGCTGCTAAAACGTACACGCGTGGAGCAGATCACTGGGTGACGCCCCTCATCAACACCTGCTTTGCGTTTCTCAGCTTCTATTTATCTTTGCTCCCGCGAGCCTTGCGTGCCTGTTCATGCAAGAATTCGGGGTTCTTTGCGAGATGGCTGTAGACCCGGGCGACCATGTCCGTGGACTCGTGGCCCATCAGATGACTCAGCGAGATGGGGTCCACACCATTTAGGAGAGCGTTGGTAGCGTAGGCGTGCCGGGCTCCGTAGGCGATGACACGAAAGCCAACCTTCTCGCTAATTCGTGAAAGCCGGCACTTGATGGCGTCTTTCGTCCAGGGGTTGCCGCGTCGATTGCGAAACAACGGCCCGGTCCGGTGTTCAGCAGCCAAACGCTCAATGACGGGCAAGATCTCCTCCGTGAGGAAGATCACTCGATCTTTCTCCCCTCCCTTGGCCTCACTCGCCGGGAAAATCGCAACTTGGCCACGGATGTGCCGGGCCTCCAATGTGCGCGCCTCCTTGGGACGGCAGCCGGTGGCCCACAGGAAGTCGAGAAGATCCAGAAAAAGCCGATCCGTGACGTGTGACTTGATCTGCTTCCATTGCTCGGAGCTGTAGACGATTTCGCGGCGCTTTCGCTTCGGCTTTGCCACCTTGCTGAGTGGCGACCGCTGAATGTGGCCTTCCTCGACCGCCCAATTGAAGGCCCTTTGCACAATCGAAATCGCATCATTCTTGGACGTGTCGGTCCATTCGACCCCATCGATCCATTGCGTGATGTGGCGTTGGCGAACCTGGGCAATCCGGAGGGCTTTGCCGACGGATTCGATAAACGACTTGAGATACCGGCGATGATTCTCGTAGGTCGCCGATTTCCGGTGACGTTCGCACCAGTCGAGATAGACCTGCGTCAGCTGGTAGCAGGTCGCAATCTGGGCTTTGAGATCTTCACGACTGGCCATCAACTCGTGAAACCGCTTTTCCGCCTCGGCTTTGGATTTGCCGAGAGAAATGCGTTGGCCGTCGATCGTGCAGTACCAGCTCTTGGTGTGAGCTCGGTAGTACGGCTTTGGCTTGCGTGGCATGGGGCGACTCCGATAAAGGGCACTATTTAGTGCAATCCTTCACCGGAGTCGCCGCAAGTCCAGTGGGCGGTATAGGGCTTGAACCTACGACCTCCACGATGTCAACGTGGCGCTCTAGCCAACTGAGCTAACCGCCCGAAAACGTAAGTATAGCCGGGATTCGTGGCTTGGCTACCCTCCTCCCCGCTGTTCGGACTCGGGTAGCATCGACCAATGCACGGCACGAATTGAGACAATTTCCGGGCTGCTTGGGTTCGGGCGCCCCCCGAAAGGGCTTGTTGAGCTGCAAGCCGCGAGTCACGGAGCGGCCGTTGACGCTGGGCTCGCAGACGAGAGCGCCCAGCCAGCTTTGGTCTCGGCGATGCAGGCTCCACGCACCTTGCACGCTCCACTGGAGCGTTGGGGGTGTCGAACTGCTGTCGACAATCCCGAAATCGTCACAGGCTGGCAGCCTGTGGTACGACGACGGACAGCCAGTACTGCGACAATGTTGGCACCGGGGGTTGGCCTTGCGCTGTGGATTGCGAAAATTCACTCCACGTGCTGCGCAAGGGCGCGAGTACGCCACGTGGGGCGAAGTTCTTTGCTTCTCAAATCGTCTGCTTTTTAACTTTTCAAATGAGAGCCTCTATGCCGGCACATCGCGCTGTCATTTACTCCAACGGCATTGCTGACTTCCGCCGTGGCTATAGCGTTGAAGGCACGCTCAAAGTCGCCATCCCGGTGAAGCAGAACCATGTGGCCGATGTGCTCGCGTCGTTGCATGTGCTGGGCGACGTGCGACTCAGCAGCCCGCCGACCTTCCGGCCCGCGAACGAGGCCGAGGGCGCCCTGCAGCTGGAGCCCGGCAACGCGCTGGTGGGACTCGCGCAGGCACTGGTCGGAGCGGAAGTCGAGGTGCATCGCGCGGCCGGCGCCACTCGCGGCACGCTCGCAGGTGTCCACTCGCACCGTGAATCCAATGGCGGCGCCGCCTACGAAGTCCAATCGCTGGTCGTCTCCGGCCCCGAAGGGCTGAAGAGCTTGCCGCTGGCCGAAGTCCAAACGCTGCGGTTTCTCGATGCAACCGTGCAAAGCGAGCTCGACAAAGCACTGCAGCGTCACGTTCAACGCATCAAACCGCATAGCACCTTCGTCGAACTCGAACTCAGCAGCGACTCGCCCGCCGAAGCGCTCGTGCAATACACCGTGCCGGCAGCCGCCTGGAAAATCTCCTATCGGCTGCGCCAACTCCAAGCCGAACAGTTTGAGCTCCAAGGCTATGCCATCGTCGACAACAACACCGACGAGGATTGGCGCGACTTTCAATTGGCCGTCGTCACCGGCGATCCGATCACGTTCTCCACCGACCTGGCCGACTCCAAGTCGCCTCAGCGACGGCACGTGAACGTTGTGCAGGATGAAGCCTACGGAGCCGTCGAATTGCAGGCATCCATGGTGATGGCTGAATTGACGATCGATGACGACGTTGAGCCCACTCGGTCGGGCGGGCAACGGATGCAAAAGATGTCTCGCATGGCCGCCGCCCCGCGCCGCGCCGCACAAACGCCGGAGACCAGCATCAAGGAGACGGGCGACTTTTGCATCTACGAAGCACAGACGCCCGTCTCCATCGACTCAAACCGCTCCGCCGTGATTCCCGTCTTTCAGGTGTCGCTCGAGCAGGCTCGCCCCGTCGCACATTTCAGCGTCGAGAACCACCCGACGCGGCCGTTTCGAGCTATTCGATTTATCAACGAGACCGGCCATAGCCTCGGGCGAGGCGTGTGCACGGTGTTTGAATCCGACGTCTACGGCGGCAGCTGCATCATGCCGGCCACCAAGCCGCTCGACGAGGCGTTGTTGCCGCACGCCTTGGAGACCGGGGTGCTCGCCCGCGTCGAGCCCGGCCGCATCCGCACGCATCGCATTGGCTTGCGACTCGCCGATGGCGTCGCGCACGAGCAGATCGACTCGCAACGCAACACCGTCTATCGATTTCACAGCAGCCGGGACGAGACGCTCGAACTGCTCGTCGATCACAACGCGGAGCTCGCCGACCCGCGCTTTGAAGCGACGCTGCAGGTCAACGACGACGAGCCTATCACAATCTCCACCAGCGAAACGCTTAGCCATGGCATTCGCCTGCGGTGCGATCTGCCCGCTCGCGCCGAGGCGGTGATCACGATCCGCGAGGCAACGACGCACTGGACCCGAGTCGTGCTGGCCGGCGACGATGGGAAAACCAACCTGGGCTGGCTCGACACCAACGTGATCGAATCCGGCGGTCCACTGTCCGACGACGAGTCGATTCGCGCGTGTCGGGAAATCCAGCAAGAGATCGACGCCAAGCGATCCGAGATCACCGCGGCCGAGCGAGAAGCGGATCAGCTGGGCAAACGCCAGGATCGGCTGCGAAAGAATGTGGAGGCCGGCGCCAACGCTCAACAGGCCTCGCAATGGCTCGCCGACCTCGCCGCCGCCGAGCAACGGCTGGTCGAAATCGAAGAGCAACTGCCCGTTCGCTATAACGAACTCAAGGAGATCGAAAGCCGTCTGCACGCCGCGCTGCGCAAGCTCAAGCTCGAATGGAGCCGTTAACGACCAAAGAGTTCTTCTTCCTTGGGCAAGGCAATCACGGGCCAAGCCGAAGGAAAAACGCGGACGATGCGGCGAGGACGATAACCCTCCAGCAGCAAGTCCGGTTGCACTCGAATCCGCACGCCGCTGCTGCCGACCTCGCGTGAGATTTGGGCGACCTCGAGAATCGGGCCTCGTTTGCGGTCATTGACCGGATCGAACGGCAGCAGGTTCTCCATCGCCACCGCAACTCCCGCCTGATCACCTACGGTCAACTCGCTCAGCAGGTCGGGGTCCACATTGCCGAACAGCGTAATCGTGAGGATCCGCTGCTTGTTGTCGACTTCGTCAACCCAGCCGGGCACGCCTCGCTGTCGAATGTGGTCGCGATGCCGCGCTTGCTGGTGCTCCGTTGCAAGCTGGCGACTCTCGCCATCCAGCCATACCTCTGTCACTCGGCCGGGGCCGTACAGCGTCGCCCAAGTCAGGTTCAGCAATACCTCCTGTCCGGCCTGGATCTCGCGCAGCTCGCTGAACCCTCGCCCTTTCCAGACGCGAGTGCTCGCCAGCAAATCAAAATCGCGAGCCTCCCCGGCGGGCTTGCCCTCCACCACCGCAGTCGCGGACAGTTTCTTCGTCTCCAAGTCGACACCGTCAATGCGCCAGACGCGCGACCTCTGGACGTCGTGCGTAAAGTCATCCTCAAGCCGCAGGCAGCGTTTGAAGTCGACCTCGTAGCTGCGGCGGTTGTGAAAAATCTCCAGCGGCTTCGAAGTGTCCGCCGGGTCCTTCAAATAAGACCAGCCGTGGAGGTGCGTGCCGATCGGCACGTCTCGCAGCGCTGCCAGCGCCCCGTGGTAGTGCACCGAGCCGTAGGGCAACATGGCGGCCTCGACGGGCAAGTCGAAGTGGCTGCGGTTCTGCTGGTCAGTGCGATCCACTCGCAGCACAAAGCTGCGTTCCAGATGGTCGACCTTGATCAGCTCGCCGGAAAAGTAGTGCGCCGAGCCGGCGGGCGGGAACTTGCCGGGCTCCAGCTGGTGCCAGGGCAGCTTCTCGTCGCCGCCGTCGGTGCGAAACGGAGGCGGCTCGCCGTGACATAGCGATGTCACGCCAAAGATCGACACGCAGCCGAACAGCAGCAATCGTCGAAAGTTCATCGTTGCTTCCTTCTGCGCATGCTCCGTTCACGCCGCCGCGAATCAGGAGAGCGTGGTGAGGCTGTCGTAGAACGAGTCGGTCTCGACACCCGCTCGCTGCAGCATGGTCAACAGCAGGTTGCTCAACCGAGCGTCGGCGTCGACCGGGCGCGAGCAGAGCTGATAGTGCCCCTTGGCATTGGCCATGTCGTATTGGCCGATCTTGGGCAGGTTGAAATCCAGGTGCTCGCCATGCCGAGCGCCGAGCGACTTGCCGCCCGCCAGAATCAACGGCAAATTCGCGTTGCCGTGGCTGTGGCCGTAGGCCATGCCGCTGCCCCACAACACCTGAGTGGAATCCAGCAGCGGTTCGTCGCCATCCGTATGGCTTTTCAATTGATCCAAGAAGTAGCTGAACTGCTCGATCAGAAACGTGTCCGTCTGCGTCAGTCGCCGCATCTGCTCGGGATCGCCATTGTGGTGCGACAGCTCGTGGCGAGTCTGCACGATGCCGATCTCGGGGATCGCCAGACCGTGGCTTTCGCTGCCAGTCATGCAGGTGATGACTCGCGTCATGTCCGTGCGGAGCGCCAACACCATCAGGTCATAGATGGTGCGGTAATAGTCGCCCGCCTCCTTTTGATCGATATTGCGGCCCAAGTGAGCCTTAGTCTTGGCGTCGATCTCGGGCTTCGGCACATCCAGCCAACCTTCGGCTCGTTGCGTGCGAACCTCAACCTGGCGGACGGCCGTAAGATACTCATCCAATTTGTTCCGGTCGCTGTTGCCCATGTTCTTGCGCAGGGAGTCGGCGTCGCCGAGGACCGTGTCCAGCACGCTCAGCGTGCGGTTGAGCTTGCGAC
This sequence comes from Planctomycetales bacterium, assembly GCA_020426845.1. Classification (GTDB taxonomy): domain Bacteria; phylum Planctomycetota; class Planctomycetia; order Pirellulales; family Pirellulaceae; genus JAGQPF01. Next base: position 42,921 of record JAGQPF010000582.1, read on the forward strand.
GAGCTTGATCCTTGCCGCCTGCTTCGACGCCGAACAGCCGGTCGAACAGTGTGCGCGGCCGTCGCTCGGCGGGCAGCTGAATGCCCTCGCGCGACCAGGCAAGCGATCCGCCCGTAATCGCAATCTCCACCGAGGCGAATCGCGTGTGGACACCCTGCACTTCGGCCATCAACTGGTCGGCGGAAACCGAATTGCGGAACGCTCCGCCGTCGGCCGGCACGTTGGCGCCGGTCAGCCAGACCTTGTCACAGTTGTGATGCTTGCCCAGCACATCCGGATGGTGCAAACCGCTGATCGGCGTGATCACATCGCGATGCCGCTCGAGCGATCGTAGTGGCTCGGTGAGCTGATAGTCGCGCCCCGCTTGTTGAATCTGCCACGTCAGCGTGTTGACGCCGTTGGGGATGTAGATAAACACGCTGCGCCGCGGCCGATCGGACGTGGAGCCCGATTCCGCCGCCCTGGCGGTGAGCGGCCGCATGCAGTCCAACATCGGCAGCGCGATCGTGGCGCCCATGCCCCGCAACACATGCCTTCGGTCAAGCAGCCACTTCTGAGTGCGAATGTTGCTCATGATGTTGTCGCTTTCTCCTAATGCGCGGCGCGAGCCGATCCTGAACTGAAAACTTGGAATGACGAGAGGAAACTTCTCGCTCTCTTTATCTTTGCTGGAACAAATCCGACAGCACCAACGCTTCGACGATGGCGCGGACTTCATAGTTGGCCGCTTTCGCCCGCGCCGACAAAGCCTCGAGCTCGTCGTGATCCTCGAACGACATGGTCCGCCGCAGGGCATATGTGGCCAGCTTCTCCACGAATGTCCTGCCGAACGGATCAAGGTCCTCCATCAGCAGCCGCTTGAACGCTTCGGCGTCCGCAAATCTGCGGCCATCGGGCAATTCACCGCTGGGATCGACCTCGGGGTTGTCCCCCGTTCCTCGTTGTACGATCTCTTTCGTCCGCCAGGCGCCGATCGCATCATAGTTTTCAAAGGCTAGCCCGAGCGGGTCGATCTTGCGATGGCAGGAAGCGCAATTCGGATTCTTCTGATGCGCCTCGAGCTTCATTCGCAACGTCGCCTTCGGCGCGTCCAGCGGATTCGGCTCGATCGGCTCCACGTTGGCCGGCGGAGGAGGCGGCGACTTGCCAAAAATCGACTCGGACAGCCAAACTCCGCGATGGACCGGACGATGCCGCGTGCCGTCGGAAGTCAGCGACAGAATCGCAGCTTGTGTGAGCAGTCCGCCGCGATGGTCTCCGGCACGCAGGGCCACGCGTTGAAACGCGTCGCCGGAAACCTCGGGCAAGCCATAGAACGCCGCCAGCCGCGCGTTGGCCATCGTCCAATCGGACTGCAAAA
>JAGQPF010000009.1 GCA_020426845.1 Planctomycetales bacterium
CACCGGGCCTCACAAGGGTCGCCTGCGATGGAGGCCCGACCAGTCCACCGGGCCTCACAAGGGTCGCCTGCGATGGAGGCCCGACCAGTCCACCGGGCCTCACAAGGGTCGCCTGCGATGGAGGCCCACCGGGCCAAGCCTTGGCGTCACAACCTGCAAAGCCGTCAGGTCTCTCCGTCTCCGCAAGCGGGTTTTGCCAAATGTCGGACTCCCCGTCGATCCGGGACGACCGACGGACCGGAAGTGCCCTATTTCTTAGCAGCGGGCAGGCACGGCGCGTGGGTGGGCAGGAGCGCGCCGTCAGCCCAACTTCGACCCGCGACGCCGTTGCATCGTGTTTGCGATTCTGCCGTGAAAACGCCCCTGATCAGTTCGACAACCCGGCTCGCCGTCAACGTGGCAATGGTCTCGTTGTCGGTCTTGTTGCTGGCGCAGAGCTTGGGGATGTTTCCGGACACGTGGAAGGCCGAATCCGAGGCCAACATCTCCGTCTGTGAATCGCTGGCCGTCAACTGCTCCATTCTTGCCTCGCGAGGCGACACCGAGGCGATTCACGCCAGTCTCGAGACGCTGGTCAACCGCAATCGACGGGTTCTATCCGCGGCATTGCGCGACATGGAGGGCCAGGTGCTGGCGATGGCCGGCGACCACGAGCAACATTGGTCGCCCCGTGAGGAAGGCAAGTCCGACTCCACCAATATGTACGTGCCGATCTCCCGGAATGACCGGGAATGGGGTCAACTGGAAGTGAGCTTCCAGCCGCACAGCGGGGCGCCGCTGTTTGGCTGGACCGTGGCTCCCTGGGTCCGACTCGTGACGCTGGTCACGATCTGCAATCTCGTGCTGTTCATGCTCTATCTGAGCCGCATGCTGCGGCATCTCGACCCCACGCGCGCCGTGCCGAGCCGTGTGCGGGCGGCCTTGGACTCGCTCTCCGAAGGTCTGCTCGTGCTCGACATCAAACGGCAGATCGTGCTCGCCAACAAAGCCTTTCTGGCCGCCACGGGATACCGCCCCGCGCAAATCATTGGCCGGCGTCCCGAGGACTTTTCCTGGGATGCGGAGTCCCGCGAGTTCTGGAACAGCGGAGCAGCCGAGAGCAGCGCACCGTTAACGCTCAGCGTCCATCGGCGAACGCTGAAGTTCAACGTCAGCGCCACACCCATCATTGACGACGGAGGCCATGGACAGGGCACGCTGGTGACCTTCAACGACGTCACTAAGCTGGAGCGAAACCGCGAGCAACTGCTGGAGATGAATGCGACGCTCAAGGAGTCGCGGGACAAGATTCAGGAACAGAACCAACAGTTGCGAATCCTCGCGACCCGGGACCCTTTGACCAACTGCTGGAATCGCCGCGCCTTCTTCGAGGAGCTGCATCGCCACTGGGACCAAGCCGTCGAGCGACAGCAGCAACTCAGCGCGATCATGGTGGACGTCGACCACTTCAAATCGGTCAACGACACTTACGGCCACGCCACGGGCGACCAGGTTCTGCGTGAAGTGTCGCGTTGCCTCATGGAGGCAGTGCGGACCACCGACTACGTCTGCCGTTACGGCGGCGAGGAGTTCTGCGTGCTGCTGCCGAATCTGTCGCTGGATGAGGCGACATTGGCGGCTGAGCGATTTCGGCTGGCCATCAAACAACTCGAGTTCGGCGACTTGCGAGTCACCGCGAGCCTCGGCGTGTCTGCCATCCATCTGCATGCAACGACGCCCGAGGAGATGCTCGAGCAGGCAGACAAGTGCCTGTATGTCGCCAAACGCAACGGCCGCGATCAAGTCGTGGCGCGGGACAGAATTCCGGATCACGTCGAGGTCAACGAGTCGTCGATCAGCCGCATCGCCGACGACGAGCGCGCGCCGGAGACGATCCCGTTCCAGGTCGTCACCTCGCTGCTGTCGGCATTGTCGTTCCGCGACCCGGAGACCGCATCCCACAGCATGCGAGTCGCGGACCTTAGCTTCCTGATCGGACAGGGCCTGCTCTCTGCGTCCTCCTTGTACGCGCTCGAGGTCGCCGCGTTGCTGCACGACATCGGCAAGATCGGCGTGCCGGACGCGATCCTGCTGAAGCCGGGCGTGCTGACTCCCGAGGAGTGGGAAGTGATGGCTCGGCAGGCGCGCATCGGCTATGAGATCGTCGAGGCAGCGTTCGATTGCGAGTCGGTCGAGGAGATTCTCCGCTACCACCACTTGCCGTTCGGCTCGGCCGGCGGTCGACACCAATTCGCCGGCGACGACATCCCGCTTGGCGCCCGGATTGTCAGCATCGCCGACGCCTACGACTCCATGGTCACCGACCGCGTCTACCGCAAAGGACGCTCGCCTCAGGAAGCCTTTCGCGAGCTGCGGCGCTGCGCGGGAACTCAGTTCGACCCGGACCTCGTCGAGCGATTCATCGAAGTCATGGAGTCCCAGCCTTCCGACGAACGCGAGTGCCGGTTCGGCTCCAGCGGCTCGAAGCAGCTGGCGTTGCAGCTCGGGCAAGCCACGGACCGAATCGCTCGAGCATACGACGACCAAGATCTGGAGACACTGCGAGCGCAGGCCGAGCGATTGCTGGCGACAGCTCGCAAATACCAACACCCGGAGTTGGAGCAGATCGCCTCGCGACTAGCCACCGCGACCTCCGCGGAGGAAACGGAGCTGTCCTTGGTGCTGGCCGCCGTGCTTGAGTTGCTGGAGGCCTGCCGCGCCACACAACGCGCCTGCCTGATTGGCCAGGCACAGCAAGACGAAGCGCAGCAGGACCACTCGCTGCCGCGCTGATCAACCATCGGATCAACCGCCGATCGAAGGCTACAACTTGATCACCATGCACTGCGTCTCCGGCAGCTCGATCACAGTCTCGGGTTTGTCGGCAAGGAACTCGGTGAATGCGGTCTTGACGCCCTCGAGCAGCGAGTAGTCGTGCGACATCATGATGCCGCCGGGAATCATCTTGGGATAGAAGTACTCGAGACAGGCCTTGGTGCCCTCGTACAGGTCGACGTCAAAGTGCACGAACGCGTAGTCGGCATCGGGCACATCGTGTGTCGAATCGGGGAACAGCCCTTTGTGGTACGAGATATTGGGGAAGGCCTCGAGGTACTTGCTCACCGATTCCACGCTGCATGCATACTGCCGTTCACGGTGCACGCCGGGATCCTTGTCGCTATCCTTCGGCAGCCCTTCAAACGTGTCGAAGAGACGCAGCCGCTTGTCGCCTTTGATCTCGCACATGATCCGCGCGGTGCTGCCCTGATACACGCCGACTTCCGCAAAGTCCCCCGGCCGATCGGCCTGTGACTTGGACATGGAGTAAACCATGAACATTTCGCGGGCGGTCACCAGCGACTTGCGCTCGCGGCGAATCTTTTTGAAGAACTTGATCAGCGCCGGGTCCTTGTGAGTTCCCATCTGCCAGAGCTGCATCCGGGAGAGCATGTTGACGCCCATCTGCTCCAGGAAACCGCCACCCACTAGTCGCTGAAAAGTCTTGTTCTTCGCAAGCATGACACGGTCCGTTCAATCGATAAGGAACGAGGGAAAGCAACTTCCCGATTCGTCACAGGGATCTATTTTTCCCGTCTTTCCCGGCAGCACAAGGCGTCAACCAAGGGGGGCGCCGCCGGACAGACGCAGCGCGTCCGCCCTCCCAGTGTCGGCTGATGCCGAACGCGCACTGTCTACGATTCAACCCAAAACGGGAAATTGGGCTAATCCCCGCTTGCCCAATCGTCACCATCAGCGCGACCCCGCCGCCTTGGATTCCCGGGCCAACACGATTGGCCGGTCCGCCGAGCCGCCAACATCCGGTGGAGCGCAGCCCCGGATGGCGTGAGGGCTCCCGCGAGGTCAAGATAAAGTGACCAGCCCCTATCCTCATCACACCCGCCCCGCCATGTTCGCCACTTGCCGCTACTCGCTTGACTTTGCACTTCGCCACGCTGCTTGGACACTGCTGCTTGTCGGTGGTCTGGCCCATCCGGCGGCGGCGGCGCAACCCTGGCCCCGCTTTCGCGGTCCGAATGGCGCGGGGATTGCCGAGGCGCCACGCGTTCCCGACCAATGGAACCGTGACGATGCCAACTGGGTCGTGCCGTTGCCGGGTCCCGGCGCCGGCTCGCCCGTTGTGTGGAACGGCAAGGTGTACATCACGGCGGCGGAGGAGCCTGACGTCGCGAAGGCGGGCAAGCGGGCGGGCGGAAAGGCCGGCGCCAAAGGCCAAGGCAAAGCAAAAGCGAATGCAAAAGCGGCAACAAAAGCCGCAGACGAAGCCACCGACGCCGACTCGAGCCGTCGCGTGCTGTTGTGCCTCAATGCGGCGGACGGCAAGACGCTGTGGCAACATGCTGTCACACTGCCAGTCGACAAACGCCATCGGAACAACAGCCTGGCTTCGAGCACGCCGGCCGCGGACGAGCTCGGGGTGGTTGTGCTGTGGCAAAGCCGGCAGAGCTCTCCATTGATCGCCTTCGACCACGACGGTCACGAGCGCTGGCGATACGACCTGGGCCCCTATCTGCACGGGCAGGGCGGCGGCACGTCGCCGATCATCGCCGGAGAGCTGGTTATCGTGGCCAACGACCATGCCGACGGCAGCTATCTGCTGGCGGTGGACCGGGCCTCGGGCCGAGAGGTCTGGAAAGTTTCCCGCGAGGGGAAGCGAGCTTGCTACGCGACGCCTTGCGTCCGTGAGCTTGGCGGCGGCGACACCGAGATCGTATTCTCGCACTGCTTCGAGGGACTGGTCGGCGTCTCACCGCAAACCGGCAAAACCAACTGGCATGCGGATGTGTTCGGCCGCTTCGCGCAGCGCGCGGTTGGCTCGCCCATCCTCTGGAAGGACTTGGTCATCGCCAACAGCGGCGCCGCCACCGGTGACAAGAACCTGGTCGCCGTGCGCCCCGGCGCCGCCGATGCGCAGGAGGTCTATCGCATCGACCGCCAGACGCCGCACGTGCCCACGGCGTTGGCGTACCAGGATCGGTTGTACCTGTGGAACGACGCGGGGATTGTGACGTGTGTCAACGCCGCAGACGGAAGCAAGATTTGGCAAAGCCGCGTGGGCGGGTCCAAGTACTTTGCCTCGCCGATCTGCGTGTCGGGGCGTTTGCTGAATGTGGACGCGGAAGGCGTCGTGCGCGTCGTCGCGACGGGCGACAGTTTCCGCAAGCTCGGAGAGACCGACTTGGGCGATCCTTGCCGAGCGACGCCGGCGGTCGCCGACGGCGCGCTTTATGTCCGCACGGACGCTTGGCTTCACAGCGTGGGTGGGCGATAATAGGGGCGCGGCGAAACGCTGCGCCCTCGTTCCTCAGGAACAAAGGAGACCCCCATGAACGCCCCCGAACCTCATCCTGTCGCCTCGGCCCACGTGCTGGCCCCCGGGCCGCTGCTGCTGGTGGACGACAGCTACGCCTTTCGCGAGCGACTGGCGCGAGCTTTTCGCGAGCGCGGCTTTGATGTGCTGACCGCCGCCGACTATGACGAAGCCATGTCAGCCGCGCGGCAAACCGTGCCCAAATATGCCGTGCTCGACTTGCGAATGCCGGGGCGTTCCGGGCTCGAACTGCTGCGAGACTTGAAGTCGCTTTCGCCGGAGACCGAGGTGCTGATGCTGACGGGCTTCGGCAGCATCGCGACCGCCATCGATGCCGTGCGGCTCGGCGCCTTGAACTACTTGCCAAAGCCCGCTGACGCGGAAGACATCTTGTCCGCGTTTCGCCGCGGCGTCGAAGAGCCGCAGGTCGAGGTGGAGGAAGAGCAGATCGAAGCGCCGTCGCTCGCGCGCACCGAATGGGAGCATATCCACCGCGTGCTTGCCGACTGCGACAACAACATCTCCGAAGCCGCCCGACGGCTCGGCATTCACCGCCGCTCGCTGCAACGCAAGCTGCGCAAACGAGCGCCCGAGTAACGAGCGACGTCGAGCCACCCCAGCGGCCAAGCTCGCCCCACTCTCTCTCGACATGATGACCGTGTCGGTCAGCCAAGCGGCAATCGAATGGTCGCCGTTGTGCCCCGGCCCTCTTCGGACTCCAGCTCCAGGGTGCCGCCGAGCCGCTCGAGCACACTGCGAGTCAGGAACAGCCCAAGCCCCATTCCCTTGCCGGTCTCTTTGGTCGTGAAGAACGGCTCGCCTACCCGGCGGAGCACCGATGGCGACATGCCGTTGCCGCGGTCGACCACGCGCAGCACAATCGCTTGCGCTCCCGCCGCGTCCTCTTGCGTCACGCGGACGGTCACCGGCTGTCCATCGGGGCTCGCATCCAACCCGTTCTGCACCACGCCGCGCAGCGACTGCGTCAACGCTTGCAAAGGCACCACCATTTTCACTCGCGCCACATCGGCAAGCACCGTCTCAACGCGTTCGGGATGCCGCATGCCGTCCAGCATCTCGTCGATCAGGCTGGCCACCGTGATCTCCTCAACGCTCTCGCCCGCGGCCTGCCCGGCTTGGCCGGACATGCGGTCCAGGATCGCCCGGCAATAATCCAGCTCGGTGCGAATCAGCGACACATCCTCCAACACCGTCTCGGGCACATCCGTGCCTTCCAAGTGCCGCGCCAGATCGCCCGCAATCACGGCGATGGTCGAAAGCGGAGACGCCAATTCGTGCCCCGCGCCGGCGGCCAACGTCGCCAGCGCCTCAAGTCGCTCGGATCGCGAGCGTTGCTGCTCCGCGACTCGCAACTGTCGCTCGCGTTCGCGGAGCTCGCGAGTCACGCGCGTGATGAAGTAACAAATCACGCCGCCACAAGTGGCCAACGCAACAATCAGGCCCCGCATCCTCAGGCCGACGTCAGCGGGCTGCGAAGAGACCAGAATGGCCAGCTCCACATGCCACAAGTGGAGCCCGACGGCACACAGAACGGCGGCCGTCGTCATCCCCCACGCCCAAGCCGTCGGCAAGATCACGGCGCTGAGCCCGACATTGACAAAGTAGAACACCACGAACGGATTGGCCACTCCGCCGGTGAAGTACAACAGCACCGTCAGCGACACCAGGTCGAGTGCCAACACGGTCGTCAGCAGCAATGACCCGATCTTTGGCGCCAGCGCTCGGTCGGCGTTCCAACGCAGCCAGACTTCCAGAAAAACGTTGGTCGCGGTGGTCACGGCGATCACGGCAATCAGCGGCGCCATCGGCAATGCAATGCCCAGCCATTGGCCGACGACCAGCACGGTCGCCAGCTGCCCAGCGACCGCAAACCAACGCAGCCACAGCAGCCAACGAGATTGAACGATAAGACGAGTGGGAAAGTCGATCGAATGATTGTTGTCTGACACGTTGGTGGACCGCGTAAGTTCTTACGTAGCGCAGGCTGCCAGCCTGCAACCAGCAACCTATGGCCAATACCGGCCTGGGCTATCGCAGCTCGACGGCGAACACCTCGGCATGCCGCAGGTGGAGCCTTAGATGGTAGCGACCGGCAGGCAACTCCGTCAGGTCGCGGCCGCGCCACTTCGCCTTGTGGCGGAGGGAGTCGCCCCGAAGTGGAATCGCGTCCTCGCTGCCGAAGCCGCGCACCCGCAATCCGGCTGCATCCAGCAACTCGACCCGCAACTCGCCGTCCTCGGTTTCCGTCGTGGCGTTCACCTCAATCTCGCGCACGCCCTCAAGGCTCAGCGGCTTCAACGTGATCTGACCTGTGTGCTCGAGCGGCCGTTTCAAGGTCGACTGCGCGCTCAGCGGCTCGGTGCGCAGGCCGGCAAATCGGTCCAACGGCAGCGTCGCCATGCCCACGCCACTTTGCTGACTTGGGTCTGTCAGCCGCGCTCCGCCGCCGATGGCGCCACTGTTGTAGCCGCCGTAGTAAAACCGCAATTCATCCTCAAGCACGACGGGCGTGGCGTTGGTGAACACACCGCCGTTGGAAAATGGCTGGCTGGCCGCGTCAATGAACAGTTGGTCTCGAAATGGCCGCTCCCAGCGCAAACCGTCGCGGCTGATCATCAATTCGATTTGCATCGCGTCCGCCTTCGCCCCAATCGCCTCGCCGCGGGCGCGAAGGATTTGATTCAGGCAAAAGTAGCAGCCCTTGTGAAAAAACACCGGCGACGTGTGAAACTCGGTGTCGGGAGGGTCCGCGTCGTCCGGCGTGGCCACGATCTCCGGCGACGTCCAATGGAGAAAGTCGTCGCTCTCGATCCGCGCCATGCCGTGTTTCCAAGCCAGTCCGCCAGCGGGCCCCTGCAGCCAGCTCTTGCCGTAGGCGACATACTTTCCCCGCCGCGGATCGAACATCACATCGATCGCGTCGGACATCGAAAGCGGCAGAGCCCACGTCTTTCGCAGAAACCCTTTCCGCGCGTCCCAGCGCTCCGAGTACGGCGACTCGTCGGCATAGGGCGGCTGCAGCCCTCGGCCGCCATACGCCGTCTTCAGCAGCGGATTGTGATCCGACTTGGTCCAGCGCAGGCCATCCGGCGAAAAAGCGGCGAACACTCCCGGCCACTCGCGGCCATCGTCGGATTTGCCGAAGTCGGTATAGAGCATCTTGAACCGTCGTGCGGGAACCACGTCCGGCTCGTACAGGACCGAATTGGCGTAACGGTCGCCATAGCCGCCATCGCCAATCAACACGATGTTTGTCCGCTTGTGCAGCCCCGGATCGGGCTCGCGCTGATTATTAAAGTCGTGCAGCTCCAACTCGGGCCTCGTAAAGTGCACGCCGTCGCGAGACTCGGCGTAGCAGACCATGCATTTATGCGTCTTGCGATCATCGCGGCCCCCTGCGTACGCCTGATACCACAGCTGGTACGGCGCCTCCGTTCGCTCCGGCCGGTGAACGACGCTCGTCCAGCCGATCGCCATCTCCCAGGGCCGCTCTTCGCCAATCAACGGGTTGTCGGGATGAGGAGTTGCCGGGTGAAACAATCGCCGCGTGCCGGCGCGATACAGCACGTGATGGTCGTCGACCAACAGCAACTGGCGAACGGAAGCTGGTTTCACGACGCTAGCTGGCTCGGCAGGCGCCACGACGGGCGTCGCGATGGGAAGTTGGCGTTGCATCCAATCCGCCGCCAGCTCGGCGCTGCCTGCCGGCGTCGTGTGCCCGCGAGGTTCGGAAAGGAGATGCAGCTCGAGCCGGCTTGGGCGGTCGGCCTCCCGCGCCGCGGCGCTCACCGCGCGGGCCAGCGCAATCGAATGGTCCGTGCCGACTCGTTCGTCCCGGTCGCCGATCACCATCCAAACAGCGCGATCGACCAACTGATGAGCGGACGAGGCCACGCTGAGCTGCTTGACCAGCGGCTGCTCCTCAACGCCTCGAAACTCCGACAGGGCCGCCAAGTCGACGACCGGCGCAAAAGCCGCGACGCAGCGAACGCGAGGTTCATGAGCGGCGAAGTGCAGCGCGAGAAAGCCGCCGCGCGACGTGCCGCACACGGCGATTCGCTCGGGATCGGTCACCCCGGTGCGAACGAGATGATCGAGCAATTGCTTGAGCCGCGCATTGGAGTGCGCCACGATGTTCTCCCCGCGCTCGACGCGAGTTCGCCAGCCGCTCAATCCCGCCGGGCCGCTCCCCACCTGCTTGCCATGCGCGGGCAGGTCAAGCGACACACAGACCCAGCCCTGCTCAGCCAAGCGATTGCCGCATTGACGAAAATAGGGTTTGCCGAGCGTGCCCTCGATATCGCCGGCCAGCACGATCAGCGTCGGAGCAGCCTGCTTTGGAATGGAGGGCCAGATCCCGTACTCCACACCGTCGGATGTGGTCCCGATCACGGGCGACGCTTTTAAGGTCGAGCCAACCGGCGCCGGCTCCGTAGCGCGAACCGGCAGTGACAGCACCCACAGCGACAAGCATAACGCCATCTGGGCGCTGGCCGTCCTCATCGGGCGTATTCCAGCCGCGCGTCGTTGGGCGGCGGGAAATCGGCGGTGCCCCGAGGGGCCGGGGCGCGAATGCGGTCTTCGTAGGGCGGAGGCAGAGTCGACTTTTCGCATTACCGTCCTTCTTCCTGTTTTGCCGTCTTTTCCGGCCACACGACTGCCACGACGCTCGCTCCCCCCCGCGGCAGGTTGTCAGGGACGAGCGATTCGCTAAAACGTAATGGTCCCGTTTCGTTGTGGAACCACACGCAGGAATTAGAACTCATGGATTCAGCCACTGCCACGGCCGAGCGAAAGCGCGAGATCCGCGAGCAGGCCCACGCAGCCCGCAAAGCCCAAGAACGCAAGGACGAGATCAGCCGCGACATCGTGGCTCGCTTCATGGCGTTGCCCGAATATGACGCGGCGGAGACGGTGATGTTCTACATCGATGTCCGCGCCGAGGTGCGAACTCGACACGATCTTGAGAACGCACTGCAAAGCGGCAAACGCATCGTCGTCCCCTACTGCGTGGACGGCGAGCTCGAGTTGTTCCACCTGGAATCCATGGAGGAGCTGGAAACGGGGATGTACAAGATCCTCGAGCCGAAAGCGGCGCTCCGTGAACTCGACGCCAAGCGAGTGGACGTCAAGCAGTTGGATCTGATCATGGTGCCCGGAGTGGCATTTGATCGCCATGGCGGGCGCACCGGGCACGGCAAGGGCTACTACGACAAGCTGTTGCAACACGCCCGGCTCGACACGCCTTTGATCGCACTTGCTTTTGAGTGCCAACTGTTCGACGAGATCCCCGTCGACCAGCACGACATTTACATGGACAAGGTGGTCACCGAGGCCGCCGTCTATCAAGGACGCGGCCGCGCCTGACCCGGCCGGCGCCTCATCCGCTCGGCGCCGACGCGCCCGACCACCCATTCGCCGCTCAGCCCCAGGAAAGATGCATGAGCGCCCAAATTGTCGACACCTACGCCGAGGCCTTCCGCAGCATCTACGTCGAGCTGCTGGTGACGGCAAGAGACGCGAAGTGGCTTGATTACGCTTGCTTGGCCGCCACCGGACACGCCTCGAGCACGATCATGTGCGACTGCGAGGCGGGCGTCGATCGCTACGTCTCCGGAGACGAGACACCGGACGGCCGCACGGGCGCCATCCTGCAATTTCATGTGCCGCAGTTTCGCAAGGATCGCGTGGCCGCGTTGGAGAAGGCGCTGCTCGCGCGGATCAGCCAGAACGTCCTGACTTGTCCCACGGCGCGCTGCTTTCAGATCGGCGAGCCGGAGGCGAACTACTTCCGGCTGGGTCGCAAGATCGCATACTTCGGCGATGGCTACGAACGCCTCGACGAGCGGTTCGGCCGCAAAATGTGGGTGATCCCGACCATGGGCGGAGAGTTCTGCATCGATCGGCGCTTCGGCTACCACGACGGCATCATGGGCGGCAACCTGTGGTTTCTCGGCGAGACCGAGGACGCGGCGATCGAGGCGGCCGAAGCCGCAGTCGGCGCCGTGGAGAAAACGCCCGGCTGCATCACCACGTTTCCCGGCGGCGTCGCTGCCAGCGCGTCCAAGGCCGGCAGCCGCTACCCGTTTCTGTTCGCGAGCACCTACCAAAACTACTGCCCGACACTGCGGGAGACGCTGGGCGCTGAGTGCCACGTGCCACCCACCGTGACCTCCATCATGGAGATCATCGTCAACGGCCGCGACCTCGATACCGTCGCCGAGGCGACGTACCGCGCGATCGACGCGGCCAGGGAGATTCCCGGTTTGCACTCCATCTCGGCCGGCAATTACGGCGGACGACTCGGCAAGTCGTTCATCCATCTTCGCGAACGCGCACGAGCTTAGGCGGCATGGCGGAGCCACTGTTCACCAAAGGCATCCTGTTGGCCGGGGGCAGCGGCACTCGGCTTCACCCGCTGACCGACTGCGTCTGCAAGCAGCTGCTGCCGGTTTACGACAAGCCGCTGATCTACTACCCGTTGTCCACCTTGATGCTCGCCGGCATCCGGCAGGTGTTGCTGATCTCCACGCCACGCGATCTGCCGCTGTTTCAGCGGCTGTTCGGCGACGGCTCGCAACTGGGCATGTCCATTCAGTACGCCGAGCAGCCGCGCCCGGAAGGCATCGCCCAGGCGCTGACAATCGGCGAATCATTCATCGCTGGCGACCATGTCGCGCTAGTTCTCGGCGACAACATTTTTTACGGGCAGGGCATCAGCCAGCCGTTGCGTTCGGCGACGTCGCGAGAGACAGGCGCGACGGTGTTCTCCTATCCGGTCCAGGACCCGACGCAATTCGGCGTGGTCGAGGTCGATGGCGGCGGGCGAGTCCTCTCGCTCGAGGAGAAGCCCGCGCGTCCCAAGTCGAAATTCGCCGTGACCGGGCTCTACTTTTACGACGGCACGGCGGTCGAGAGAGCGCGGAGCATCAAGCCCTCGCCACGCGGCGAACTCGAGATCACCGCGCTGAATCAATCGTACTTGGACAGTGGACAACTGCACGTTGAGGAGTTTGGCCGCGGGTTTGCATGGCTCGACACCGGCACGCCGAGGTCGCTGCTGCAAGCGGCCAATTTCGTCGAAACAGTGCAGTCGCGTCAGGGCCTGCGGATCGCGTGCATCGAGGAGGTCGCTTATCGCATGGGCTACATCGACCGCCAACAACTGTCCGCATTGGCGTCTCAGCATGCCAACGATTACGCCCACTACCTCCGCGAACTGCTTGGCGAGTCGGGGCCCACACTGCCGCCGGGCCGATAGCGTCTGTCCGTGGGCGTTGAGATCGCGAGGGAGCGTCGATCAGCATGCAAGCCGCCTTTTTCGAAGCGATCGGCAGGCAGCCCGATGAGGACGGGCCGAGATTGATCTATGCCGACTGGCTCGAGGAGCAGGAGGACGAGCCCCACGCCCGTTTCATTCGCATGCAATGCGAGTTGGCGCGGCTCGAGCCGCACAGCGTCAGGCACATCGAGCTGGAGGCGAAGTGCCGCACGTTGCTGGCCCGCCACGGCTCGCGATGGACGCCCGAGTCGTGGTCTGCGTCGGCAAGGTATCTGCGTGGCTTCCCCGAGTCGCTTGAGATCCACATCTCGGACTTCGTCAGCCAGCACGAAAAGTTGCGGGAACAGGCGCCACTGCATTCGATTGCGATCTGGGGACTCAGTCGCTGCACGGCCGAGTTGGCGGCGGCGCCCGAGCTGCAGACACTGCGGCGTCTGCGACTGACGGTGAACAATCGCCGCGAGCTACGGGGGTTGATTCAGCTCTGCCAGTCGCCATCGCTCGCCCATGTCAGCTCGCTGCAATTGATGTTCAGCTACTACGAGTGGAATCCCGAGTTGCTTGGGACCTTGCGAGGGCTGGGCGAGCGAATGCCGCTGGAAGAGTTGCGAATCGACCTGTTCGGCGTTCCCGACGGGCACGCGGAGTTTCCCGAACTGAATTGGGGCAGGCAGGCCAGCTTTCCTCGCCTTCGCCGGCTCTGGATGCGCAGTCGTTGGCGAAACGGCCTTCCGGGTGTGCTGCCGATGGGACTGTTCGGCATCAACGCGCCGCAGCTGGAGTCGTTGCGTTTGGATGGACTTGTGCCGGCCGGCCAATTCGCGCCGATGTTGCGTCTGCCGCTGCATCAGGTGTCTGACCTCTACCTTCACAATCCAACCGCAGCGCCCGGATTCTGCACCGCCTTGGCCGAGCACGACGCTTTTGCCAACCTGCGCCGGCTCAACCTGGCCGATTGTTGCAACTGCCGAGAACTTGAAGAGAGCCTCTTGAATGCCGAGCGTTCGTTTTGCTGCGAAGAACTGCTCATCGCCGCACCCATGTCATTCGCGTCGCCCAACTTTCACGTCCACCTGCTCGAGGCAATGGACTGTTCCCGGTTGCGACGCTTCGAAGCCGTGCATTGCGGCCCGCACGAATGGATTGAGCTGATGCGGTCGAAAGCCCCGCTCGAGTCCCTCCGCTTGACCAATTGCAATCTTGCCACCGGCGGCCTGCCGATCTCGGCGGCAGAGCTCAATCCGTCGGTCTCGGAGACGTTGCGATCGCTGGAGTTCTCGCGAACCAACTTGACGCAGGAAGTTTTTACAACGTTGACGGCGGGGCGATTTCCGCAGCTGACGCATCTCGCCATGCACCAAACTCACGTCGGCCTGCCTTGGCGAAAAGCCTGCAAGCAATTGTGCGAGTCCGGCGCCTTTCCTTCACTGGCGCTGTTGCAGCTGGACGGATCGAGCCGCTTCGGCGCCGTAGGGTTGTCGATGCTCGCCGAGCAAGGCGAGTTCCCCGAGCTGCGCGTGCTGGAACTGCGAGAGAGCCGAGTCAGCGACTTGTCGATCCGGCGTGTGTTGACCACTCCCCGGATGCCCCAACTGCTACGACTGCGGCTGGAAAGCTGCCAGGGACTAAGCAGCGGCGAGCAACTGCTCGAGGAGTTCGGCGAACGGGTCGAATTCTGAGCCACCGGCGGATACAGACGATCAACTGCTCAAACCAAGCCTTCCTCAATCTCCCCAGCACCCCAATCTGCCAACTCATCGCAAGCCGGTCTCGCGATTCGGCTACCGGCACTCGGAGGAAATCAGTACAGTCGCCCACCCTCCATACCCTGCCATCGAGCGAGGCGACCATGTGGTTTCCATCCATCCGCGTGTCGACACGACACTGTAGGAGGCCGTTGTTTCAACCGGCTGTTTGGCAGCTTTATTGCCTCCCGATCGTGGCGGCAGGCCTGCTCGCCAGCGCAGGATGCGACCAACTGCCGGCGATTGTCGATGGCGCCACGGCGCGGCAGGCGGGTCCTGCCAGCGCCCCGGGCCCTCCTCCGCCGCTGCGAGCGGACAGCTTGCTCGTTGACTTGCCGCCCCGCGAGGCGGACAAGATTCGCATCGCCTCCTACAACATTCAGGTGTTTGGCGTCACGAAAGAGGCCAAAACGCAGGTGATGCACGTGCTGGCGGAGATTGTCCGCCAATTCGACGTGGTTGCAATTCAAGAGATTCGCTCGACGGACCAAGGGTTGATGGACCGCTTTGTCGCCTTGGTCAACCAGCGTGGCCATTCCTACCACTATGTGCTGGGGCCGCGGCTAGGCCGCACCGTCAGCAAAGAGCAGTATGCGTTTGTCTACGACACCACACGTCTGACCGTCGACCCGCGCTCGGTGCACACAGTGGACGACCCCGACGACTTGCTCCATCGCGAGCCGTTGATCGCTCGTTTCGTCTTTAACCAGCTGCCGGCGGGGCAGGGCTTCTCGTTCACGTTGATCAACATGCACACCGATCCCGACGAGGCAGAGGATGAGGTGAACGTCCTGGATGACGTATTTCTGTCAGCACGTGCCGATGGGCGATACGAGGAGGACGTGATCCTGCTCGGCGACCTGAACGTCAACCACGAGCGACTGGGGCAGCTCGGCGGCGTGCCGGGAATCCGCTGCACCGTGATGGGAGAGCCGACCAACACGGCCGGGACCAAGTCCTACGACAATCTGGTGTTCGATCCCGGGGCGACGTCCGAGTACACCGGACGCGCGGGGGTGCTCGACGTCCAGCGAGCATTTCGGCTAACGGACGAGCAGGCGAAAGAAGTTTCGGATCATCGCCCGGTATGGGCCGAGTTCTCGATCTACGAGCGCCGCGCGACGAGCCTCGCCGCGCGGCCTCGCTAACCAACTGACGAAGGCGTACAACGTCCAATGACGTCGGTTAACCACCCATTAACCACCCGATCAACACGCCTCATCCGTGTTTGACCCGTGTTTCATCGGTGGCAACTATTTGCTGGCGGGCAGGGCGAAGTCGCCGGCCATGTCTCGCCATACGCAGTGGATATGATTGGCGGGGTTTCCCGCGGCGTCGGGTTGCGTGTTGACGAACTCAATCAGGAACGACGGACCTTGCACGCGGTAGTAGTGCCCGATGCCGGGCTTCGTGGCGCCCGCCCAGGCGAAGTAGACCTTGCCGGGTCCGGCCGCCTGAATTTTCTCGAGGCGTTGGCGAGCCACCTCCTTGGGCATATTGCCGGCGTAGGCCATGATCAGCCGCTGCAGCGTCTTGCTCTGCTCGTCGCTCAGCTCGCTGGCCGGCACGCCCGCGGGCGCATCCTGCGGCGGCTGCGGCTCGCCAGCGGCGCGAATCTCGCGAGGCGCCGTGTCGGCAATCACCGCCTTGCTGCGCAGCTCGTCGCTCAATGAGTTGACCAGTTCGAACGCCAGCAATTCCTCGTCAGCCAACAGCCTCGTGCCTGCCTTGATGTCGCCGACGCCGGCCTTCACCTCGCCGGGATTGGCCGCAAAGAACGCGGGCGTGGAGGAGATGATGTCCTCTCCCTCCAGCACGAAATTCAACGACAGGTGGTGGCCTTCCATCGACAGGCCCCAGCGGCCGTCACCCGGCTTGCCGAAGATCGTGAAGTAATAACGCGCGGCGTCGCGAATCGCGCCGCCCTGCTTGTCCTTCTCGAGCTCCTTGAGCAGATTCTCCATCCGCATGATGCCTCTGGCCTTGGTGAAGCCGACCTGGCTCAGCGAGCTGCGCAGCAGATTGATCGCGGACTTGCGCTGCTCTTGAGTCATGTTGCGAATCTGCAGCCCCTTGCGTTGGTCCTTGGGAATGAAGTGCCAGCCGACCCGTTGCTCCGAGTCGTATTCCAACAAGGCGATCTTCTTCTGCTCGCCATCGAGTGTCACAATGAACGACTTGGCCGCGTCAACGACCGCCACAGCGGCAGATTGACGCTGGAAGTAGCTCCAGGCGCCGGTGGTGGTCAACAAGGCAATCGTCAAACAGGTCAGCAGAGTGCGTCGGTGCATGGGAGGTGATTCAGGTGGGGTAGGGGAGTGGAAGTGGGCGGATTATACCTGGTCGGCCGATCGGCAAAAAGTATTGCCGCCGAGCCATCGCCGCGCTCACTTTTCGAAGTGAGCTTGGTCGATATGCAGGTGCAGCTCCGGCAGCGCAGCGAGCAATCGCTCCAAGCCGGCCGAACTCACCCGGCTGCCATCGAGGTACAGGGACTCGAGATGCTGCATGTCATGCAGTTCGGCGAGCCCCGCGTCGGTGAGAGGAACGTCCATCAGGTGCAAGAAACGCAATTCCGGCATCTTCGCGATCGCGGCCATCGACAGGTCCGTTACGCGCGGCGAGCGTAAACGCAGCAGCGTCAGACGCGGCAACCCCGTCAGCTGCCTCAGGCCCTCGTCGGAAAAATCCGCATGGGGCAGATTCAACGTCTCGAGGCTTTGCAGGGTGGCGAGCACAGCCGCCGCGTTGTCGCCCAACTTGCTCTCGCGGAGCGTCAATCGGCGAAGCTCCGGAAGTTGTGTGAGGCGCTGAACGCCGGAGTCGGTCACCGAGGAATGCTCGGCCTGCAACACCTCCAGTCCCGCGCAGGAGACCAGTCGAGCCAAATCGTCGTCGGTGAGGACATGGCGTTGCAGTTGCACCGCCCGGGACTCCCCCGCCTTGACCGCCGAAAGTTGCTGCTGCAGTTCGTCCTCCGGACCGCCGCAGCCGGCCGCCGCGAACAGCCCCCACGCCAACAGAACGGGAGCCAAACGACCAAGGCGACCAAGGCGCCGCATCACGACCTCCCGCACGCTGGGCAATAGAGCTCGTAGGTCGCAATCCCGCGTTGTCGAGCGCGATGCCGCAGCACTTCGCCACATCGCGAGCAAAACTCGCGTTCCGCCTCGGGCGTCTCCCCGCGATCGATCGTCGCCTGGCACTGGGCGCAATATTGCGTGTTAGGGAACAACTCGAGCCGTTCGACGGGGATGCGGGCCGAGCAACCCCGACACGGCTTCGCCTCGGGCCAACCGTGGTCCAGCTCCGGGTCGTCCTCGCGCTGGAGCCCTGACTGGCCACAATGGCCGCAGACAAAGAATGACAATTTTGCGTCAGCCAACGAGTCGACCAACTCGGGAGTGGGCTCTTTTTCGCGCAGCAGCATGCCCAGGTCTCGGAGCCGACGCCATCGGTCCACAAAATCGGACCGCTCGCGCTGATGACAGCGAGGACAATAGAGATGCCAAAGGGAAGGGGCGCCGCTCATCCCGGTCAGTGTAACAGGCCCGAAAACCGCTCCCAAGGTGTCGATACAAGGTGGCGGGAAACGTCCAGCATTTCGCACCGCGGGTGGGGTCGGGAGCGTTTGAGATCGGTTGGCTCAGCGTGCTTGTACCAGCAACTCCTGCAGCTCCGCCATCGCTTCCATGTCTGCCAGACGGTTTTCCGAGGCCAGCATCCACTGGAGACGAGCAAGCAACCGACGCAGCCAGCCCTCGTGCGAGACGATGCCGTAACCCGGCAAACGCGCGTCGAGCGTTGCCGTGCGCGACTCCTCCTCCGTCAAAAACCGACCGTGGAACGGGTCAATATGCGCGAAACCGTATTCGGTCCGCACGCGCAGACAGAAACGATCGGGCAGTGCCAAGCCGTCAACCCGTAGCTGAAACCGCTCCGCAAGTGCCTTGTAAATGAGCCCCACGGACTCGGCAACTCCCGTTTGCAGCAACAACACCTGCGGGAGGTAGACGTGGATCGGCAACGGAGACGGCTCGCCGCGAAACTCGTGTTTCGAGAACAGGACGTGATGGACCTGAGCGAGACAATGCGATGGAGAGAGCCACGTCACGCGGTCATAAACCTCGCGCTCCAGGGCGTCCAGTTGCCGCAAGACCCCCGCAAATCGCTCCTCCTCAAAGGCATGCATAGCAATGGCCGACGCCGCCCGCACCAGCGAGTCCGTGGTGTCGAGACTCATTACCGCAGTCAAGAATTGGTGGTACGCCCCCCGATTGCAGTAGGTCGGGTACCCCCCCATCGAATCGATCATCTCACAGTGTCCTCCCGCAAGGCGACGCCCCAATGGCCACTCCGACGTCCTGCAACTCGGCCCCGGAAACACTGGGGAAGTCAAACGGACGTTGATCCCAACGGACGTCGATCCCGTCGCGGACCGGCCTTAACGAGACCAGCCACGAGGAATCGAGGAACTCGGGCCTCCTTCCGACAATTCGGGGAGAGGTCGAGCCGACAATCCGGGCAGTGTGAGGGAATGGTGTGGCGGTAGGTGGGTTGAAGTGCGCGCCAGGGAATGAAAGTTGGTTGGATGTGCCCCAACCCTTTCAACGAAAATTGAGGAAGCCACCCATAATCCGACAGGCAATTTTTTTTCTGCACCCACCCAATCGCCGACATGACCCACCCACAAGGACCACAAACCGTGCGGCTGACTGCCTCTCAAGCGGGCAATCTGCCGGAAACGGTGGAATTCGGTGTTCGACCCACTACAATGCGGGAAATGTCGAGTTGTTCTAGTGTTGGTGAACTCAATACGACGCCCTGGTACCCCAAATGGAGTTTTGCGATGCGTGACAATCGCGTGTGGTCAGCGTGGCTCGTTTTCGTCGCGGCGTGCTTGCCGGGCATCCTGTCGGCCGCCACACCGGGCGCCAAGGGCATTCGGGGCACGTATCTCGAAACCCGGACCTGTCAGGTTTACACGGGGCCCTGTTTCGCCAATGCCGAAACGGGCATCGCCGGTCGGGACGCGATCATGGGCTGGAACATCGAGTCCGGGTCCTTCGGGGGCGTCGACCTGTCGGGGCTGAGCGCCGTGGTCGTCGTGCGATCGGAGAAGACCTTGGGTTTCCGCGGCTTGTCGGAGGCCGGTGACGTTCGCAGCGTGGTGTATCTCGACGAGCGAGCGAGCGAGCGCCAACGCGAGGCGCTGCTGGCTTTTGCCCGCAAACACAGCGACACCGCCGGGCAGTCGGTGGTTCGAGTGCAAACAGCGCCGATCGCCATGAAGCTCGACGTGACCGAGTTGACAGGCGAGCTAACTGCGGGCAAGGAGGTGACGATCAAGGCGCGTCGCGCTCGGCTCGGCGACTGCATTTGCTCCAATGAGGCCGCGTACTATCCGCCGCTGGCGAAAGTCGAGAATTTTGCGCCGGGCGTCACCTTGGAGGGAAGCTTCCAAGGGCGTGGCCTGGGCAGCCGCTGGTCCACCCCCGGCGACCGCAGCGCCTACTTGGCGACCTTTGCGTATTAAACTTCGTCCCACCGTACCTTTCCTAGGAGCATGTGTTGAAAGTCGGCCCCGGAGCGGGAGCGAGTCCACCAGCGGCTTATTGCCCGGGCACACTTTGCAACACGCTGTTTGAGACCATGCCGATCCGATTGTCTGCCGTCGTCTTTCTTGCTTTCGCCACCATTGCCGCCGCAGCGGACCATCGCGTGGAGGCGTTAGCCGCCAAAGCGCCGGAGGGCTTGGCGCCGGCCATCGCCGCCCAACTAGCGGATCAAGGGCACAAGGTCGTGCGAGGCACGTCCCGAACCGTTTGCGAAATCTGGCTGGCAAAGCAGTGGCAGATGCCGACCCTGGAGGCCAAGGGCGACGTCAATTACGCGTTCACTCCGGGCCAGTTGATCGGCGCCATCCACTTTCCTCGCAAGGGCAGCGACTTCCGCGATCAGGACATCGACCCCGGACTGTACACGATGCGCTATGCGCAGCAGCCGGTCGACGGCGCCCATGTCGGCACTTCGGTCACTCGAGACTTCCTGCTGCTGATTCGCGCCGACGCGGATAAATCGGCCGAGGTGATGAAGTATGCGGACCTGAGCAAGGCGAGCATCGAGGCGGCACAGACCGCGCACCCGGCGTTGTTGTCGCTGCAGAAGCCCGCAGCCGCCAAAGCGGGCTCGATCCGGCACGACGAGGAGAAGGATTGGTGGATCGCTCATCTCGCGGGGCAGGGCAAAGCGTCGGGCAAGTCCGCCGAAGTGGCGTTGGAGCTCGTGGTCGCCGGACAGGCGGCCGAGTAGTGTCCGGCGCGCCCCCAAAGCGAAGGACTCTGACAGTTTCCTGTCTCTTCTCGCTGACCTTGCTCGTGCAGGCGTTGCCGTTGACTGCGCCCCGCGCGGGCCGGGCGGAGGACGGCGAGGCGCCAGCTCCGATCGCGATTCGAGGGCGGGTGGTCTATCTGGCCGAGGCGCTCGAGCGGCTGCACGGCATCAAGTCGGTTCGCGAGGCGGCGGAGCGAACGCTCGCGATCGAGTCGCCGGACGGGCAGCTGACGCCGTTGGTCGAGGACGTGCGCGGCCGGGCCTTTCGGGTCGATGAGCGACTTCGCAAGCTGCAAGATGTCGAACTGTTGGTGCGGCGCCATCCGCAATCGCCCGCCGTCCAGATCGTGCGCGTCTACGCCTATGACGGCGACAACCGTTTCGAGCTCGACTACTGGTGCGAAATCTGCGCGATCGCCATGTTCGAGTTGAAGCCTTGCGACTGCTGCCAGGGCGACATCGAGCTGCGGCGGCGACCGGCGCCAAAACCATGACACTTGCCCGTGACTTCGCGCCCTGCGTGGCAACTGACTTCGCACCCTTCGTGGCATGGGCAGCTTGCCCGTGACTTCGTGCCCTTCCCGTCTTCCCCCACATGGCATGGCTCTGGCTGCTTCTCCCTGGGGCATGGGCGGTGCGATGCAGCTGCTCGCCGCGCACGGGCGAGGGCGCCCATGCTACGGGACGCTCATTGCGGCTGCTCGCTCGCGACTTTGTGCGTTTCGCGTGATGTCCGCGCCTAGCCCGTGTCTTCGCGTTCTTCGCGTAGCATGGGCGCCTCGCCCGTGACTTCGTGCCCTTCGTGGCATGGGCAGCCTGCGTGACTTCGTGCCATGCGCATGCTCTTCGCGCCTACGCTCGACGCATTTCGATCACCAGCTGCATTTCGAGCAGCAGGGCGGCAGGGCAACATTTTTCTTTCCTGGCGAGGACGGACCGTTGAGCGGCCCCGGGGACCCCGTATAATCGGGGCGGCGTTGGCAGCCGCCAGCTCCACCACCAAGACTCGAAGCCAAGGTGAAACGCATGTCCGACTCACAACGAAGGGTTGGCGTTAGTCGCCGCGCCTTTCTGCAAGGAACCAGCGCCGTGGCCGCCGCCTCTGCGCTGCATCAACAGGCGCCGACGGCCGGCGCCCAGGAGCAGTCCGGCGAGGTGATTCGCGGCAAGTCCGTCGTCACGCTCGACGTGAACGGCGTGAAGCGAAAGGTCTCCGTTGAGCCCCGCACCACGCTGCTCGAGACGCTCCGCTATCAGCTGGACCTGACCGGCGCCAAGCCGGTCAGCGGCGACGGCAGCAGCGGCGCCAGCACGGTGCTTGTCGACGGCAAGCCCGTGATGGCCTCCACGACGCTGACAATTACTTGTCACAACAAGAGCATCACGACGGCCGAGGGGCTGAGCGACGACCCGATCCCGGCCGCCTTCGTTCGCCACGACGCGCAGCAGTGCGGCTTCTGCACGCCCGGCTTCGTGGTCGCGATCAAGGCGTTCCTCCAAAAGCATCCCAACGCCACCGAGGACGAGATTCGCAAGAGCCTCAACGGCAACATCTGCCGCTGCGGCACCTACGCCAACATCATCGACGCCGTGGTCGACCTCGCGAAAGGAGGCGCAAATGGCTAAGGCACCCAACTACTCGTGGCCCTCCCGAGCCGATTCGCAAGTGATCGGCAAGGACCACGACCGCCTCGACGGACTGGTGAAGTCCACCGGCAAGGCGAAGTACACGTATGACATTAACCTGCCACACCAGCTGATCGCCCGCGCCTACGGCTGCCCGCTTGCGCACTGCAAGATCACCTCGGTCGACACCAAGGCCGCCGAGGCGACGCCCGGCGTCGTCCACGTGCAAGTGTTGCCGCAAGGCGAGGTCGGCACCGAGATTCAGTGGCAGGGCGAGCTGCTGGCGATCGTCGCCGCGGAGACCGAGGCCGCCGCGGCCGAAGGCGTCGGCAAGCTGAAATTCGGCTTCGAGCAGCTCGACGTGTTCACCGCCGACGAGGACTTGGCGGCCGCCGAGGCCGCCAAACGCACCTCACGCGGCGGCGGCAAGGTCGTGACCGAGCGGGAGCCCGGCGATGATGACGATGAGGACGAATTCATCGACGCCGAGCTGACGCGACTGTTCGGCGAGGCCAAGCATATCGTCGAGGGCTATTACGGCGTCGACGCCATCACCCACTGCTGCCTCGAGCCCCACGGCTCCACCGTGCATTGGCAGGACGGCAAACTGACCGCCTACCTGTCGACGCAAAACGTCTCGGGCACGGACGAGGGCTTCGCCCGCGACCTGAACATCACGCCCGACAACGTCGAGGTGATTTGTCAGTACATTGGCGGCGGCTTCGGCAGCAAGTTCGCCCCGGACTACTGGGGCGTCGCCGCGGCACAGGTCTCCAAGGCGACCGGGCGTCCCGTCAAACTGATGCTCACCCGTGACCAAGAGCTGAAGATCGCCGGCAACCGGCCCTCCGGCTACATCAAAGTCAAGCTCGGCGCCAACGAGAAGGGCGAGATCACCGTTTGGGACTCCACGCATTGGGGCACCGCCGGCCCGACCGGCGGCGGCGTCAGCCAAAGCGTGATCCCCTATGTGATCACGCCAAAAAACTATCGACGCAACGCCACGAACGTGGCGACCAACACCGGCAAAGCCCGCGCTTGGCGTGCTCCCAACCATCCGCAAGCCTGCGCCATGACGCAGACCGCGATCGATGATGTCGCTCGCGTGATGGGCAAGGACAGCCTCGAGGTGTTTGCCGCCAATCTCGCCAATTGCTCCAACGGCCGTGGCGACGTCTACGCCGAGGAGATGAAGGTCGGCGCCGAGCTGATCGGCTGGAAAAAGCTCTGGCATCCCCACGGCAAAGGCGCGCCCCGAGGCTCGGTGGTCGACGGCCTCGGCATGGCTCTGCACATGTGGGGCGGCGTGGCCAACAGCTCGATCTGCCAGTTGCGGATCTATCCCGATGGCAGCGTGGCCAGCTATTGCGGCACTCAGGATCTCGGCACCGGCACGCGGACCGTTTGCGCGATGGTGCTGGCCGAGACCTTCGGGCTGGCGGTCGACCAGGTTGAGGTCAACGTGGGCAGGTCCTCGTACCCGGCCAGCGGCGCCTCGGGCGGCAGCACGACCGTCGGCGCCGTCTCCGAGTCGCATCGTCGCGCGGCACAGGACGCGTTGGCGACGTTATTCGAGAAGGTCGCGCCGAAGCTGAAGGCCGAGCCCGCGGATCTGGTTGCCAGCGGCGGACGCATTATGGTGCGAGGCGACAAGCAGCGCAGTTTGTCGTGGGCCGAGGCCTGCAGCTCGCTCGGGGTCCGGCCGTTGGAAGTCACCGCCAGCCACAACCGCGGCGACGCCAGCCCGCTCAGCAACGAAGGTGTGAGCGGTGTGCAAATGGCGCACGTGGAGGTGGACAAAGAGACGGGCGTGATCCGCGTCAAAAAGTTTGTCGCGGTGCAGGATCAGGGATTGGTCATCAATCCCAAAACCTGCAAGAGCCAGATCTATGGCGCCGTCTGCATGGGCATCGCCGCGGCGCTCTACGAGCAGCGAATCTGCGATCCCGCCTCCGGCGCGTTCGTCAACGCCGAGTTGGCCGACTACAAGTTGGCGCGGCTCGGCGACATCGGCGAGATCATCGTCGAACTCTACGAACCGGAAAGCGAGCGGTCGCGGGGCGTGATCGGCAACGGCGAGCCGCCGGCGATCAGCCCGATCGCAGCCATCTCCAACGCGGTTTGCAACGCTTTGGGTGTCCGCGTTCCCGTGGCGCCCTACACACCGCAACGAGTCCTGAAAGCACTGGAAGGGAGGGCCTGATCGTGAAGGCATTTGAATATGCGGCCCCGCAAACCGAGGCAGACGCGGTGCGACTGCTGGCTGACAGCCCTCGCGCCGAGGTGCTGGCCGGGGGGACGGACCTGGTGGGATTGATGAAGTCGCTGATCGTCCAGCCCGACCGGGTCGTTAACATCATGGAGATTGACTCGATCCGCGGCATCGCGCCCACGGACGAGGGCGGAGTCGAAATCGGCGCCGCCGTGACGCTCGAGGGCCTGCTCGACAGCCCCGAGCTCGCGCCCTACCAGGCACTCCAGGAGGCCGCCGCCTCCGTCAACAGCATGCAGCTGCAGTGCCAGGGCACCATCGGCGGCGACCTTTGCCAACGCCCTCGGTGCTGGTTCTTCCGCAACGGACAGGACCTGCTGGGAGCGTCGGCCGAGCAGGGCGACAACCGCCACCATGCGATTCTCGGCAACACGGGCGCCGCGAAATTCGTCTCGGCCTCGCGGCTGGGCCCCGCCTTGATTGCTCTCGAAGCAACGCTCCGCGTGATCGGCCCCGGCCAAGACGAGCAGTGGATCGGCGCCGCGGACTTCTTCCGCACGCCGCGTCACTCCGGCCAGCGCGAAACGGTACTCGAGCCCGGTCAGTTGCTCACTCACATCGTGCTGCCCCCGCTGGAAGGTCGGCTGAGCGCCGCTTACGAGGTGAAGCACGGCTGCGGCCCGGAGGATCCGATGGCTGCCGCCGCGGTCGCCTTCACACATCGTGCCGGCGTCGTGGAGCATGCCACCATCGTGATGGGCCATGTCGCGCCAACTCCTTGGGTCGCGGACAGCGCTGCACTCGCGCTGGCCGGACAGGTCGTCAACGCGATGACCGCCGAGCGAATCGGCGAACTGGCCGTGGCCGGCGCCACGCCGCTCTCCAACAACCAGCACAAGGTTCAGCTTGCCAAAGTCGCCGTCAAACGCGCACTGCTGCAAGCCGCCGGACTCGAAACGGGAGGATTCTAGGCGATGCCATTCGAAAAGCACTACAACCAGTTGGAGCCGGCCGAGCACGAGCCGTGCATCCATCTGCGCAGCAAGGCGATCTATGTCACTGGCGAGCTGAAGCCTCATCACTCCGATGAAGACGGCAGCCATTACTGCTGGTGCAATCTGACCCAGCATGTCATTGGCCCCGACAAAAGCGATGTTGAGCATCGCCAATGCGGCCCGGGCCGCGAGTGCTACCGGGACTCGCACGGGTAGACGTTCGTAGCAGCCTGAAAAAGTCCGATTCAGCGCGCCGATTGCGACGATCGGCGAGCGGCGAATCGGCGCAGCTTCCAACGGCGGGCGGAAGGCAACTCCTTGCGCCCGTTTTTCGTTGGTTTCCCCACCCCTTGTACCATGGACCTCCATGGACCTCCGCGGCCACAGGCAGGCGGAGAGATCGATCGAGTAACGCGTGAGCTCCTTCATTTACATCGGCTGTCAGCCCGGCACGAACTCGGTCTGCAAACGCTCCCTGGCCGGCGCCCATCCGGAGCTTCGTTTCGCGTACTCCCGCCCGGGGTTCATGACCTACAAGGCAGAGACGCCGGCCCAGGACTTGCGTTGCGCCTTTGCTCGCGTGCATGGCGAGACGCTTGGCCGAGCGTCCGGAAGTTCGGCCGAGTGCGCGGAGGCATTCTGGCAGATCGCGGATCAGCAATGGCTGACCAACGCATCGCCCGCGCCGCGCCAGCTGCATATTTGGGCGAGAACCGACCGGCTGCTTCGCGCCAACACAGCCTCGGCGAATGACACCGAGGTGACCGAGCTCGCTCCTCATGCCAACTCGCCGCTTCAGCAAGCGATCAATGCGCTGACGCCCGGGGCTGCCGAGCGCAACATGCAAATCAACGAAGTGGCACGCCCCGATCATTGGATTCTCGACTGCGTCGTCGTCGAGCCCGAGGAGTGGTGGGCTGGCCGCCGCCGCGCCACCTCGGTGCCGGCCCGCTGGGTGGGCGGGTTTCCACCTTGGGCGCCGCCCGAGAACATGGTCTCGAGAGCTTACCTGAAAATGAAGGAGGCCCTTGCCTGGTCTCGAATGCCGATTCGCGCCGGTGACATCGTGGCAGAGATCGGCAGCGCTCCCGGCGGCGCCTGTCAGGCATTGCTCGAACTGGGCGCACAGGTCATCGGCATCGACCCCGCCGAGATGGATCCGATCGTGCTCGTGCACCCTCGATTCACACACATTCGCCGGCGCGGCGTCGAAGTTCGGCGACGCGATTTGGCCGAGGCGCGTTGGCTGTGCGTCGACTCCAACATCAGCCCCGACGAGTGCTTGACGATGTTGGAATCGCTCCACGCGCACGATCAAGTGCAGTTCAACGGGATGTTGATCACACTCAAGTTGCCCGATTGGCGTCTGGCCGATCAGCTCGACGAGTTTCTCGAGCGAATTCGCCAATGCGGCTACAAGACGGTCAAGCCGCGGCACCTGCACTTCAATCGCCAGGAACTGTGCATCGCCGCGGTGCGCAGCGCGGGGCTGGTGCGCCGCCCAAGGCACAAGAAGTAGCTCGAATTCGCCAAGGCCGGCAGGGCACGTGGATCGGCTCCCGCATACCGATGGGGGATTCCGAATTTGCCGGTTGCACGGGCGAATCTTCGTCAGCGGCGCGAATTTTTCGAGAATGAGCAGCCGGCGGCGCCCCGCGTTGGACACGCATTGCCGCCAATCTATGTTTGCTTGCCTACAGAACGAAGGCTTGGCGGCCCACTCGTCTGGCCTCGAATCCCCACCACCGTCGTGCCCGTCATGCAGCGCGTCCACCCCATCTCAAACCGCGTCCTCGCCGGCGGCATCGCATTGTCGGTGCTGCTTGTGATCGTCGCGGCGTGGCTGCCTGACACATCGTTGTCAGCGACGTTGCGGCTGAGCCTGACCTGCGCTGGCTTGGGAATGGCGATCGGCTTGTCGTGGTGGAGCTACTGGCTGCTTTTGCAGCATCAGGAAGAGGCTCGCTGCGCGCTCGCTCGCCTGACTCAAATGGATGAAATGGACCTGCTGAGCGGTTGTGTCGACGAACTGCCGAAAGTGTCGGCGCTCAACAAGTGGAGCGACGTTTGCGAAGGGCTGGCGACGAAGCTGGCGGAGTCCGCCAAGCTCACCTTCGGCGCCGAGTCGGGAAAAGCCGAAGCGGAGCTGCGCGTGCACCAGCTCGATAACCAACGTCGGCGCGCAACCGACGTCGTGGCGGCGCTGCCCGTTCCGATTGTCGCCATCAACCAATATGACGAGGTGGTGCTCAGCAACCACGCCGCGGCCGAGTTGTTCGGCTGGAAAGACGTGCCGTTGGGGCGGGCCTTGGGCGAAGTCTCGCCGAGCGCCCAGCTGACGGAGCTGCTGACCTCGGTGCGTTGTCGAGGAGGCCCGGGCACCCGGACCTTGGAGCTGAACTGGGGGGAAGACCACCATCAGCGTCACTATCGCGCCACCTGCCGCAGCCTTTCCGAACGACAGGAGCAGAGCGTTGGCGCGGTCGTCGTCATGGAGAACATCTCCGATCGACGCGCACTGCAACAGCGGAACGCAGAGTTCGTCTCGGCCGCCAGCCATGAAATCAAGGCGCCACTGGCCGGCATCAAGGCCTATGTGGAATTGCTGGCCGACGGCGACGTGCACGACGACGCGTCGCGTGACGAGTTCGTGCAGGTCATCGACGACCAAGCAGAACGTTTGCAACGGCTGATCGACAACTTGCTCGATCTTGCCCGCATGGAGGCAGGCGTCGAGTCGGTTCGAAAATCGGGCGGGCCGCTCAACGAGGTGCTGGAAGAGGCGCTGCGGGTCGTGACGCCGGCGGCTGAGCAAAAGCAGCTGCAGCTCGTGAGCGACTTGAGCCCGATGTACCTCAGCGTCATGGCAGACCGGGACATGCTGCTCCAAGCGGCCATCAACCTGCTCTCCAACGCGGTCAAGTACACCGAGGCGGGCGGGCAAATCTTCGTCCGCAGCCGGCTCGAGGATTCGTTGATCAGCTTTGAGGTGCAGGACACCGGCATCGGCCTCAGCGAGGAGGACTGCCGCCGCGTGTTCGAGAAATTCTATCGAGCGTCCAACGGGAACATGGCGCCCGGCACCGGGCTGGGCCTGACGCTCGCCAAACATATTGTCGAGGACGTTCATGGCGGGCGATTGTCTGTCTCGAGCGAGCTCGGCACTGGAACCGTGTTTCGAGTCACGCTTCCCCGGCACGTCCAATCGTAGGAACAAGAAGACCATCTCCTTGTTCCGCAGCTGCACCAAGAGGCAAAAACATGACGACCACCAACATCACTGCCGAACCGATTCATGACGCCGCGCCGATCGCGGCCACGCAAGCTCGTCGCGGCCGCGTGCTGCTCTGCGACGACGACATCTTCATTCTCCGCGCCGGCGAACTGAAGCTCCGCCACGCCGGCTTCGAAGTCTGCTTCGCCCACGACGGCTTGCAGGCCTGGGAAATGCTTGGCGGCGACAACGAGCCGTTCAACGTGCTCGTCACCGACCGCCAGATGCCTCGCATGGACGGCGTTGAGTTGATCCAAAAAATTCGCGGAGCCGACCAAGCTTGGCTGCGGGAGCTGCCAATCATCCTGCTCACCTCGCGGGCGCACGACCTGGGCGAGTGCGCGGTGAGCATGACCATGGACAAGCCGTTCAGCCCGCGCAATCTCGTGCGACAAGTCGAGCAACTGTGTCACTTGGACGAACTCGCCGCCGGGCAGCCCGCGGACACAAGCGCGGCTCAACAGTAGCAGAATTCACGAGCGGGGGATGGGATGGCGATGATTACCGAGGTGTTCGGGGATGTGGTCGTGCTGCACACGACACAGGACCTGAACGAAACCATGGGAGTCACGATGCGCGAACAGCTCCGGCCACGCAACAACCACAAGGTGGTCGTCGACCTGGACGCCACCGAGCGAGTGGAGAACGCGGGCCTGGAGTCATTGCTCAATCTGCAGGACACGCTGCGGCACAAGGGAGGCGACGTCCGGGTCAGCGTCGCCAATCCCTCCATCCGCAAGATCCTCGAGATCACTCGACTCGACCAGCAGTTGGAAGTCTACGACTGCATCATTGATGCTGTTCGCAGCTACGACTAAGGAGGCCGTTGAAAAACACCTGATCCGGCAATCGACATGGCGTTTTTCCGCGAAGTGAAGGTGGTTTCGATTGCCAGTGGGGTGTTTTTCAGCCGGCTGCGAACAAAGATCCCCCGGGAAACAACAACAACGAGTCGACTTCGGACCGATCGCGCGAGACGGCCATGCCTCTAATTGCCAACGATGCGCCGCTAGGCGAACGGCTGATCCACCGAGGCTACCTCACGCGCGGACAGCTCGAAACAGCGCTGCAGCTTCAACGAGAGGACGTCTCACGGCGGCTCTTGGGCGAGATTCTCGTTGAGCTCGAGTACTGCACGGAAGAGCACATCGTGGAATGCCTGGCCATGTCGCTGGGCGTGCCGTTCGCCCGTCTCGACGCCTCTCTGTACGACCCGCAGTCGCTCTCGCTTCTGCAGCGAGACTACATCGAGCAGAACATGGTCGTTCCGCTGTTCTGCGTGTTCGACCGGCTAACGGTCGCGATGAGCGAGCCCGCGAATTTGTTTCTGGTCGACGAGGTGTCGCGGCTCACAGGCAAGGAGGTGCAAGTCGTCGCCGCGTCGGTGCGCGACATTCGGCGGCTGCTGACCACGCTTCCCGATGCGAAGGTCTTCGTGATCGACGACCTGATCGAGGAAGAGTCGCAGTCCGAAGTCACGCTGATCGAGACGGCCGTCCAGGACATCACCGAGATTGAGCACGTCGCTGGCCAGTCTCCCGTCATCCGCCTGGTGAATCATTTGGTCGCCACCGCCGTCAACGAAGGCGCATCGGACATTCACATCGAGCCGACGGAGCGCAGCTTGCGCGTGCGCAACCGCGTGGACGGCTTGCTCCACAAGGCAATGGAGATCCCGCTCCATCTGCACGCCGGCATCACGAGCCGAATCAAGATCATGGGCGCCATGGACATCAGCGAGCGGCGGCTGCCTCAAGACGGCCGCGTGCACGTGATGCTCAACGGCCGCAAGGTCGACCTCCGCGTCAGCACGTTTCCCAGCCACCGCGGCGAGAAGACCGTGATCCGCGTGCTCGACACCCACAACACCGCGTTGCAACTCAAGGAGCTGGGGTTCGCCGAGGACGTGCTCGCTCGCGTCATCAGCGGAGTGCACGCCCCCAACGGCATCGTGCTGGTGACAGGCCCGACCGGCTCGGGAAAAACCACCACGCTCTATGCGGCGTTGAACGAGATTTCGTCCATGAGCAACAACGTCTGCACGGTTGAGGATCCGATCGAGTACCACTTGCCGCTGGTGAACCAATTTCAGGTTCACGAGCGGATTGGGCTGACCTTCTCCGCTGCGCTAAGAACACTGCTGCGACAGGACCCCGACGTGATCATGGTCGGCGAGGTGCGCGACGAAGAGACTGCCAAGACAGCCATCCAAGCCGCGTTGACGGGCCACTTGGTGCTGACGACGCTGCACACCAACGACGCGCCGTCAGCGATCACTCGGCTCATCAACATGAAGACTGAGCCCTACATGATCGGGGCCGCGGTCAACATGGTGCTCGCTCAACGCCTGGTGCGCCGCATCTGCTCCAATTGCCGGATCAGCCACGAGGCGCCGAGGAACTTGCGGCGGATGCTGGAGAAACTCGGACTGGACCCGAAGAATTTGCAGCGTGGCGCCGGCTGCCGCCAGTGCCGCAACACCGGGTACCGCGGCCGCGTGGGGCTTCACGAATTGCTCACGATCACCGATGACCTCCGCGATCTGATCGTCGCCGGTGTGCCGGTCGCCGAGTTGCGAGCCGCGGCTGTCGCCACAGGCATGATTCCGCTGCTAAACGACGGACTCTCCAAAGTCCGCGAAGGCATCACCACGGTGACGGAGGTGCTTCACGTCGCCGGCGACGGCCAGCACCATACACTGGCGCGCGATCTAGAAACGGAGGAGCCGCGATGAACTTTAACGGGTGGCCGCTACGACGCGGCCTCAGCCGAGGAGACCGCACGGCCTTGATCGGCCAATTGGCGCTGATGCTCGACACCGGCATTGCGTTGGATTCGGCGCTGAAGGCGGCCAGCGAGCAGACCGACAGCCCCCGCCTGCGCAGCGTGGCCTTGGACCTCGAGCACCGCATTCAGGATGGCATGGATCTCTCGGCTGCGTTGGCCCATCACCCCGAGTCGTTTGATCCGATCTTCATCGCCCTCGTGCGCGCCAGCGAGAAAACGGGCTCGCTGGCCCAGTGCCTGATGCAGCAAGCCGACCACCAAGAGCGCGACCACGCGCAAGCGCGACGGATTCGAGCGGCGATGACCTACCCGATGCTGATGTTCGGGCTGGCGATCGTCGTCACCGTGCTGTTGGTTGCGTTCGTGTTGCCACAATTCACGCCGATGTTCCAGCAGCGGGGAGTGAAACTGCCGGTGGCGACTCGCTGGCTCATGTGCATCGGCGACAGCGTCTCGGCCCATTGGCTATGGTGGCTGCTGGCGGGTGTCGCGCTGGTGAGCGGGTGCGGCTGGGTCCTGCTGTCCGGCCACCTGCGCCGCACCGTCGACCGCGCCAAGTTGGCCATTCCGATCTGGGGCCCCGCCTATCGCAAAGCAGTGCTGTGCCGGTGCGTCCGCACTTTGGGAATGCTGCTTGGCAACCAAGTGCCGGTGCTCGAGAGCCTGAAGCTCTGCGCTAAAGTTTCCGGCAGCGAGCCCTACGAGGCGGCATGGCAGGAGGTGGCCGATCGCGTGGCAACGGGGAGCCGAATTGCCGAGTCGCTGCCCAAACGACTGTTCCCGCCGACGCTGAGGCAGATGTTTCGCGCAGGGGAAGATACGGGCCGGTTGTCCGGGATCCTGGACAAAATCAGCCTGCAGTACGAACGAGACGTCGAACTGGCGTTCAAGGCCGCGACGTCTCTGA
>JAGQPF010000583.1 GCA_020426845.1 Planctomycetales bacterium
CCCGATTGGCTCCCGCCGGCGGCCAGCGTCCATAGCGGCGACTGGAAGCTGATCCGCATCTTTCACGGTGGCGAGCACGGCAAACACCGTTACAAGCTGTTCCATCTGAAGGACGACTTGGGAGAGCAAGAGAACGTTGCCGAAGAATTCCCCGAACGCGTCGCCCAGCTCGACGCTTTGCTCGAGCAACACCTCGTCGACACTGGCGCCGTTCGCCCGCTGCCAAATCCGAAGTTTGACCCGTCGAAGTACGATGCGACTCAAGAGGGCTTGGCCAAGCTCAAGGGCGGCGGAAACTCCTCGAAGAAGCGCAAGGCAACGCCGCCGGGACGCCCGGTCGCGGGCTGGCGGCCTGCCGGCACGTGCAAGCTCTCATCGTCCGCAGACGCAATCATCGTCGATAGCACCGGCAATGACCCGCATCTCTCCTATCGCTTTCCCCAAGCCATTGACGCGGCATCCTTCACCTTGCACATCACCATCAGCTCGCAGTCGTCCGGCGAGGGCCAGATCTACTGGCAGGAACAGGACGCCGGCCCGTTCGCTGCCGAGCGGAGCCGCATTTTCAAGGTGATGCACGATGGCAAGCAACACACGTACGCGATCGAATTTACCACCAAGCGTCCGTTGTTGGCGCTGCGGATTGACCCGTCTCGCGGCCAGGGGAGAATCCATCTCCACGACATTCGGCTGGTGGGCGCCGACGGCACAACACACTACCGCAAGTGAGCCGATCATGTCCGCCGGCCGTCGACCAGTATCTTGATCTGCCCGGAGTGAATCGAGTAGACCCAGCCATGCAGTCGCGGCAGGCCGCTGCGTTTGATGGCGTTCTGAAAAGGAAACCCGAAGCGTCAGCGAGGGATCGAATCGCCAATCGCCGAAGTCGTGTTCTCGCGGGTGTCAGCCGAGCACCTTATAGACTTTGACGGGCAGATGGCGGTTCTTGACGTCGATCGCTCCAATCTCTTGGATGGCAAAAGCATCGCTTTCCACTTTTTGAAACGTATCCTCGTCAATACAAATCTCTTTCGGCCGCGCAAACGCCTCGAGCCGCGCCGCGATATTCACCGTGTCGCCCAAGGCGGTGTACTCGACTCGCTGGATGGATCCAATGTTTCCAACCACGGCTTTGCCCGTGCTTATTCCGAAGCGAACTCGCAAGGGATCTTTGATGCCGGGCGGCTTCATTTCGGAGACATAGTCTCGCATCTCGAGGGCGGCGCGAATGGCCTCAGCTGCGGCATTCGGACTAGCCACCGGAGCTCCAAAGAGAGCCATCACTGCGTCGCCGATGTACTTGTCGATGGTGCCGCCGTGCGAAAAGATGATGTCCGTCATCGCCGTCAGGTAGTCCCGAATGAAGCCCGACAACTCGGTCGGCGGGAGGCCCTCGCTAATCTTCGTGAACGAGACAATGTCGGAAAACAAGACGGTGACCTCGCGTTCGGCGGGAGACAGCGGATCTCCCTCCACGGCCTCGCCTGCCCTCGACTGGTTGGCGATCTCCTGAATCAGCTTTTCATCGAGATACTGGCTGAGATAGCTGCGCACCTTCTGCTCTTCGCCGGCAAGTTTGGCCAAACGTCCGCGCTCAATGCCGATCGCCGCTTGGTGCCCGATAGCGATCATCAAGTCCAGATGGGCTTCGGTGAAGCTGCGGCCACCCCGCCGGTCCAATGAAATGAAGCCCATGATCTTGTCGGTGGTCCACAGCGGCACGCATAGATGCGAATCGACCGACATGTTTTGCAGACTGATGAGCGCAGCATCGGCATCCGACGATTCTTGCCGGATGAGCACACCGGAGCGCTCCTCAAGCAGTCGCCGCAGGACAGTGCGGCTCATTCGAGGAACATCTCCTCTGCAGTAGCCTTGCGTCGCCAGCGGTGTGTAACTGCCATCGTCCTCAAACAGGCAAACGGCCCCTTGAGCGGCTCTCGTGTGTTCGATGGCGATGGCGAGAATCTCTGCGACAAGCTGCCTCGAATCGAAGGTCTTGATCGTCTTCTCGCCGATCAACTGAATCAGGCGCAGCTTGTGCTCCGCCGCGGGCTCACAGGGCGGTGTGCCCAGCGCGTTCGCGGCAGGCTGAACCGTAGCGAAATTCTCCAACGCTTCCCCAAGGTCTAACGGCGCCAGTGCGCCATGCGGGAGCGAGATGGAGGTGAGAATCTCCTGCGACTCCTCCCTCACGGCCAATCTCGGCGCTTCCGCGACGGCGCCAAACATCAACTCGACGTTGCCGCACCGAATTCGCGCGCCCTGCGCCAACTCGCATTCAGAGACTCTCTCACCGTTGACGAATGTCCCGTTGGAACTGTTCAGGTCGGAGATTCGCCAGCCACTCTCGCTAGGCGCGATTCTGGCATGTTGTTTCGAGAGGCTCTTGTCCAAGATCTGGATGTCGTTGGTGCTAAGTCGCCCAATGGTAACCGGCTGGGTGGTGACGTCGTACTCAACGCGTTCGCCGATCAAGACAACAAGCTTCGGCATCGAAAGTCCTCAACAGGATTTGGCCCCACGTGAAGTGTCGACGTGGATTTGCAGTGTGTCAACTTGGCCTCGGAAATTCAGGAACGGGTTGTGTCCGCTCGCGCCGACCGAGCGCTGATCGGAATCGGCAACCTGCTGTGTTGAAACAGCTTGCGTCGAGCCACGAAATGAGATTCGCTGCGATCTCAATGAACATGTCGCTTTGAAACGGCCATGCCGAGCTTGCCGAGCGGCGGCGGATGCACGGCCTGGCAACGGTCTACGAAGATCCAGGTATACTCAAGTTCCACGCGACCGTTTGAGGCGACGCGAAACAACTTAATGACATGGTTGGCATCCACGTGACAGCCCCGAGTCTACGCCAGGTATCGATTGAAGTTGCAGATGGATAACCGCCCAACTCCCGACCAACCGGCGCCGGAAGAGAATGATGAAACGGTTGTGGACAGGCCCGCCGCCACGAACCCAGAATCCGACGAAACGATCAAGAACTCCCTCAACGCGGACGAGTTCGCGGCGACGACCATCGACGCTGCCGTGCGCACGTTCGCTCCCTTCCGCCACCAAGTGGAATTGACCGCCGGGAGCCGGTTCGGCCGCTACAAGGTGAAGAGGGAGCTCGGCCGCGGCGCCATGGGCGCCGTCTACCTGGCGTTGGACGCGCAA
>JAGQPF010000584.1 GCA_020426845.1 Planctomycetales bacterium
CAGGCATTCCAGCGAATCTTCGACTCACCGAACACCACTTGCGCGAGGTCGCCACGCTGCTTGTCGAGGCGGGCGAAGCAGCGACAGACGAGAAGCCCGATCGCCGGCTGCTTCTAGCCGCCACCGAGCACGTCGCGGCCAAGGAATGGGGGGAGACCAGGCAGGGGAATGATTGGCTCAGTCATGTGCTCGCTGCTTGGCATGACACGCAGGGCTGTCTTGAGAATCCAATTACCGACCCAGATTGGCTCAAGGCACGCGAGCCGCTTTCGCGAAGCGAACGCGCGGGGCGCGTGCGAAGGAATCTCGACCCGGAGGCGCGCAGTGGCAGCGACGATCCGCTTGAAATCGAGGATACAGACGAGCAGGCTACGCGGTTGAAGAGCAGCGCCCCACCGGAAGAGATTGCCGCATGGCTTCGGCGCCTGCGTCAAGACGCGATTGGTGAGGTCGTTTCCCCCTACTTTGCGCAAGGCATCATTGGCGCCAAGGCCGGACGGCTACCGCTGCTTGTGGAGCATCATGCAGAACTGTTGGCAAAACTGGACCTCACCACCCGCGCCGTTGCTGGCCAAGTATTCCGCCGCATTTTGATGGCAGAAGAGTTTTTGCTGCGGTATCTAGCCGACGTTGAGCGGGATAATACCGAGAAATGGGCCGACTACCTTTCTGAACGCTACGTAAAACGCCTTGACGGCCATCGGGAGAGCCTCAAGGACCGTGTTCACGCCTAC
Source organism: Planctomycetales bacterium (assembly GCA_020426845.1). Classification (GTDB taxonomy): domain Bacteria; phylum Planctomycetota; class Planctomycetia; order Pirellulales; family Pirellulaceae; genus JAGQPF01. The sequence goes on from JAGQPF010000584.1 coordinate 735, forward strand.
TTGGAGACGCTAGTCAGGGCGAGAAGCAACAAGGCGCTGTTGGCTGGCTACCACGCGGCTGCCGAGAACCGCAACGTCATCCAGCTTGTGAAGGGGGGAACGCAAGATCGCGATCGTTACTTCCTCGGCTTCAACACGCCGTACCGTCCTGAGGTTCTGATTTCAACGTCCGTAGGACAGGAGGGCATCGACCTCCACCGCGAGTGCCGCCACGTGATTCATCACGATCTCTGCTGGAACCCCGCAACGATTGAACAACGGACAGGCCGGGTCGATCGGATTGGCAGCAAGGTGGAGCGTGAACGTATTGGGGAAAGGGAGGGAGAACCACCAACGCTTGAAATCGCCGTGCCCTATTTGGCGGCAACCTACGACGAACGGATGTTTGAAGAACTCTACCGTCGAGCGCAGTTGTTCGAGGTGACTCTCGGCGGCGACATGCGCGTAGAAGGGCGGATCGAGCCTGAGAATGTTAAGTCAGAGAAACGGACGCGTGAAAAGGCAGGAATTGGTACGGAAGACGAGGATCTCGGTGCAGACGGGGACGTTATCGGCGCTGTTGACCTTCCCAAGGACATGGTCCGAAGATTGCGAGTGGATTTGTCGGTTTGGAAGGCAACGCTGGGCGATGTGGTCAAAGGTAACCAATGACCGCATCACACGGGACTGATTCAGAGATGTGCACGCCAAATCGTCTTGTGTGGAAATCTCGCAGGAATGTGGCTAAATCAAGGCAACCACTCCAACGCAGTTTCTGCGATTAATGGCCAAATCCGCTTGTGTTTGAGGTAGTGCAAATGCAGGTCGTAGGTTCGTCCGTCTTGCGCATGGAGCACACCGCCTGTGGTTAGGCAGATAGCGGGTTCTTCATTTTTCAAAAGGAACCAGTATCCATACGCTGAATCCAATTCTCCTTCAGTTGGCAATCCGAGGGGCCGCTCCGTGTGGTCCACGGGGAAACGGGCGAACCACTCTTCTCGCTTGCCTCCTCCATATCCCGACGTATCGCAATAGCCGTTCCGGCACTCCCAGTGATCCAAGCGACCAACCGTATGAGTGAGAAACTCTCGAATGTAGCGGAACGTGACCGTCGTTGGTGTTGATCTTGGCAGTTTCAGAGGCGCGAGGACGCCCAGCGAATCGCAGACTTCATCTAGAAATTGCCGAGAGTCCACCAGCATCCGCTCAACCCAATTCGGCCAAGACTGAGGGACGCGCCCTCGATGCA
>JAGQPF010000585.1 GCA_020426845.1 Planctomycetales bacterium
ACGTACGTTCCAAATCGCGCGCCGAGCGCGCCTGCCTCGCCCATCCTCCGCGCCGGTCCGCCGAACTCTCGGACCCACACGGCAACGCAGCTTCCCAGGGCCGCCCAGCCTCCCCATTGTTTTGCTTCTGCTCCATCGTCACCGACGTTGTCGCAAGGGTGTCTTCCCATCGTCCCATCGTTTTTCTGTTGGAAGGGTGTCTTCCTTGGGAAAAGTGCGACGGAACTCGGTTACGCTTGAGTTAAAGAGCTTGAGTCAAGAGGGTTCGACTGGATGACGCGCGATGCAAACCATGCAACTTGCCGACGATAGCGTCTTGAAATACGAGGAAAGTTTTTTACCGGCAGAGTTGGCGGATCGGTACTTCATTGAACTGCGAGATAGCTGCGTCTGGGAAGAGAAAGTCGGCCCTTTTGGTCGCAAGTTGCCTCGCCTGACTTCTGCCTACGGCGACGAGGGGGTTGCGTATCGGTACTCAGGCACGCTCAACGTGGCGATCCCATGGAATCAAACGCTAATGGACATCAAGCAGATGATCGAGACGGTCCAAGGGCGATACAACTTCTGCCTGCTGAATCGGTATCGGTCTGGCCAGGATAGTGTTGGACTACACGCCGACGATGAACCGGGGATGGGCAATGTAATTGGTTCAATTTCATTGGGGGCCACTCGGACCTTTCGCATCCGGCACAATCAAACGAAGGAGACGCACTGCATTGCCGCGGGGCATGGCACGCTCATCATCATGGCAGGCCAGATGCAGCAATTCTGGAAACATGAGATTCCAAAGACGCAACGGACCGTTGGTGAGCGAATCAACCTCACTTATCGCCTGATCGGATAGCCCAAGTCGTGAAGTCGTGGCGCGCGGCGGCTAACCCAACGTTTCGTGTTGACGAGGCACTGCTTGAAGGCGCGATCAGCAGTTAGCTCGACTTCACCTCGAAGATGGCCTCCACTTCGACCGCTGCCCCCGTTGGAAGCGCCGCGAAACCAAGCGCGCTGCGGGCATGATAGCCGTCGCCATCCTTGCCGAAGATCTCGTGGAGCAAGTCTGAAGCGCCATTGATCACCAGATGCTGGTCGGTGAAATCCGGAGCCGAGTAGACGCATCCCAGCAGTTTGATGACCCGCAAGTTCTCTAGCGTTCCATGGCATTGATACACCGAGCGCAGAATCTTCGCTGCGCAGTTCCGGGCCGCGTCGTATCCTTGCTCGACGGACAAACCCGCGCCAAGCACGCCTTTCAGGTCGCTTGTATGGCCGGAGGTAATCAGGTAGTTGCCACTGCGAATGCAGAGGTTGAGGTAGCCGGGCTCGAGGGGATCGAAAGATACACCGAGCGACAGGGCTTTCTCATTGCGACTCATCGATGTTGCTCCAAAGGGCGAATGCGGAAAACCCAAATTCTAACACGTTCAAGCTCGTTTGGGTCAGCTCCGGAGGCTTCCGCTTGCCTCATCGTTCGAAGTTCCATGAGCTCAGAGAAGTTCGGTGATCACATCGCCATGGACATTCGTCAGCCGCCGCCGAATGCCGTTGTGATAAAAGGTAAGCCGCTCGTGGTCCACTCCGAACAGCCTCAGCACCGTTGCGTGGAAGTCGTGCCATGGAATCGGCCGCTCAACCGCCTTCCAGCCAATCTCGTCCGTGGCGCCGACGGCGATGCCCGTTTTGATTCCCGCTCCCGCCATCCAGCCGCTGAAGCCGTAGCGATTGTGATCACGGCCAGGCCCCGCTTCGTTGGCCGCCGACTGCGCAAAGGGCGTTCGGCCAAACTCTGTTGTGAACAGCACCAACGTATCCTTGAGCATCCCGCTTTGTTTCAGGTCCTTCAAAAGTGCGCCCACCGGTTGGTCGATGCGGCCAGCCTCCGCGCTGTGATTGTCCTTCACGCTTTCGTGCGCGTCCCAACTCGCTCTCGGGCTGCCCGCAATTGGCCCCCCCGAGAACAACTGCACAAACCGAACCCCACGCTCCAGCAATCGACGTCCCAGAAGGCAGCGACGTCCCATGTCATCGGTCGGCTGACGCCCGACACCGTACTCATCCAATGTCCGCTGAGTCTCGCCGCTTAGGTCGCTTACTTCGGGGATGGACATCTGCATCTTCGCGGAAAGCTCATATGCGCGAATCCGTGCCCTCAAAGCCCGCTCGACGCCGGCACGCTCCAACTGGCTGCGGTTGATCGCGTCAACGAACTTACGGGTGGCATCGTCCTCGCTCCCCTTGATGTCCCGTGGTGGAAACAGGTCCCGAACGGGTTGCTCGCCGCCGCGCAACACGACGCCTTGATGACTGGATGGCAGGAATGCGCTGCTCCAAGTGGACGCTCCGGTGTTGGGAGCGCCACGTTCATCGTTGAGCACCACGTAGGCCGGCAATGTTTCCGTTTCGGATCCTAGACCGTACGCCAGCCAGCTGCCCACGGAGGGAAATCCATTGAATTCGAACCCGGAATTCGCGAGAAACAACGCCGGAGTGTGATTCGCCGACTTCGATGTCATCGAGCGAAGCAGCGCCAAATCGTCAGCCGACTCGGCAATCTTCGGAAACAACTCCGAGATCATCAAGCCGCTCTCGCCGCGCGGCTTGAATGCCCAGTCTGATTGGCGCAAAAGCCCCACCTTGCCGAAGAAAATATCCGGCTTTTCCTCCGTTTCCAACGACTTGCCGTGATACTTCGCCAATTCCGGCTTGTGGTCGAATGAGTCCAGGTGACTGAGGCCACCAATCAGGCAGATGTGGATCGCTCGCTTTGCTTGAACGGGATAGCGGAGATGCCCAGCGGCGGCGTCCCTTTCGACCGGGTCGGCGGAGTCCGCTTCCTTTGCGAGCATGCTCCAAAGCGCCGTGGCGCCTAGACCATTGGCGCCCCAATGAAAGAAGTCCCTGCGGGTTTGCCCCAAGGGCCCGGAATCGGCGCAGAATCGCGGCTGTTTGATTGGAATAGACATGGTCAAACTGATGCATTCATTGTGCGCAACGAAACAAATCGTGCGAGTCGCTATTCGAGGATGAGAAACTCGCTGATATTGAACAATCCACGGCAGACGGCTCGCAGTCCGTGCTCGTCGTAAAGCTTCCTCGAAACGGAGAGCTCGCTCTCGCTCGGCGCTCGCTGCAAAGTGTGCCGCCAAGCCGCTTGGATGCGGGCATCGCGGCCGTCCCCCGCCTCGGCGCAAATGCGGTCGGCGAGTTCGTTGGACATTTGCACAACAAAGGTGCTGTTAAGCAGAGCCAAGGCTTGCAACGGAGTCGTGGTGACCGCGCGTTTCGGCGCCGTAGCCGCCGAGTCGGGGCAATCGAGCGTGTCGAGCAATGCGCTTCGGCCACCGCGTGGATTGAAACGATAAATCGTGCGACGATACACTTCAGGATCGTTCAGCGGCTTGGGCTCGTAGTACGTCGTGCCGCTATTGAAGACAATCGCGACGTCCTCGAAGCTGGGTCCGCCCCGGCGAGAATTCAGCTTGCCCGTGGCGGCGAGCAACGCGTCGCGGTAGGCCTCCGCTTCCAGCCGACGCGGTGACATTCTCCAAAGCAAACGATTATCCGCGTCAGCAGCCAGTTCCTTCGCGCGCGTCTGGTGCTCCTGGAAGCTCGCTTGACGATACGTCTCCGACAGCACGATCAAGCGATGGAGCGACTTGAAACGCTGGCCATCACGAGCAAAACGGTCCGCAAGCCAATCGAGCAACTCGGGATGAGTTGGCTGCCCGCCGTTGAATCCAAAGTCGTTCGGCGTGTCCACGATGCCAGCGCCGAAGTGGTAATGCCAAACGCGGTTGACTGCCACTCGAAGAAACAGCGCGTTCTCTCGATGGGTGATCCAGTCCGCAAGCAGGCGTCGCCGCTCGGCCTCAGGCGCGTTGGCGGCAATTCCAAAGTCAGCCGAGCCACCGGGAATCGAGGCCATTCCGCCGGGTGTCAACTCATCGCCAACCTTGTCGGGATCGCCGCGCACCAGCAGGTGAGCCACTTCTCCGGGGCCTGGCGTTAACGTATAGATCTTTTGCTCGGCCAAGCCTTGGAGCTCGGAGATTTGCTTGGCAAGCGTTTGGCGTTGTTCCTTAAGGGACGTTCGACGCATAGCAACCTGCGGCTCGCTGGCGTGCAAAAATGCGAGCAACTTCTGCTCCGAGATTTGAACACCGGGATCCTCGTGGAAAGCCGCCACATCGTTCGCCGAAAGAGCGCGGGCGAAAAAGGCGGCGTGATGCAGCTTGGCCCTCAGATGGCGATTGCCGCCTGCCGGCTTATGACGCAAGCCGAACACGAACTCGCTGTCGCCCTTCGCGAACGGCTGGAGTGGCGCCTTGCGGATCGCGCGGCCGTAGGGCTGCCCGTTCCGGTAGGCGAGGATCTCGCCATCCGCGCGGTAGACCACTGTCAGCTGGACCCGTCCAGTCGGCGCCTTTTCCTCGGACCCACCAAACGAATCGCTGCGAAGGAAGTTATTGGAGCCCGCCATCCAACGCCCAGGCTCGCGCTCGCCAAACACAATCGAGTCGAAGACGACACCATTGCTCGTCTCGAGCGTAATTGCTCCGCCACCTTGCTGGGTGACGTCAGCGAGCTCCGCGACGACCGACAATGTCTTCTCTCGCACGTCCATTGGAAGCCGACTTGTCACGACATAGGCGCCGTCCTCAATCACGACGGCGCCTTGGTCAAAACGGACTTGGCCTGCTGCCACGCCATGCAACTCCCCGATCGAATCGCGTAGGTCTCCATCAAACAACCATGCCGCGTCGGGGCGAGGAGCCGCCGTTTCAGTTTGTCGTTCGCCCTGGCGTTCACGCAGCGCAGACATAACACGGCGATCAATCTCCCTCAATTCTCGGTCCACACTCCGCAGCTGAACATCGAGCGCCGCGAGCGTCTCTTGGTGCTCATGGGACTTCACGGTCCGCTCACCATGCTGCAAACCGGAGATCGCGGAGGCTAGCTGGTAGTACTCACGCTGTGTCATCGGATCGAATTTGTGGTCGTGACATCGCGCACAATTAAAGGTGATGCCGAGAAACGATTGGCCCACGGTGGCGAGCACCTCCTCGATTTCATCCTGCCGGGCGAGCTTCTTCATTCGCTCGCTGCCGCCCACCGTGGTGTTATGCACCCCGGCGACCCAGAAACCGGTCGCTGCGGCGCCAGCCCTGTCGTCGGTCTCCAAATCTCCAATCAATTGGGCTCGCACGAAGTCGCGATAGGGAAGATCGCGGTTCAAGGAATCAATCACCCAGTCGCGATAGGGCCAGGCGTTCGCTCGTGGCTGATTGCGTTCGAAGCCGTTGCTCTCGCCGAACCGCACAACGTCCAGCCAATGCCGCGCCCATCGCTCACCATAGCGGGGCGACGCAAGCAGTTCGTTGACGACGGCAAGGTACGCCTCGTCGCTCGGATCTGACACAAATCGGTCGACCACCTCGGGAGGGGGCGGCAATCCGATCAGATCAAAATAGAGCCGCCGCACTAGCACACGGGGGTCGGCTGGCGGAGACGGCGCCAATCCGGACGCTCGTAGTCGCTGGTAGATGAAGGCATCGATTGCGTTGCGGCCCCAGGAATCATGCAATTCGGGAGGCGCCGCGACTTTCAACGGCTGCAGTGACCACCAATCACGGCCGGCGCGATGCGCGGTGGAGTGGGCAAGCGGGTCGATCGGCCCGTCGCCCCATGGAGCGCCGCTCTCAAGCCAGCGTTTGAGCACCGCCTTCTCAGCGGCGTCGAGCGGCTGGCGGGGCGGCATTTCGTTTTGTGAGACGCGTTGCCATAGCTCGCTCTGCAGCGGTTTCGCAACGTCGATCGCCGAGCCCGACTCGCCTCCGCGCAGCAGATCTTGCCGAGTGAGCAATGAGAGACCGCCCCGAGGATCCCCGCCCGAATGGCACTCGGCACAGCGAGCGGCCAGCACGGGAGCGACATCCCGGTCGAAGTCGAGCTGACCGGGTTGCGTCAGAACCATCGTGAACAGGACGGCGAGGGCGTGCAAAACTAGACTCGATCGGAAAGGGGAGTTGCTGTTTCGATGTTGGATTGGACGGGCTCCACCGTCTCAACCTCCAATTTGATACATCGCGCGGTCGGGACGTTGAAAGTCGTCGTCATTGATCCCATGGCCGGCGCGCTTTTGTCCGACGCAATCGCGGATGAGCGCGGCGAGCTCGTCATCGCCGGCATCGTTTCGCAGCAGCCGCCGCGCGTCCCACTCCTCCGTCGAGAACAAGCAGTTCCTCACTTGCCCTTCTGCGGTGATGCGCAATCGGTTGCAGCTTTCGCAAAACGGCTGCGTGACTGGGTTGATGAATCCAACCAAGCCGCCGTCAACGTATTGGTAATCCGTTGCCGGTTGGCTGTCGTCCTTGCGCTCCGCGGGAGACAAGAGTCCGAACTCCGCCTCGAGCATCTCGCGAATTCGGGCGCCGTGCAGCACTTCATCCGACTGCCAATTGCCCTCGGCATCCAGCGGCATGAACTCGATGAATCGCAGCTCGAGGTCGTGCTCTCGAGCGAAGCTCGCCAGGGGCAGAACCTCGGCTTCCGTGATGCCCTTGATCGCGACTGCGTTGAGGCGAATTTTTTCGAAGCCCACATCTTGCGCGGCGGCAATGCCAGCCAATACTTTTGACAACCCCTGTCGCCGCGCAATTCGCTCAAAGGTCTCCTCGGAAAGCCCGTCGAGGCTGATGTTCAATCGCTGCAATCCAGCGTCGCGCAGCGGCCTGGCATACTGCTCGAGCAGCAGGCCGTTTGTGGTCATGGCCAGGTCCCGAATGCCCGGGATTACGGATAGTTGTGCGACGAGTCGATCGATCCCACTGCGCACCAGCGGCTCGCCGCCAGTGATCCGCACGCGATCAACTCCGAGACCCGCGGCGACTCGCACCACTCGCTCGATCTCCTCAAACGTGAGAATCTCCTCGCGCGGCTTGAACTGCACATCCTCATTCGGCATGCAATAGAAACAGCGAATGTTGCAGCGGTCGGTGACGCTGATCCGCAAGTTGTTGTGCCGCCGCCCAAAGCGGTCGAGCAGCGTCGACGTCATGGAGTCCTTCACAATTGCTCCTCGGCGTCGGCGCGGAGATCTGCTCCGGGGTGAATCCACTCGGCGGATCCGTCCTCCCAGTGCTCTTGCTTCCAGATCGGCGCGACCTCCTTCAGCCGGTCGATCAACCACTGCCCCGCCTCGAATGACTCACGCCGATGACCGGTGCTGACGGCCACGGCGACGCTGGCCTCGCTGAGGTCGACGCGTCCCAGACGATGCACGATCACGCATTGCTCGATCGGCCAGCGAGCACGAGCCTCTTGCTCGAGGTTTTCCAGTTGTCGGATCGCCATCTCCTCGTAGCCCTCATAGTCGAGCCAAAGCGTCCGACGCCCTTTGGTGAGCTCGCGAGTCGTTCCCAGAAACAGCACGACCGCCCCCGCCTCCGGGCAGCGGACGCTGTCGAGGATTGCTTGCGTGTCAATTGGTTCGCGAGTCAGTCGGATCACGCCGAGCCTGAATTGATGTGTGTGGAGAGCTGTTCGCAACGGAGAGTTCCCGGAACAAGCGTCTTCCACTGTTTTACCAAGCCGATGGAGGCCGTGACACCAATCGGCTTCGTAGGACACCGCTGAAAATCGCCTCACGGACAATCAGTGCGGTGAAATACGCGGCACCAGTCTGCCAGCCTGCGACAATTGTGGCGATTTTACCGCACGTTGCAGGCTGGCAGCCTGCAACACGACTCCGCCTCCCATAGGATTAACGCGTCTCCAACTGTCAGCCGAGGCTCTAACAGACAGCTAGCCTCCGCTCACGGGAGGGATCATCGCCACCTCGGCGGACGGATCGAGTGGGGTGTGATCGCTAGCGTAGTCGGCGTTGACGGCGAACGCTGTCGACTTAAGCAGCGGCCCCAGGCTGGGGTAGTGGGTTTCCAGCCATGCGCGCAAGGCGCCGACGTTCGCGCCGTCGGGCAACTCGGCCAGCACCTCCGAGGCGCCGGCGAGCTCGCGGCCGGCTGCGAACAGTTTCACGGTGATCTTCATTGCGACTCCTAACGCCATGGACGCGAGGCGTCCAATCAACATGACATGCTCGTGTCATGTGGCGAGCAATTCCTCGCCGCGCAAGGCCAACAATTCCTCGGCGACGCCAAGCCGCCCGTAGGCCAGTGCGAGTATCTTAAGCGGGTGGATGGTGGGCTTGCTCGTCCCCTGTTCCATCTGCAGCTTGCACGCGCTGCATTCCGTCGCACCCACAGCCAGCTTTGGATCGCGGACTGCGGAGATCAAGCCCCATCCGGCGCGCAAACTATTGCGATAGTTTTCCCGCAACAAGCCAAACGCTCCGGCCATCCCCGAACAACCGCGGTCCAAGTCCACCACGTTCATGCCAGGGATCAATCGCAGCAGCTCGCGGCCCGCCACGACGCCTCTGGATCGCAAGTGACATGGCAAGTGGTAGCCCACAGTCACCGACAGCGGCCGGAAGTCCAATTCAAGGTTCCCCACCTGATGCAGGCTCCATAAGTACTCGCAGGCGTCCATTGTGTTGTCGGCAACCAAACGAGCGTCCTCATCCTCCAGCATCGCCAAGTATTCATGTTTGATGCAGGCCGAGGCAGCGGGCTCGGTGGTCACAATGGTGTATCCCTGGCGCACCGCTTCGGCGAGCAGGGCAACGTTCTTCGCGGCGCTGCGTTTCAAACGCTCGGTGTCGCCCAATGTGATGCCCGGCATATGGGAGACGAGCGGCTCGGGGGGGACATACACGGACACGCCGTTGTGTCGCATCACCTCGGTCAACGCGATGCCGAGTTGTGGATCGTGCCAGTTGGCGTATACATCGACGAAATACAGCACCTTGGCGCCCGCTTGGCGGCTGGCCTTGGTGAGCCTCAACCTGTGCGCGTGCCGAATGAACGTGCGTCCGGCAAATCGAGGCAGCTTGCGCCCCTGGGCAATCCCCAACAGACGCTCCAACAGCCAGCGCATCTGGCGATTGCGCAACGCCCAATTGGCAAGCCGGCTCAATCGACTGCCGAAGCTGCTGAGACGCTCGAGCCGCGCGATGCACCATTGGGGAAGTCGCAGCCCGTTGGCCGCGACATACTGTGCCTTCGCTTCGAGCATCAACTTGGGGATGTCGACCGTGGCCGGGCACTCAACGCGGCACTGATGGCAATTCACGCAGAGATCGGCGTAGTCCTTCATTGTCTCGCTGGACAGCTCCGACGGCGGGACGGTCCCGGTGATGACCGCTCGCATCAGGTTCGCCTTCGCGCGAGGCGATGCCTCCTCCGACGGTGAAAAACGAAAAATCGGGCACATCCGCTCGTCACTTGACTGCGTGCGGCAGCGCCCGCAACCGTTGCACGACCTCGTCGTGTGCTCCAATTCGCCTTCGGCCCAATTCAACAACGTCGGCAGTGGGTCGCTGTCCTTGTCGCGGGCAACCGGCCGCAGATGTTTGGTCAGAGGAGCAGGCGCCTCCGCAATGACTTTGCCCGGGTTCAAGAGATTGCCGGGATCGAAGATCCGTTTCACCTCGGACATGGTGTCGTAGAGCGGCCCGTACTGGCGCCGCACGAACCAAGTGCGGCTGAGACCGGCGCCGTGCTCGCCGCTGATCGTGCCCCGGAACTCCAGCACTTTCTCGTACAACGCTGCCGCCAAATCCTGCATGCGGCGGACGTCGCCCTGATCGTCCAGATTCAGAAATGGCCTGACATGCAGCTGTCCCTGCAACGCGTGCGCGAAGACCGTGGCAGTGATCTGCTGCGTCTTGAGCAAGTTTTGCAGGTCGACCAAAAAGTTCGGCAATGACTCGGGAGGGACCGCGATGTCCTCGACAAACGGCAGAGGACGTTCGTTTCCCTTCAACCGGTAAAGTCGCGGCACGACGCGGCGGACGAGGCGCCAGTAAAGATCCCGCTCATCGCGCTCCGATGTCGCCACGACGTGGAAAGCGAGCTTGCGTTTGCGCTGCACGCGCTGGGTCAGGGACTGCAGCTGACGTTGGATCGAATCGTAGTCGTCGCCGTGAAACTCAACAACCAACAGCGCCTCCGCGTTGACCGGAATCAGCTGGTCAAAACGGCGGTCCGTCTCGCGAGCAATGCTGAGCAACCGACGGTCCATCAAATCGCAGCTGGCGGGCTGCAGTTTTCCCGCCTCCACAGCCCCCCGCGCCGCCTGATCGAGCCGTTCAAAGAACAGCATCGCCACGCCCCGCTCGGGCGCCATCGGAACGGAAGTCAACGTCGCTTCGGTAATCAACGCCAGCGTCCCTTCGGAACCGACGATCAGTTGGCCAAGATTCACTTGGCCATCGGCCACCGCGTTGCGAATGTTGTAGCCGCAGCGGTTGACGGGCGACTGAGGCCAGTGGGACTCGTAATCCACGTCGCGTTCCAGCAACTGGCCAAGCCTCCTGACTAACTCGCGACGACGTGGCGGGCCATCGTCGGCTCGGGTGGAGTGTTTGGAAACCTCAAGCACCTCACCATCGGCCAGCACGATCTGCATGCTTCGCACATGCTGCCTAGCGGAACCGTAAATCGGCCAATGGCTGCCGGCGCCGTCCAGGGCCAACACCGAGCCGATCGTAGTGACACTTCGCGTCGAGGGGTCCGGTCCGAACATGCGTCCGGTGGGAGCGAGATGTCGATTCAATTCGGCAAGCACGACGCCGGGCTGTACCCGCACCGTGTCTTGATCCATGGCAATCACTCGGCGCATCGAGTGAGAGAAGTCGATGACAATCCCGTCACCCAGCGACTCGCCAGCGAGCCCGGTCCCGGCGCCGCGGGGACGCACCGGTATCTCATGTTCATGCGCGTATCGCATGGTGGCCACCACGTCTGCCAAGTTCCGAGGCCGCACGACTGCTGTGGGGGCCACTTGATAGACACTGGCGTCCGACGCGTACAGCTGCAAACCGAGGGCGTCGCAAAGCACTTCGCCCTCTAATTGACCGGCGAGGTCGGCGACGATTCGCTCTTGCTGCTGATCCATGAATCCCTGGCCGGCCGAGGCGGCGGTTCGATAATCAAAGGCAAGGGGAGCGAAATTCGGGCCGGCCGCCGTGCTTCACGCGACTCGGACCACAACGAATCGTCAGGCAGCTAGGTTGGCGGTTTCTCCGCCATCGCCTCGGTCCGAGCGGCCTGGCGCTCGGCTTGCTTGAGTCGAATCTCCTGCTGGCGATGCCGTTCGTGAACCTCCAGATTGAACGGGTCGTGCTCGTCCAAGCCTTGGAGGCCACGCAGCTCACAGTGGCAGCGATAACAGTGCAATGCGTTGCCCGTTACGTAGTACAGCATGGCGTCAAAGGCGGCAGTGCCGAGCAAGATCCCAATCGCCCAAACACCTTGATGCATGAATTGGGCAATGCTGGAGAGAACAAAGCCGACGACAATGATGGTCACACCCACTCGCTGCGAAAAGTCCTTGCGGACATACAACTCCGTGCTGGGACATAGCAGGCACTCCGTGAGGTGCTCGCCGTCCCACACGTCGGCCTTGAGCGTCTGCTCGGTGTTGCAGTGTGTGCATTTTACCGAGGTGGTGGCTCCACGCGAGTCGGTCGCCCGGGCCGGCGGCACGATCTCGATACGAGTCGCCTGATCGCAATGGGGGCAGAGGTAGGTGAGTGTGATCATGAGCGTATTCTACATCGGATGCCGCGCGTCGACCGTCAGCAACTGACCAACCAACTCGCCCAAAAACACGAGTATGACGGCGGCATAGAGTATCCCCGTGGCGCTCTGGGTATTGGGAACCTTGAGCGTCTCGCGAGTCATGTAAATCATCAGGCCGACTCCCAGCAAACCTGCGAGCCAGCGAAAACCGACAAACAGCCAGAAAGTGAAGTCCACGGCGGCCCCCTCCCCCGGTCCGTCCCCCATCAGAAACGATGCGATGCCCACGCCACAGACCGCCGCCCGCAACAGCGTGGAGCCTCCGGACCAGCGAACGAGCCGCTGCAGGGGCGCCAACACCATCGTGGGTGTATTTAGATACCAGTGCCCCAGCAGCATGGCCGTCATCACCGTCCCCATCATCAACCCGCTGGACAGAATGTCCCCGGCGCCCAGCCAGACAACCGCAAAGCGGCTCCAATCGGTCGCCAGCAACGCACCGGCGAGCCCGCCAGCCATGACCAACATCAGCGCAAACCAACCGGCTCGTTTCCGCTCGTAGAGCCAGATGACAGCTCCCACATAACTCGCCACGGTAAGCGCAATCGCGATCGCAAAGGCGGCCTTGGCCGCTGGCGTGGTGGCTGAATAGTAAAGTGCCAGCGACGCAAAGGTGTTCAGTCCCATGAGCACCCAGAGATGCACTCGGTAGAAGCCGGCAGTGACCAGCGACGAGGGGGTCGCCGCCATCGACAACGCCATGCCGAACGTCAGGCGAAACACGAACTGAACCAAGATGGGGAGGGCCGTCACTTCGCTTTGCCGTAAATCAATTGCATGATCTCGGAACGCGAGGAAAGTCGCTCGCGGAACAAGCCCTTCATCGCCGAAGTGACGCATAGCGAGCCAGGCTTCCGGATGCCGCGCATCGTCATGCAACTATGGGTGGCCTCGATCACAACCGCCACTCCCTTGACATTCAACTCCTCGATCAGCAGGTTCGCGATGGTCTCCGTCATCCGCTCCTGCACCTGAGGACGCTTGGAGACCACCTCGACGACACGGGCAAGCTTGCTCAGCCCAATCACCTTGCCGTTGGGCACATAGCCGATATGGGCGTGGCCCAGAAATGGCAGCAAGTGGTGCTCGCACATGCTGTTGAAGCTGATGTCCTTGACGAGCACCACCTCGTCATACTGTTCGGTGAAGAACTTTTTGAGATGCTCGCGGGGGTCATTGTGCAGCCCCGAAAACAGCTCGGCGTACATTCTGGCGACTCGCGCTGGCGTCTCCAGAAGTCCTTCGCGATCGGGGTCTTCCCCTACTGCCGCGAGAATCTCCCGCACGGCTCGCTCAATGCGAGGTAGATCGACGGGAGTTTCGGGAATATCGGAAAGCGTCATCGTGAGCCTGCGTGAAAAATCTGTCGTAGTGCAGGCTGCCAGCCTGCAACCTGTGGCCAAGGCTGCTTCGGACGCATGCAGATCTGACCGGTTGGCCTCTCCCCGAAAGACGTCCGCAACCGGGGAAAGCCAAACAACTTAGGGTAGAGACGCGGGTTGATTTGGTCAACGGGCGAACGGTGGCGACAAGATGCCGCAGAGCATTCCGTCGTGACGACACAACTTCGGACGCGTCTATTTGCCGTCGTTGGCGCGAGGTTCGGACTGAGACTTTGAGGCAAGCGGGAACGATTTGCCTTGTGCCCGTGCAATGATGAAGTCCGTCAGCCGCTGGGAACGAAACCAGCCTTCCCACATGTTGTGGCCTTGTCCCGCGACAATCTCCAGTTCCACGGGGCCGCCGAACGTCCGATACCGCTTCGCCAGCTCCGCCGAGTTTGCATCAAGTGGAACCACCGTGTCCATGTCGCCGTGAATGTGGAGAATCGGCACACCCGCTTTGGCCAAGGGCGCCAATCGGTCGATGGGATTGTGTTTGGACAATTGCTCCTGCAGCTCCTCGGCGGTCAGTCCGTAGGCCCCGGCGGCACGCCGGACTCCCGGATAGCTGGCCAGATTGCACACTGGATAGATACCGGCAATTCCGGCGACTGCTCGCGGGTGCTCGACCGCCCAGCTATATAGCATCAGCCCGCCGCGGCTTCTGGCCAGCAAGACGGGCTGTGGGTGATATCCTTGGCGATTCGTCAACTCTTCGTAAAGCTGCTGGAAGCCTTGGCGTCCCCTTGGGCTGCCAAACGACTCGCCCACATCCACTCCGGCGACTGCGATGCCGCCCCGGTAGAATTGTTCGAACATCCACTTCTCCGCGGCGCCCGGCAAACCCTTGCCCAGCGTTGGCGCGTACCAAACCCAGCGCCGGAGCTGGCTTCTCGGCACCCATAACGGCTCGATCACAAACGCCTTGAACTCTCCCACTTGGAATTCGGTGCGACGAGTGCTCGGCTCCTTTTGCTCCTGTCCGCAAGCGGACGCGACGAACAAGAGAGGCGCTACGAGGATCAAGCGGACGAGGTGATCAACTCTCATCAGTACGCTCCGGACGAGTTAGTGAATGGCCGCAAACCGAGCCCGTAGCTCGTGCAGCAATTGCGTGCGGCACTCGTCAAGCGGCGCGGATGTGTCAAAGTTCAGCTGCGGCAGATCGGGGGACACCGGTTCCTCATCGGCGCGCTGCGCGTCGAGCAATTCGGGGCGAGCGTCGGAGAGCGTGTCGCCGCCGGCTCTTCGCTGCCTAATCCGCTCTTTGACGATGTCGGTCGGGCACTGGCAGTTGACGACCAGAAACTCGGCGCCGAAAGAGCTGGCAAGGTTGGCCGCGCGGCGGCGCAGGCTGCGTTTGAGAAAAGTGCCGTCCAGCACTACGGTACGGCCGACTTCGAGCGACTTGACCGCCCCGGCCAGCATCCGGTCGTAGACGGCTAGCCGACGCGCCTCGGTGTAGTCGCCTTCGCCATAGCCATCACCGCTCGCGCCGGGAGTCTGAAGTTCGCGGCGAACGACATCGGTTTGCAGCAGGGGTGCTCCGAACGCGTCCGCGATCGTCTCGGCCATCGTCGACTTGCCCGTGCCGCTCAGGCCTCGCACGACAAGCAACAACGGCCTCGCGAACTGATCCACGTACCGATTGGCCAATTCCAAGTATCGCCGAGCCCGCGTCAACATCGTCTCGGCCGACTCGCCGCTGAGTTGCTGGGACCTCAGCTCGGCGACCTTGCCACGAACACAGGCGCGATAGCTCTTGTAAAAGCTCAAGAGCTCGTCACTGGGGCGGTCGCCCAGTGACTCGAAGCACAGGTTGGCAATCGTGGCGCCAACATCGCCGGCGCCAAGTGCCTCGCACTCCATCTCCAAAAATGCGAGCTCATCCGCTGTGTCGACGCGCCTCATGGAGGCGTTGAACTCGAGACAGTCGATGACGACGGGAACGTCCGTCGCGTATATATGCTCCGGCCGCAGGTCGCCATGGCCGTCCACCACGTGCACTGCAGCACGGTTGGTGAACTCGGGCGACAACTCCAAGTATTGAAGTTGAGCCGCATGGATTCGATGCACGATGTAGTCGGGCAGGTCGAGCTTGGCTTCCAGCAGTTCGTTGCGGTTGTTTCGGACCAGAGACTCGAGGCGCCCACGGTACTCATCGTCGCCAACCGGTTCGTTGGAGAGTCCTCGATAGAACGTCGCCAGTCGTTCCGCCACTCGCCGCGTCTGCTCAGGGGTGATGGAATCGTTTTCGATCAAGTTGTCGAGGCTCAGCTCCTCCGGCAAGCGTCGCATCTCAACCGCCCATTCAAGCGCGGACTCCCCACAGCTCGCCGCGTCCCGCAATTCCGGGCCGTTGGCGCCAGGCGCCACCCCGAGCAACCCCAGATAAACGTCGGCGGCGAGCCGGCGGTTGAGCCGAACCTCCTCCTCGCAGAATTGACGACGAAGATCGAGTGTGCTGAAGTCGAGAAAATCGAACCGCACGGGCTTCTTAATCTTCAGCGCGCGGTCACGAGTCAGCAGTACCCAAGAGATATGCGTCTCCAACAGCTCCACGGGCTGGTCCGAGTCGGCACGCTGAAGCGAGCTCCGCAGCTGCTCAATGAGCGACTCGCTGGCGTGGGAACCTTGATTTGCTTCGTCGTTCATGACGCCATCCCTTGGAGTCTTTTTTAACGGTTGACCGGCGCGTCATCGCGACAGTCCAGGACCAGCTTGCCGAATTGGGGCGAGCGTTCCATGAGTTGGAGCGCGTCGTTGACCTGCTCAAGCGGCAATACGCGGTCGATGAGGGGACGGATGCGGTGTTGCTCGACAAATCGCAACATGGCGGCAAAGTCGGCCGGAGAGCCCATCGTCGTTCCTTGGATGCGAAGCTGCTTCCAAAACACTTTGAACAGATCGAGCTTGGGAGGTGGCCCCGCCGTTGCGCCATAGTTGACGATTCTGGCGCCAGGTCCAGCCGCGTTCAGCAGCGCTGCGTAGCCAGGGCCGCCCGCGCTGTCGATGATCAAATCCGGCGCACAACATGCCGCCAGTCGTTGTTCCCAGCCATCGTCACGATAGTTCACGCCTCCGGCCGCCCCGAGTTCAACGGCTCGACGAATTTTCTCTGCGGATGAGGAGGTGACCCAGGCCGTCGCTCCGGCTGCCACGGCGTACTGCAATGCGAACGTGGCGACTCCCCCGCCAGCGCCGCTAATCAGGACGGTCTCTCCCGGCTGCAAGCCGCCCTGGACGAATGTGGCTCGAAACGCGGTCACGCCGGCCAATGGCAGCGCGGCCGCTTCCTCCAGCGTCAGGTGCTCTGGCCGGAGATGCAACTGTGACACGGGCGCCAACACCTCGGTGGCGAAAGTCCCGTCGTCGGGAAGTCCAAGGATCCGGAAGTTTTCGGCCTGGCAACGCGGATCGTCGCCCCAGCCGAACCCCGGATTGATGATCACCTCGCGGCCCGTCCAATAGTTGCCAACTCCCGCTCCCGTTTGCGTGACGACTCCGACACCATCGGAGCCGAGCACAATGGGCGGTTCGATGCCGGGATACAGGCCTTGCGTGATCCAATAATCGCGTCGGTTCACGGCTGCCGCGTGCAACCTCACCACAACCTGTTGGGGGCCCGGCCGCAGATCCGGACGCTGTTCGGCGACCAACGGCGATTTGACTTCGCGCAGCACGAACGCTTTCATCTGTCTGCCTCAAGGAGGGGCCGCGCGTCACGACTGCGAACGGTCTCTCAACTGGGTAGGAGTGATTTGGCTGGGAGGAATTGGCAGTGAAAACCGGCGGGCACGCTTTGTGCCGCGGTCGGTGGCCAATCACCGCATTCTAGCAGTTTAAGTCGGCCGGTTGGCAGACCCTCGGCACACCACGCCCTTTCGGTGACCGCACGGCAGACTTAGAATCGAGTGTCGATGATGACAAATACCTTTCCTCCAATTCGAACCATTGCGATGTCCGAAACGGATACGACTGCGAACGTGGATGGCGAGCGGCGCGAATTCAAGGCCGAGATCAAAAAGCTGCTCGACATCCTGATTCACTCGGTCTACACGTCAAAGGACGTGTTCGTGCGTGAGCTGATCTCCAACGCCGCCGACGCCCTCGAGAAGGCGCGGTTCCGGCAAGCCTCGGGCGAGACGCTGCAGGACTCGGACCTGCCTCTGGAGATCGGCCTCGAGACGAATGAAGAGGACCGAATCCTGGTGATCACGGACACGGGAATCGGGATGACCGCGGACGAGGTCGACGCCAATATCGGCACCATCGCACATAGCGGGGCGACGGCGTTTCTCGAGCAACTGCAGCGGTCGAAACAGTCGGAGAGTGGCGCCGAAGGGGAGCCTGCCGAAGCGGGCGTCAACCTAATTGGGCGATTCGGCGTCGGGTTTTATAGCGTGTTTATGGCGGCCGAAAAGGTCGTGCTCACCAGCCGGTCCGCCGATCCGGACGCCGCGGGCGTGGTGTGGACCAGCGACGGCGCCGGTGAGTACACGCTCGCGGCCGCGCCGGAGGAGCAGCCGCGGGGGACCCGGATTGAGGTGCATCTCAAGAAGGAGAGCGACGAGTTCGTCGATGCGAGCCACCTGAAGTCGATTGTGCAACGGTACTCCAACTTCGTGCCGTTTCCCATCAAGCTCAACGGTGAGCAAGTCAATCGCACCACCGCCCTGTGGCGCGAGCCCGCGTCCCAAGTCAAGGACGAAGACTACAACGAATTCTACAAACTGGTCAGCCACGACTATCAAGACCCGCTGCTCCACCTTCACCACTCGGTGGATGCGCCGCTGCAATTCAAGTCGCTGCTGTACGTGCCGCAGACCAGCCCTGAGGCGATGGGGTTCGGAGAAGGTGAAGTCAGCGTGCAATTGTATGTGCAGCGTGTCCTCATCGACGGCGACAATCAATACTGTCTGCCGAAGTATCTGCGGTTCGTCAAGGGAGTGGTCGAATCCGAGGACTTGCCGCTCAACGTTTCTCGCGAGACGTTCCAGCACAACCGCATGATTGCCAAGATTCGCGACATCCTGACCCGCAAGCTGCTGGATCGCTTCTTGAAGCTCGCCGAGGACGACGAGGAGACCTACAACAAGTTTTGGCAGACTTTCAACCGGATTCTCAAGGAAGGATACTCCGACCACGCCAACAAGGACCGCTTCCAGGATCTGTTGCGATTCAATTCCTCGCGGCATGACGATGAAGAGGGACTCGTCAGCCTGAAGCAATACGTCGAGACAATGCCGGAGGGCCAAAAGGCCATCTATTTCCTCACCGGGCCCACCCGCGAGGCGCTGCAGCGCGATCCGCGGCTCGAGCTGTTCCGCAAGCATCGCCTCGAGGTGCTCTATCTGTACGAAGCGGC
>JAGQPF010000586.1 GCA_020426845.1 Planctomycetales bacterium
ACATAGGGAATCCAGATCTCTTGGCCAAAGCATCGCGTGATTCGCTTGGCGAGCGTCGTTTTGCCGTTGCCGGGCTCGCCGTACATGAACAGGCCCGCGCCCGAGTTGATGGCCGGTCCGAGGATCTCGAACATGGTGCGTTCGACCGAGATGCCTTCAAAGGCTTTCTCCAGGTTGTAGCGCTTGACAGCTTCGGCTCGCACCGTTTGGGCCTCGACCGACAACACATAGTCGACGAGCGGCACCGGCGCGGGGCCCACGTACGAGTTGAGGTCCAACGCGCGTCGCGCCTGCATCATGCCCTGGTCGGTCAAGCCATAGGTGTAGTCGTTCAACTGGGCGGCGCCGCTGTGGATCAACAGCTGGCGTTGTCGAAGCGACTGAAACGTGTCCTCAATCAATCCGTAGGGCAGGCAAATCTTGTCCGCGATGTCGCGTCCCGAACGGGCGCCGACCGCAAGCAGATACTTCAGGATCAGCTGCTCCAACATCGCCTGGCTCAGGCCCGTCTCGGCCAGCGAACGCGGCTCGGAAGGACGGTAGGACTCGTCGGCCAGCAACGTTTCCAAAAGGCCGCCCATAAGCGGTTCGCTCGATTCGCTTGACATGTCTTCGTGGCTCGGAGAGAGGTGAATGCGTTGGGTATTTTCAACAGGGGCAGGAGGCCGTTGAAAAAGACCAAAACCGGCAATCGACACCGCGTTCTTGCGCAAGGTTAAGGCAGTTCCGATTGCCAGCGGGGTCTTTTTCAACTGGGTGCTAGGGATGTAGGTAGACTGCTTGGTTCAGTCGGCTGGTGGAGGACAGGTCTCCGTCGCGGTTGTAGGGAGCCCGCTGGGCGGGCCTTGCTGCCGTAAACTTCTCCATCGTGCGCTCGTGGAGGGCGTCGGGGCGAGCCGTGAAGCTGGCTTCATACGTCTGGGCGGCGGTCTGTGCGGGCCGAGCGGCGGTGGCAGCCGCCTTCTGCAAGGCGATGCCCATCCACCCGTTGCTCAATACGCACTGCGTGATCGCCAAATCCTGCATGGCGGGGCGGTTGGCCGTATCCTGATCGATAACTGTCAGCGGCCGTTCGCGCGTGAATACCATGGCGAAGATGCCTCGCAGCGCGAGCACGTCACGGAAGCTGAGCTGCTCCTCGCTTTCGATGGACAGCGGAGTGGTGCGGACCAGCTCCAAACGCGCGCCGTGCACAACCGGCTCGTACACCGCCGTGACGTCGAAGTCGTACCAAAAGTCGTTGCCGCCCGCGTCCAGCTCCGTCAGCCTCAGACGCACCTTCACAACGTCATCGCCCGCCTCGATCGAGACCGGCTGCGTGTCGGCAAACGAAACGATCGTCTGTTGTGTGCGCGGTGGCAGCTCCTCGGGTGTCCAGTCCTTGGCGCCGAACTTTCGAGCGATCTCCACTGCGACTTCGCCGATGGTCGTTCTGCGACCGTTGAGCCGCAGGCCGTCCAGCAGGTTGTTGACAGCCGATTGGTGCACTTGCACATTGGCCAGGGAGTCGACCGGCGGCGTGGGACGAGGTGTAAAGGCGGCCAGCTGCTCGCCACTGGCCAAGCGTCCGCGAGCCACGGCGGTGTCGTCCGTGCTCAGCAGGTTCATGGCGTCGGCCTGCAAGCCGAACCGGCGCAACGGCGTCAGAATGGACTCTTCGAGTCGACGCTCGGCTTGCTCCAGCTGTCGAGCGACCTCGCGATCCACCTCGAGGCTGATTCGTTGCGAGCTTCGTTGCTCGGCAATCGCGTTGGCGCGAGGCGCCTGTTGGTCGTGTTGATGCCTCACGATCGATCGCGTCAATCCGCCAAGCACCGGCACGCCGTCAAACCGCGTGTCGAAGCCGCGCATGCGGGTGCGGAGCTCCGTTGCCGCTCGCGCCTGCGATGACTCGACGCCATCGCGAGTCACCAGGATGTCCTTCTCCGCCAGGTAGTGCGCGATGCCGTCGCTGTAGACGACGGCGGGGCCCTTTTCCGTCTGAGCGTTGGTGCGGACAATGCCCGCCGCTTGCATCAGAATGCGGCAGGCGTGGTTGCAAGGCACGAGATCGACTCCCAATCGGGTCTCGACTCGGTTGCGTCCACGCACGTTGGCGCCCATGATCGAGTCGCGATACGGTTGGTACGAGGGCGGCGGATCGTCGATCCAGCGATTCAGAAACTCCTCTCGCATCGACACGCGAATGTTGGCGTTGCGGTAATGCTGAGAGAGGTGCGCGCCGAGCTGTCGCTGGCGCGGGTCGACCGACCACTGCAACGATTGACTGAGGCAGGCGACTTGCCGCGCCGCCTCGAGGTCGCCTTCCTCGGCCGCCTCTAGCTGTCGCAGCAGAGTCCCATCCCAAGCCAACTCCGCGGCCCAACGTTTCACCGCAACCAGCAGCCGCTGCGGCGCCAAGTCCCGCACGAAGCTCTGCTGAGTCGGATCGTGCAATCCGGCGACGCGCGCGGCCAGCTTCTGTGCGATCTGGCTACGCTGCGTTGCGTCCGTGCTGTCGGCCGCGTCACGCAGTTCGCTCAACAAGAAAAATTGCCGCCATTGCGGCGATGCGCCGCGGTCCTGCAGCCACGCCTCCGTCTGCTGCAGCGCCGCTCGCAACTCGACGGGCTCGAGCAGTTCGGGGTTGACCGTGGCTACTTGAATGGCCGGATCTCCCAAAGCGTCCGACAGCTTCCAAGCCGGCAGCCGCCGCTGCAGCGCATAGCGAGCGACAATCAGATTTCTGCGTTGCTCGCCGGTGAGCGACAGGGTCAGATGTTTGGCGCTGTCGAGCAACTCCTCCAGCCGACCGAGTGCCGACTGAGCGCTATCGGCGTCCGCCGCGGTCGCAATCGCCTGCAACTGCAAACGCACCTGTTCCGACCATTGGCGACTCTCTATTTCGAGTTCGGTGTCGCCCAGGCATTCCTCCAATTGATCCAGCCGCGCCAGCAGCTGTCGTGGAGCGGGCCAATCGCGCGTGGTGGCGGGCACGACCACTTCGTGTTTGGGGATCGACAGGGCCGGACCTGGTGCCGTCGGCGTCACGGTATTCAGAGGGGGACGCGCCGCCAGCCGTGGCTCGTCTTCGGGGAGGGACCGGCGCGAGGCCAGGCGGCTCGCCAAGGCCTTTGTCGAGTCGCCTTCCCAAGTCGGCAGCGTCGGGATCGGAACCGGCTGCTCTTCCTGCCGCGGGCCGACGCGCGATGTGATCGCCTCCAGATAGTCGACCTGAATTGGCTCCGACGCCAAAATCTGCAGCTCGTCCCAGCCATCGGTGACTTGCGGCAGCGGCTCGGCAATCACCTCCGAGTCGTCTCGACGCGCCAACTCGAAGGGGTCGCGGGGAGCCGGCGGAGAGATCGCCGTCGGTTCGGTTGGGGTTGGCCACCAGACGATCGGCATGAACACCGTCAATACCAACAAGGCCAAGGCAATGCCAAGCTGGAGCACCGTGCCCGTTTGTGGACGCTGACTCACGTTTTGCCCCTTCCGTGGGAATGGAAAACGGCGCACCGCAGGTGCGCGCCGACTTCCCATCCATCGGACAAACGATTCAGTTCAATCGAATCGAATGGTAAACGGCAAAACAACGAATCATGGACTCGTGCCGCATGCCCCGGTCAGGCAAAGTTTGACGACTAAGCAAACTAAACGTCGCAGACCGAGACCCCATGCCGGAGAGCGGCGAGCTTGTCATCCCAGGTGGGGATAAACTCCTGGGCGACATAGCCCTGATATCCGGTTTTCAGAATCGCTCGCATCACGGCGGGGTAGTTGATCTCCTGATTCTCGTCCAGCTCGCAACGGCCCGGATTGCCCGCCGTGTGGTAGTGGCCGATGACATCGTGATACTGTCCGATGCGGCGGATCACATCGCCGTTCATGATCTGGACGTGATAGATGTCAAACAACAGCTTCATCCGCGGCGAGTCGATCTTCTTAATGATGTCGACGCAGTGGTCGACATCGTCGCCAAAGTATCCGGGGTGCCCCTTCATGGGGTGCGAGTCGTCCCGCGTGTTGAGGTGTTCGAACACCAGGTTGACGCCCTTTTGCTCGGCGTAGCCAATCACCTTCTTCCAGCCTTCCACGCAGTTGCGCGTGGCTTCCTCGGGAGCGACGCCGTCGGGCAACATGCCGGTGAACGTGATCACGCCGGGGCTGCCGACTTCCACCGCCAGGTCAATGCGCTCGCGGAGAATCTTCACGCACTCGTCATGCTGTGAGCGGTTGCACATCCCGGTCTTGAACCCGTGGCTGGAGACCAGCGAAATCTCCAAGCCCAGTTCGCGGACCTGAGGGTACAGCTTGGTGTCGATGCCCTCGATCGCCGGCATGCCCATGCGCTTGCAATTCGCAGCCAGCTCCAGCGTGGGCATCGGATTGAAGCACCAGCCCATCACGGACTGCCGAATCCGGCCTCGCTCGATCTTGTAGTCGGCGCTCGGCGCGGCGGAAGCCGGGGCCTGAGCCCGGGCGCCGCGAGTCAGCATCGCGGCGCCGCCCGCAGCGGTGGCTCCAGCCAGCAACCACTGGCGGCGGTCCACTTCACAGTGATTGTGTCGGCGGCTGGACATGAGCTTCACCTCGGAAAAAGTACGGAACTGCGAATTAGGCAATGAGATCGTGGACGACGTTGCCGTGAATGTCGGTCAGCCGGAAGTCGCGGCCCGCGTAGCGGTAGGTGAGTCGCGTGTGGTCGAAGCCGAGCAGGTGCAGCAACGTGGCTTGCAGGTCGTGCACGTGCATTTTGTTCTCCACCGCTTGGTAGCCAAACTCGTCGGTGGCGCCGTAAACCATGCCGCGTTTGACGCCGCCGCCGGCCAGCCAAGTGGTGTAGCCGTAGTGGTTGTGGTCGCGGCCGTTGATCTTGCCTTGATTGGATCCCTTCTTGGGCATCTCGACCGTGGGCGTGCGGCCAAACTCGCCTCCCCAGATCACCAAGGTCTCGTCGAGCAATCCGCTTTGCCGGAGATCCTTTAACAAGGCGCCGATGGCCTGGTCGCACTGCTTGGCGAGCCGCCGATGGTTGACTTCGAGATCGTCATGGCTGTCCCACGGCTGCCCGGCGCCGTGCCAGACTTGCACGTAGCGAACGCCGCGTTCGACAAGACGCCGCGCGATAAGGATCTGCCGAGCCTGCACTCCTTCACCGTACATCTCGAGAATGTGCTTGGGCTCGCGAGACACGTCGAACGCGTCCGCCGCCTCCATCTGCATGCGGTAGGCCAGTTCGAACGATTCGATTCGCGCGTCGAGCTCCTTGTCATCCTGCCGCGTTTGCTGGTGCCGCTGGTTCAGTTGCTGCACCAGATCCAGTTGTCGGCGTTGCTGCGCGAGTGACAAGCGATCGTTGCGAATGTTTTCGATCAGCTTCTCGATGTCGCGGTGCTGCGTGTCGATGTAGGTGCCCTGATAGACGCCCGGCAGGAAGCCTGCCTGCCAGTTTTGCGACTCCTGAATCGGGTAGCCGCCCGGGCACATCGCAATGAACGCGGGCAGATTCTGGTTCTCCGTGCCGAGCCCATAGGTGATCCAGGAGCCCATGCTGGGCCGCACGAGCCGCGCGTCTCCACAGTTGAGCAGCAACAGTGACGGCTCATGGTTCGGCACATCCGCGTGCATCGAGCGGATCACGGCCAGCTCGTCCACCTGCTGGGCGACGTGCGGGAACAGTTCACTTACTTCAATGCCGCTCTCGCCGTGCTTGCTGAATTTGAACGGGGAGGGCAGGGCGGCGCCGGTGGGGCGTTCGGTCTTGAGGTTCTGGGTCGGCAGGTCCTTCCCGGCGTACTTGTCCAGCGCGGGCTTGGGGTCGAACGTGTCGACGTGGGAGGGCCCGCCATTCATGAACAGATGGATGACGTGCTTGGCGGCCGCGGGGAAGTGGGGAGCTTTGGGCAGCAGTGGATTGGCGCCGTGCGACTCCTCCTGCAGCATGGTGGCCAGCGCAGCGGCGCCCAGGCCGATCCCGCAGCGGTGGAGCAAGTCGCGGCGGCTCATCGGCAGGGATGACAACAAGCTGTCCGTCAAAGTTCGATCGTTCATGATTGGCTCAGTCCAAAAACAGCAGCTCGTTTGACATCAGCAGCGCCTGCGCCAGCTGCGCCCAGGGGCTCAACGGCTCGACCCGCGGGCCGAAGTCCTCTTGGCTATCCCATCGTCGGCGTCCGCCGCTTGGCGCCGCTCCCTCCGCATCGTCCAAAGTCAGCGTGACGGTCCAGTGGAAGGAGTCGTGATTGGCGCTCTCGCCGGCCTCCGCGACCAAGTCGATGGTGTCGCCTTGCTTGACGGTCACCTGTACGTCGAGCGACTTTTCGCTCGTCCGCACCGCGGTGTTCCAGATGGCGCCCTCACGGCTGGAGACCACGCTGGCCTGGACGCCGTCGCCCTGGTCCGCGGGATGCTTTACCAGGCCTCGAATGGTCAGCACGCCGTCTCGCGGCGCGACCCAGCGGCGAATCGCCGCCCATTCCATGCCGGGATGCCCGCCCGTTTTGCTCAGCATCGCCCAGCCGAGCCGCGGATCGGGAAGCTGCTCGCCGCCCTGCCAGCGATCTTTTTCGTACCGTGGCAGCAGGTGGAATTCCGCGACGTGCCCTTTGTCGTCCCGCTTTCCATAGCCGTGGCGCCAAGTCTGTCCGTCGAAAGCGTCAGCCAGGCGTTGGCATTCCGCCAGCATGGCCTCGCACCATTGCAGCTCGGACTCCGTGGCGGACCTTCCGTAGACCTGTCGGAACAACGCTTCGATCCGTGGTCGTGGCTGCAGCGAGCCGGTGCGGGCTGCCATTTGCTGCGACAGCTCCGCCATCAGCTGGTTGTTCATCAGAAACAGCGCCTGCTGCGGCACGGACGTCAATGGCCGCCTGGGGTTGTGCGTGTCCGGTGTCGCAAAGTCGAAGACGCGAAAGACGCCGGGAAGATTCTGGCGATCGATATGCGCGTACAGTGTCCGTCGGCGCGTCGAACTGGAGACGATGTCCTCGGACTTGCCGCCCACACGGGCATCGTCCAGTTCGCCCGATACTGACAGTAACGTGTCACGCATTGACTCGAGATCGAGGCGCCGTCGGTTCATCCGCCACAGCAGCGAATTTTCGGGATCCACTTGAGCGGCGTCGGCTCGCGGGAGGCTGGATTGACGATAAACCGCGGACAAGACAATCTCGCGG
The DNA here is from genome assembly GCA_020426845.1 of Planctomycetales bacterium. Taxonomy (GTDB): domain Bacteria; phylum Planctomycetota; class Planctomycetia; order Pirellulales; family Pirellulaceae; genus JAGQPF01. The sequence goes on from JAGQPF010000586.1 coordinate 7,158, forward strand.
ATCAGCAACTTGAGCGACCATTGCCGTTCCATCAGCCGCGTCGACAGGTAGTCCAAGAGCGGGCGCTGAGTCGGAAGCTCCGTGCGGACCCCGAAGTCGCTTGGCGTGCTGACTAGATGGCGGCCGAACAGGCGTCCCCAGACGCGGTTGACCAACACTCGTGCTGTCAGTGGGTTTTCGTGGCTGGCGATCGACTCGGCTAGCTCGAGCCTGCCGCTGCCATTCTGGAATCGCAAGGGCTCGCCGTCGTTGAGCAATCGCAAGAAGCCGCGCGGCGCCACCTCGCCGCGGTTTCCCGAGTTGCCCCGCAAGAACACTCGCACATCGCGAGGCTTGTCATGATCCGCCAGCCGCAGCGGCGTCCCGTCCTTGGGCTCGTCCGAACTGAAGAAGACGCTGTACAGCGAGTAATAATCCTCGGTGGGGATCGGGTCGAACTTGTGATTGTGGCACCTTGCACAGGAAACCGTGAGCGCCATGGTGCCCCGCGACACCACGTCGATGCGATCATCGATGATGTCGTGAATGTTGTTCAAAAACCGTCGCCCCAGTGTCAAGAAGCCCATCGCCACCCATTGATCCGGCTGGTCGGGCCGCAACAGGTCGGCGGCCAGCTGCAGCTTGAGGAACTCATCGTAGGGCAGGTCCGCGTTGAAGGCTTGAATCACCCAATCCCGGTAGCGGTACGCCTCGGGATAGTTGCGATCCTCTTGGAACACGTAGCCCTTGGTGTCCGCGTAACGGGAGACGTCCAGCCAATAACGCGCCCACCGCTCGCCGAACTGGGGCGAGTTGAGCAGCGAATCCACCAACTGTTCATAACGGCGGTCGGACCAGTCGTCCGCCACGCGAAGCATTTCGGCCGTCGGCGGCAGCCCCGTCAAGTCATAGGCGACGCGACGGATCAGCACGCGCGGCTCGGCCTCCGGCGACGGGGCCAACTTGTGCGCGGTCAACGAAGCAAACGCGAACGCGTCCAGCGGGCCGCGGGCTGCCGGCGGGCTGGCGGGAAGGGCCGGACGTTGCGGCAGCTTGAACGCCCAGTGTTGTGCGGGATCAAGACGCGCGGGCGTCTTCTCGCTGCGCGGGTCAGGCAGCCCCAGCCGGACCCACTGCTCAAGCAGCGCCACTTGCTCGGGTGACAAGGGTTTGTCAGGAGGCATCGCCGAGACGTCGTCGGCGCGTCGCACGGCGCGGACCAGCAGGCTCTCGTCGGGCTTGCCGGGGATCACGGCCGGACCCGACTCGCCGCCCTGCAGCAGGCCGTCGCGGCGGTCGAGCAACAGTTCGCCTTCACGGCGATCGCCGGAATGGCAGCGATAGCAATGTTCGACCAGCAGCGGACGTATTTTCGACTCGAAGTACGCCTCGCCCTCTCGGTCAGACTCCGCCGCCAGGACGGTGCTTACAGCGAGCATGGCGGTCGAAAGCCAAGCGATTGCGACCGCCGACGAGCAGAACTCGCACAACCTTCGCGCACGCACCACGCCAACGGTGGCGCGGGAGGCGATCGTGCCGGGCCAACGGGCGAGACGTGCTCGAACAACAGAGTAATTCAACATTTGCTTTGCGCCGGGAAGGAATAAGGCGCCGAGGGAGGGCCATTTCCTTCATGGTAGTTCTGCCCTCGCGCGGCTGGCAAGGGTGACTTTCGGTCGCAGCCGCAGCGACACGGCCCGAAACGCCACCCACGCGCCGGTTAAACCACGATTTCCCCCTCCGCATGGGCGCCCTCGCCCGTGCAGAAGTGCGCAA
>JAGQPF010000587.1 GCA_020426845.1 Planctomycetales bacterium
CCTTGTGAGGCCCGGTGGACTGGTCGGGCCTCCATCGCAGGCGACCCTTGTGAGGCCCGATGGACCGGTCGGACGTGTCGCCGAAGCGAATCAGCACCGCGGCCGCCTGCGAAGAAATCCCGTACCCTGCGGATTCCACGAGGCCGCGCAGGTGAGTTTTAGCTGCCTTGTCCAGCGCCTTCATCCGCCACAGCGACCACAGCGCGCCGCTCCTTGAATTGTTCGATGCCTCCGCATCCGCTGCCAATTCCAGACAAGGCCGCACGGCAGGCGAGCCAATGCGAGCGAGCACGGTCTGCGCGAGTTCGTTGCGCTGCTCCCAGTCGCGCGAGAGCCATTTCATCACGGAAACCGTTATCGCCGCAGGCGGCTGTGGTTGATTCAGCAGGACAGGAAGCGCGGCATATCCGAACCTTCCGTCGAGCGCAGCGTAAACGCGGTCCCACTCAGCAGGCAACAATTCGAAACACGCCAAGCTGTTTCCGGCAACTACTGCAACCTTTTCGTGTTCGCTGCATAGCGATGCCAGCAAGATTGCTTTCAATCGCTCCGGATTGACATCATCGGGTTTTGACCGAGAAAGACAATCAAGAATCCTCACTCGCAGCGGCGCTTCGACGTCGTCTCGATCGGCGAGTCGGATCGCATTCTCGGTAAGTTTAAGATCATGTTTGTGTCGACCATGGACGACGACCTCCGCCCAAGCCCTCAGCGTGGCATCCTCAACGGGATTGTCCACGAGACGCTGGAGGAAAGAGCTGACAATCTCCCGAACTCCATGCCGACATGAAATGAACCGAATCAGATTGATCCTTCGTTCAGCAGGGAGCTCGTGGTCGAGAGCCCTGATGGCCATTTCTCGCACGGCCGGCTTCTCGAAGTCGAAGAAGGCAAGTGTTGCGTACCACGGGAACGCGACGAAGGGCCAAAGACCGGATGGCTCGATAGGCGTCAGCTGCAATGCATCGATCATTGCCGGGAGCACTTGCTCCATTTTGGCTCCGGCAGCGACCAGAGCACTGCCCGCCTTGAGACTGGTTTCCGGATCATCGGCACGAAACGCTTCCCACAGTGGCTGCAAATCCGTCATGTGCAATCGCCCTCAACGTCATGCCTGGAACCCTCGCCGCGCGTGACAACACTCGTTGTCACGGACCGCGATTCGCGACTCGCGATTCCGTGAAGTCACCGTGGGCCGCGACCTCGTCGTCCGCGATCAGAATTCTGCATTCTGCGGAGTGGATGGCCTCAGAATCGCTTGGCAGCAAGTCGCGAAGTGCTTCATGCCCCAAGACAGCAATAAAATCATTGAGTGTCTTGTCTCCTTCACCAGGTCCAACTACACGCTCTGTGCCGTCGTCGAGCATGAACCGGTACGGGCTGTCCGCGTCCACTCGGGTTTCGGGGGTGACTTGCTCATTAAACTGCACGATCTCGGAGAACGAGCCGTAAACCAGAATCCCGCCAGCGAACACATCTTCATGGACGAAGTGCCTTGGCAGCGGCTCCGCTCCCCCATACACGTAGAAATAGCCGTTGCCTGCGTCGAGCACGAAATACAGGTAGGCCGCCTTCTGGCCGCCTGCGAGTTGCATGACGCGCAGCGTTTCAATTGCCGCGTCGATAAACTCTTGCTTGATTTGAGCTGCCGTGCAGGTCAGCGGCGGCAGCAGCGTCCGTTTGTCGTCGGCTCGCCTCTTGCCATGCTTTTGGCTGGTTTCCTGGCCATGAGATTCTCTCGTTTTCGCTGCTACCAATGTCCGGCACTTCGGCACTTCCAAAGGCAGCAGACCAAAGGCGTTCGCCGCTAGAATTCCATTGAACCGCCGCCACCCGGGAACAAGGTGAGAATATATCCTCCACGCTCGCGGAACTTCCGATTCGTCTTCTCCATGAGTCGCAATTCCGCGTTCACCATTTCCCCAAATGTTCGCGCAACTTGCCGAGGGGTAGCTGCCAACTTCCTCCATTGCATCACGGGACCGTCAAAACCTCCTGCTGCCAAGATGGACAAGAATGTATAGCCATGATGCATGAGAAAGACCACGGCTGCCGTTGGCAGCTCCAGTGGCGGATCGGAATCGCCCAAGAGCTTCTCTGCGTCCCGACGAAACTGCCCCAACTCGACTATGTCAACCAAATCGCTTCCTCGAAACAGATCGCCAGGTGACTTGGCCATTTCCAGCAAATAGCGTCGGAACACCTCGGGGAAGCGGATCTTCCAGCGTTCTTCGGCACTTGCAACGTCTTCCTCGGAGAAACCCAGAAACGACGTCAATCGGTGATAGTGCTCGTCGATCAAATGCTGAGGTGTGTCGCGGAAAACATAGGCGGGATGGTCAGCGAGCGCAACAAGGCGTTGTTTCCATTCCGCAATGATGCTAGCGGAGTCCATAAGCGATTCAATCTCGGCAAAATCCGGAAGTTCCCTGCGTTGCGGCGACACGCCCAGCTCGCATCGAGTCATTCTCTCTCCGCTCGCGTTCCTTTTCAGATAGGATGACTGAGGATCTGTCGGGCGCCATTCACAAACCCCCGCTTTCAATGATCAGCCACTACAATGGCCAAGTCATCGGTAGGCCAGCAGCCTACCATTGCATTTTGTGGAATCCCATCACCATTTCCCTACCAACTCCCGAATGGACGATTCCCTCAAGTCCCGGATCGTCGTCGCGTTTCATGGTCTACGCCAAGACTGGCGCTATCCACTATCCAGTGAGCGAGATCTTGCGAAGTTTGAATCCGAGTTTGGCCTCATCCCTCGAGAATACCGGTGGTTCTTGTCCGCCTGCGGAGGGGGACTCGTTGGCGGAGGATGCGTATTCGGGGTTGCCCAACTCGTTGCTCGGCACGGGCGTTGGAAATTTGACGAGGAAGACAGGTGGCCGGGCGTCTTCGTCGTAGGAACCGACGGAGCGGGCGGATCAATCGGAATCACAACATCGACAGGCGAAGTTGTCGTAAATCACGGGGACCATGGCATCCATTCATTGGCAGCATCCTTTGGCGAGTTTCTCGAGCGCAACCTTCTCTACTACGCCCCGTCATGCGCAGCCGAATTGGTCATCAGCTACATGCGCGACCACAACGATTCGTGGCCGCCGGATTGGAACTCACTTCAGCCCTACTTCGCAACGAGCCGCTTCCGTGGCTGGCCTTACGGAAGGTTTCAATCAGCCGTATTCATCGACTTCAACGCCGACGCGAAAGCGCTCATGCGACTCTCTCTTGAATCGGACTTCCTCTTGTTCAATGTCATTCGCTCCCAGTCGACCTGGGGAAACTTTGACGACTATTCAAACAGCATGCTCTATCGCTACTTCCGCGGCGGGCATGGACGAGACCCCATTCAACGATCGCGCAGTTTCACGTGACATTGATCGCAGGCAAGAGTGTTGGGGGCACCAGGATGGACGACCCAGCTTCCGGAAAGCGGCAGCGCAATCTGATCTTCATTCGGGGCCTCAAACAGTGTGTATCCACCGGGGGTGACCTTCCAACCGGCCAAATGTCTCAACGGGGCGACTTCCTTCGGAGGGTCAATCAGCCGGCTGCCGCGTCCATCAAGCTCAAACAGCCGCCAGACTTCGCCGCATCGGCTGGCGATGCCGTCGCTGACAAACAGCAGCGAAGGCGCGGGCAATGGCACTTGTCGATCTGCAGTTCCGTCGTCGGGCGGGTGCCGCGCTGACAGCAATAACTCCCCGCCCGCCGTCCGAACCTCGACCTCTGCCCCCTCGGCGATAGGGACGAGTTCACCGTCATGAGAAAGAGCAAGCTCCTCCGGCGCCTGAAGGTCGATTGAAAACGTCGTCTCAACATCGCCAGATGGAATTGCATATAGCGACACCTCTCTGTCATGACTTTTGACCGCCGCCAAGCGCGTGCCGGACTGATCATAAGCAACGTGAAACCAATATGGAAATCGCCGTCGCCCTGCCTCGATGCGCTCTCCAGAAACAGAACTCCAGACCTGCATGGAGCTGTGCAGGTTCGTCAGCAGGCGATCTCCAAGGTGGCAGTAGGGAGTCGCCGGCCCGCCCTCCAAATACTGCCCCAAAAGCACATCGAGATCGGCCAACTTGGCTCCCGTGGCTCCGTCAAAGAGCTTGTTCTCACGAAGCAGCCGGTGGCCTGAGGGGCTAAACTGTGTCGGCAGTCGGGGTTGACGCGTGCCCTCCTTCGCCTCGGCCAAATCCCAGACTTGGTACACGAGTGGGCTTTGAATGTCGCGACGGATCACCGCAAACTTCCCATTCGGGCTCACCGCCGCAGATTCGGCACGCAGCGGAATGGCACGCTGCCGGCCAGCGGCCCAACTAACGAGCGCGTTGCTGGTTCTGGCCAGTGCGACCGTACCGTCGTACGACTCACTCACGTCCCAAACGGGCCGTTCAGTGTTCAATTTCCTCTCGACTCTAAGATCGTCGATCGAAATGAACCAGATGAATCCGCCGGCGTAATCCTCAAGCGATCCCCAGACGATGACATTCCGCCCAGTCCGGTCCAGGCGAACATGAGAGTATGCTTCATCCGGACAAGGTATCGCAACGCTCGGTCCACCGGCTTCCCGAACGATCAATGGTGGGCCTCCACACTGTCGTTCCAGCTTCGGATAGCTGCTTCGCTGGCTGGCATCTTCAGGGCTCACCTGGAACTTGTGCTCATGGGTTCGCCAATTCCAGACAACGCGTTCCAGTGGCCCGCTGCCCTCGGACGCCGCCTTCCGGAGATGATACGGACTCGGCTCCAACAGGACGTTATCGTCGTCCAAGAAGCTGACGCTTGTCAGTTGGGAGAACGCTGGGGTCGTGTCGAAAAGTGTCGCCAGTTGTCCATCCGGTAGTCGAAGCGGGTGGAGACATTCGATCCACGGTCGCCCCGACGCACGGATCTCGGCCACCCACTCGGATCGCAGGTTTTCGAGCTCCCCCACGCCGAGTAGGCGCCCCACCAGGCAACTCTCGAGCGAATTCGGATACAGCCGCCAAAGATGACGGTCATGAGCGATGATCCTTGACAGCTCCTCGCGGCCCGAGTGCGACAACCCGACATCATCCAAGTATCGGGCGAGACGATCTGAGGCCAGCGCATCGCGCAAGTCAGCAAGTGAATGATTCAAGAGTTCGGCTCGAGCAAGTTCACTAGATTCCGCAACCAACGTTTCGAAGAAGCAGATTAACGTCTCACGATGCTTCGCACCAAATAAAGGTAGACGGCCGCAGCGTCCAATGCCCACCAAGTCGCCGAGCGCAAAGCGGCCATCCTCCTTTCTACGCTGGCGTCCGCGAGAAGCCGATCCAATCGCTGTTCACAAAGTTTATCCTTCCGGCACTAGTGCTCGTGGGCAAGCGAACGTCCCGGGAAGCGGGCATTGGCGTCGACACATTGCTTCACTATCATGAATGACCCGAGAGCGGGAGGAGCAAGATCGCAATCAGTACGCCTTCCCTCCACTGCTGGCAGACGGCAGACTTCCGAGAACCCAAATGAGAATTGATCGAATACACCTCAGTAACTTCAAGTTGTTCGAGGATTTCGAGTTAACTCTAAACCCCGAGTTCACGCTTCTGATTGGCGAGAACGGATCGGGAAAGACCAGCATCCTTGATGCTTTGGCGATCGCTTGCGGCGTATGGCTTTACGAAGTGCCAGATTCGAGGATTGCGAACAGTCGGCTCTCACTCTCGGAAGACTACATCCGGCTGGAGGCCAAAAGATCCGGTGATCGCATACAATTCACCGAAGCGCTGAACATGGCCGTCTCTGCTTGGGGCGAGTTGCTCGACGGTCATCGTGAGCAATGGACGCAAGGGATTCTGCTTGGGAAGAGGAACAAGCAGCATTTGAAACAAGCGAGGGACTTCATCGCGGGAGTTTTTCGGCAGGCCGTTGACGGCAATGACGTCACGCTGCCTGTGATCGCTTACTACGGCGCAGGCCGAGCTTGGCTTCCGCATAACGAACGGTCGAAGGTGGCCAAGCCATCGTTTGAAGCATCCCGGAGATGGGAAGCGTTCTACGATTGTCTCAACGAGCGAATACGGATCACCGACCTTAAGCAGTGGTTTTGGGATGAGGCCACGGAGCGTGGCAATCGCGCCGGCAAGTACCGGCCTGGGTTCGAAGTCGTCAAACAGGCCATCGTTCGTTGCATTCCCGACGCGGACGATGCCTGGTTTGACACAGACCGAAAGGACATCGTTTTGTCAATCGGCGGCTCGCCCCAACCGTTCGCAAACTTGAGCGCAGGACAACGAACGATGTTGGCATTGGTCGCGGACATCGCGGTCAAAGCTGTGACTCAGAACAACTATCTTGTTCCGCCCGACGAACTAGGCCCGGACGACCAACCTCTGCCTCGCGTTTTGGCGGAGACTCCGGGCGTTGTCCTGATCGATGAGCTAGACGTGCATCTCCACCCTCGCTGGCAACGCAAAGTCGTTGAAGATTTGCGATCGACGTTTCCCAAGATTCAGTTTGTAGCCACGACTCACTCGGCCTTCATTATCCAGTCCCTCCGCCCGGAAGAGCTACGAAACCTGCAGGGGCAAGCGATACCGGAGCTAGGCAACATGGGTGTCGAAGAGATCGCCCGTGGACTAATGAACGTGCCTCGGCCTGACGTCGGAAGCCGCTATGCCGAAATGGTCGAGGTTGCGAAGGGGTACTTGCTTCGCCTTGAAGAGGCCGACAAGACGCCTCCGGAGAAACTCTCCGAATTCGAGGCCGCGCTCGCAAACAAGATCGCCCCCTATGCTGACAATCCCGCCTTTCAGGCTTATCTGGAATTGAAGCGAGAGGGGAAGCTGAGCCGTCATCGTCGTTCGTCAGACGACAGCGCGGCTGATGAGGGACCTTGACATGCGGCCGGTGAATCGTGGCGCCAGTCCTCAAGACGACGACTTTGATGACTACCGAGACGCTTTTCCGGAGCTGGCCTCACGACTGGGGTTTTACTGTTCTTACTGTGAGAGGCGAATTGCGACCAACCTTGCGGTCGAGCACATCCAACCAAAGAAGCTGCCGCAATACGAGCATCTGGAAGGACGCTGGGAGAATTTTCTTCTCGGCTGCGTCAACTGCAATTCCACGAAAGGCAAGAAGGATGTCGTGCTTGACAGCTTCCTTTTGCCGGACCGAGACAACACCGCATTTGCCTATGCTTATCGGGAGGACGGAGACATTGAAGTCAACCCTGTGTTGCCAGAAGAGTCTGCTGCTCTCGCCGCAAGCACGCTGGAGTTGGTGGGGCTCGACAAGCCGATCAGTGAGGTCGAGGACGAGAACGGTCAGATTGTCGCGATCGACAGGGTAGCTCAGCGCATGGAAGCTTGGCTGATAGCGCAAGACAGCAAGCTGGATTTGGAGGATCAGCCAACGGATGGAATGCGGCGCCAAGTCGCGCGAACTGCGCTGGCGCAAGGGCATTTCAGCATTTGGATGACTGTTTTCGCCGACAACCCTAAAATGCGGCGGCTACTTGTGAGGGAGTTTCCCGGCACTGCGACGGAGTGTTTTGACGAAGTCACGCTGACTCCTGTAACACCGCGACCAGAGAACGGATTGGAGGCAGCAGGCAAGGTCTAGAACCTGGGCTCATCTCCGTTGGAAGCTGCCAGTGCCATGCGTCCTGAAGTGTCAGGACTCACACCTCTTCTCCCTCATCTGCCCATTGCAGTTCTGCCTCCAGCTCCTCGGCTATGGCGCTGAGTCGACCAACAATGCGAGCGTTCATGCGTCCAAGCAGACTGTGGACGGCATTGGCGGAGTTGAACATCGATACAGGATCATTCGTTTCGCCGATGTTTGAGAGCAGCGCGTCTGTCACACTGATCTCGGCTTTGGCGTGCTCAAACGGATAGGGGAGGTTTTTGAAGGCGTCGATAATTCGCCTGATGTAGCCCGAGACCGTTTCCACTTGCTGATACAGCGAGCGCACATCCGCCTCATCCACCTCGTTCGCCATACAGAAACGAATCGCCCCCTCCAGCCCCGCATTGGCGCTGGCCAGCGCGCCCCACACCTGACGTTGCCCTTCAATTTTCTCCAACACGCAAACGAGCGACTCACACTCCCGACGGCGATGCTCATGGTGCTCGACATTGTGGGCAAACAGGTGCTGCAAGGTGCAGCAGATCCTGTCGACAGCATTGGTGTGAAGACGTCCCTCTAGATCCGGAATGGCGCCGCCGTCTTTCTCGAGCTCGGCTTGCAACTCGCGAGACTCACTGCGAATGTGCAGCCATCTTTCCCTGGCTTGGGCAGCCGATGGCGGCGACTTCAATCTCTGCATGGCGACCGGAACGGGCAGGCGTCCAGCCGTTTTGCCAAAGACGCGATCCAGCGCCTCGAAACACTCATACTCTTGCTTCTGCCTCGCCAGCAAGCTCTCCGTGTCGTGGAGGTCGGCGGCATTGACTTCGCCTAGCTGCTGTCGATAAAAGGCCAACGTCGCTTGCTTCAGCAACTCCGAGTCGCTGCCCTGGAGCAGACGAACCGCCGGCACACTGGATTGCATCACGCCTTGCGTGGCTTGCTCATGCGCTGCCTTGATGCGATCGCTTGTGGAGGGATGCGTGTCAAAAATGCCCGCCTGTCGCTCAACCACTTGCTGTTTGATCTCTTCGCGTTCCCGTTCGGAGAGCCGCGCTGCGTTCTCGGCCACCAGTTCGGCCAAGTTGTCGCACAATCGCCCTTCTTGGTAGAACTCGGCGAGATCCGACATCGCGATTTTGTAACCCACGGACAATTCGGCGAGCCGATAGTGCGTCGACTCGACGGTCGCGCCGCCGACGAGGCTGACGGCGCGGGAGTCCGCGTCGTACTCCATTTGCCTCAGCATGAATCCTGAAACCAAGTTGCCCAACATCATCAATAGCCATAGCACCTTGCGAATGAGCCAAATCAGCACAATGGACACCCAAAAGATGAAGCCAATCCGTATCGGCAAGCTGCCGGCGAGGCTCCAGAGCCCTTGATCGATTTGGTCTCGCTCGTAGACCACGCGCACAAACCAATGACTGATCCGCCGAATGACGTACGTTAGACGCATTCCGGCGCCCTGGGAAAAATGCCCGAATTCGTGTGCCAGAACTCCGGCGAACTGGTCGATCCGCATGCCGGTCAACAGCGGCGCACCGATCGTCAACACCAAGTCGTTACCCCAAACCAGGCTCAGGTACCCCAAACGAAACCCGGCAGAGGCATTGATGTCACAGTCGACTTCGATGCGTCTGGGCGCCGGCGCGCGAACGGCGCGGCAGACACTTTCGACGAATTCAAATAGCAGCGGCTCCCGGTCGCGGGATGCCAATGTCTGGGTTGACGAGTGGCCCTGCCAACGAAACAGCGGTTTGATCATGAACAAGATCAAAATCGAGCCCACGATGAAGGACAGGAAACTGGGATCGTGGTAGATCCAACTGCCCACCAGGCCGATCAAGCCGAGATAAATCAGCGGCAGGCTCAACATCACCAGCATTGCCAAGAGGATGCCGACGCGGTATCCAATCGGTGTCTTCACCGGCGCCATCGAGCCTTGCACCAACGCCAGGATCTCTTCATCCGTGACGTCAGGCGCCTCGGCTGTCGCGGGCCCCCCAGCCACGATGCTTCGCGACTTTGGGAAAAACAACGCAACGGGCTCGCTCGCAGCCTCGGGCTGAGCAAGCTGTGGCGGGGACTGGGACTGGTCAGGGACGCGGTGATGCTGAGCCGGCGCCAGTAGCTCATCGAGCGGCTCACGGCAATACAAGCAAAACGCGTCACCCGTGTCGGGCAAGTTTTCTCCGCAGCTGGGGCAGACCGGCATTGGCATCGTCATAGAAGAGGAGACATACGTTAGGCGCCAACCACCTATTCGTAGCGCCATTGTCAGCTCTTCTTCCCGGACGTGCAATCCTATAGATATTGGCCAACGGCTCGAACTTCCTTTGCTTTGGCTCAGCCATGATCGCGAATGGCGCGCACTCCCCTGCCCGGCCGTCACAGCACCTAGATCGCCGGCTCGTGACGACCGCATGTCGCAGGTCCTTTTAAAACGGAGGCTACCGAGAGGCGCCGGCGGTATGATGGAAGCGGGGCGAAGGGCATCGTCAATCGGGCTCAATTGTGAACGTCCACCAGCAATCGCCTTCCGCAGACAAGATCCGCTTATTTCGCTCGCTGTTTCGGGGCCGCGAAGACGTCTATCCACGGCGGTTCGAAAGCAGTCGGACCGGCAAGGCTGGGTACTCGCCCGCGTGTGCTCATGAATGGGCGCCGGGAATCTGTGAGAAGCCCAAAGTAAAGTGCGCCGCCTGCCGCCATCGGAAGTTTCTGCCCGTTCATGACGAGGCGGTGAGATGGCATCTCTCTGGAGTCGACCACGCTGGCGCTCCGTTTGTGATGGGCGTGTATCCGATGCTGCTTGACGAGACCTGCTGGTTTCTGGCGATGGACTTTGACAAACAGGATTGGCCGTCCGATCTAACGGCAGTCTGCGATACTTGCCGACAATTGCAGCTTCCTGTCGCCGTCGAGCGATCACGCTCGGGAAAAGGCGGCCATGTGTGGCTGTTCTTTGAGGAGCCCGTTCCGGCGGCTTTGGCCCGACGTGTTGGCGCCCACATCCTGACTGAGACGATGGAGCGGCGTCCGGACATCGGTTTCGACTCGTATGACCGCATGTTCCCCAACCAGGACACGCTGCCCCAAGGCGGCTTTGGGAACTTGATTGCATTGCCGCTGCAGAAGGCGGCGCGTGCACGCGGCAATACGCTATTTCTCGACGAGCAGTTGCAACCGTGGCCCGACCCCTGGAGCTTCCTTTCGCAGTTGAAACGCATCCGCGCGGCTGACGTTGAACGCATCGCCACCGTCGCCGAGAAGTCGGGCAAGGTAACTGGCGTGCGTTTGCCTCTGCCCGAGGACGACGAGCACCGGCCGTGGCTGCTGCCCCCGTCGCGCCAGCGCGAGCCGGGCGGTGCGATCCGTGGACCGGAACGGATGACGATTACGCTTGGCGACCAGATCTATATACCTAAACGGGAGTTGTCGCCGAAGTTGAGAAATCAATTGCTGCGGCTGGCGGCGTTTCAGAATCCGGAATTCTACAAAGCGCAAGCCCAACGTTTTCCGACGTATGGCAAACCGCGAGTCATCTGTTGTGCGGAGGACTATCCAGACCATTTGGCCCTGCCGCGAGGCTGTCTGGCCGGAACCCTGGAACTTCTTCGCCGATGCCGAGTCGAGACCTCGGTAGACGACCTGCGGCATCATGGCGAGTCAATCGAAGTGGAATTTCGGGGGGAGCTGCGGCCGGAGCAATTGGAGGCCGCCAATGACCTGCTGGCTTCCGACATGGGCGTGCTGGCTGCGACGACCGCGTTTGGAAAGACGGTCGTGGCGGCTTGGTTGATCGCACAGCGGGCTCGCAACACGCTGATTATCGTTCATCGGCGGCAGTTGCTGGAGCAATGGGTGGAGCGGCTTGCGGAGTTTTTAAGTCTCGCCGCTGACGAGATTGGCCGGCTGGGCAGTGGCCGGCGGCGTTTGAAGGGACGCATCGACGTTGCACTGATGCAGAGCTTGATCCGCAAGGGCGTCGTTCAAGACTGCGTGGCAGACTACGGACACCTGATTGTGGACGAGTGTCATCATGTGCCCGCAGTAAGCTTCGAGCAGGTGGTTCGCTGTGCCAAAGCGAAGTATGTAACGGGCTTGTCGGCGACTGTGGCGCGCAAGGACGGTCATCATCCGATTGTCTTCATGCAATGCGGACCCGTGCGGCACCGAGTGGACGGGAAGACCCAAGCCAACGCGCGGCCATTCGACCACCGAGTCATCGTCCGGCCGACCACATTCTGTGCTCTGACGCCTCCCGACCCGGATCAGCGGCTGCAGTTTCAGGACTTGTGCCGACAGCTTGTCGCCAATGAAGAGCGCACCCGCTTGATCTGCGCCGATGTGGTGGATGAAGTTCGCAAGGGCCGATCCCCGCTCGTGCTGACGGAGCGGAAAGACCACCTCGAGGCCCTGCAAAAGCTCCTTGAACCAAGGGTTGCCAACGTGCTCGTATTTCGAGGCGGACTGGCGATTGGTGAGTTGCGCGACGCCAGGCAGCGCTTGGGCGAAATCCCGACGAACGAGGAGCGAGTTGTTTTGGCCACAGGCCGTTTCATCGGCGAAGGCTTTGACGACTCGCGACTAGATACGCTGTTTCTTACCATGCCCGTGTCGTGGCGAGGAACCATCGCTCAGTACGCCGGTCGCCTGCATCGCCTGCATCATCGCAAGCGTGAAGTGCTAATCTTCGACTACGCTGACTTGCAGGCGCCAATGCTGGCCCGCATGTTCCAGCGTCGTTGTCAGGGGTACGAGTCGATTGGATAAACGATCTCGTTGCCCGGAAACGCCGTGCCCGGCTGGCCGGCTGACATTCCACTGCCCGTCGACCCGAATTGGAAAGAGGACTACACGTCCTCGGTCATCCGACTGACAAGGGACGGCGTTGATCGCCCGCTAGCGAGCCTGTTCGCGCACGTTACGAGCTCCCCGGCAGATGGCGCCGAGGGTGTCGACCGTGCTCGCAGCGCCACGGAAGCGTTTCTGTTTCTTCGGCTCGAATCGCTTCCAGAGACTGCCGGACGCTTTGCCTTGAACGCGCAGCTGCCAATTCCCTTTGACGGTTGCGGCAGATTAGAGGCCGACTTGCTGTGCGCCGACGCGCGACTGGTCGTCGAACTGGACGGCGATCAGCATCTGGACAGCGACGAGGCGTACCGACGAGATCGTCGCAAGGACCTGGCCCTGCAGGAGCACGGATACTTGGTCATCCGCTTTCTGGCGCGAGATGTCGGTCGGCGTCTCGACTTGGTCCTGGACACGATCCTTCGAGCACTGGCTCACCAGCGAAGAGGCGGACCGAGTTGAACCTCCCAATGCGGCGAAGCGTTTGGCCAGCGGCGCAGGTTTCTAACTGAAGGGGCCAGGGGCTTCCCACTTCCGTTTTCTCTCACGGAGACACAAAGGCACGGAGTTGGATTCACCAAGTTGCAGTCGGGTTCCGGTGGAAGCCCAAGTGCGAAATCCTCCGTGTCTCCGTGTCTCTGTGAGAAATCCTTCTCGGGAAAGAGCGTTGCAGCTTTGTACTGATACGTCGCGGTGAAGGTGTGAAGCCTCGGCATGTCGAATTTAATCTGGTCGATTCTTGAATGAAGACAACGCCTATGCTCGAGCGTTGGAACTGCTTCGGCTAGACGCTCGCTCGACTCCCTCCGCAAACAAGAGACAGGGTGGTCAATGGCAAGGCCGAGTGACGATCGCTTTCGACTTCGACGATCTGCCTGACGACATAGCCGAATCGTTTGGCATGAAATGAAGTTGCTCCTGGATACGCACGTGGTTCTCTGGTGGCTTGACGACCTGAATCTGATCTAAGTCGCGCGCCGGCGCGTGAATTACTCTCGGGCAAGCGGGTAGCGGATGTCATCCCGCCATGCGACCAAGGCGAGGCGGCTGTGCTCAGCCAACGAAACAACGGCAAGCGTCGCCCCGAGAGGCGCCGCTCGCCGTTGGCTGTCACAAGCTCAAGCCCGTCAGCTGGTCCGCCGCGTGATCACTTGACGGTCTCCACCGACGAAGTCGACACGGCGACAATCTTGTTGCCGCCCATCTTGTAGTCAAGCGAATCAGACCCAGTGCTTCCGTTCATGTAGAGAAAGCGGGAGTCGCAAGACTTGAGATAGGCAAAGTCGTTGCCGCCGTAGCCGTAGATCTTGAACTCGGCGTCAGCGCCATTGGCGGGAAAGCCCTGCACACGATTCAAGTCGATGTTGTCGCGATAATTGGTTCCATAGATCAGCAGCGACTGACCGACGAGCGTCCCATCGTTGACTTTGACGTAGCACCCGCTGCCTCGGCCGGTGATCTTCAATCGCACCGACGCGGCGCTTGCTGAGACATTGGTCCACCAACTGCTTATCGTGATGTTTCTGGCCGCCGTCAGGTCGATGTCCGTGACTTGAGCATTCACGATCAGCAGATGCGCGTGGCCGTCGAACAAGAAGCAGCGCTCAACGGTCACATAATCGACGTCCAGAATCTGCAGCCGATTATTGAGCATGAACTGCAGGTCCACCGCCTCCACGGACGAGCTGTCGGTCATCTTGCCGTCAACGATTAAATCGCCACTGGGAATATTGATCAGCCGCGAAGTCGCGTTGTGACCGAATGTGGTTCCGTTGAGTCCGCGGACCATCAGTCGAGTGCTGTCGAACGGCTCCACGCGAATGTGCATCCCGGGTCCGAATCCCACGATAACTTGGTCGACGGTGCCGTCGGATTGGAGCTGAGTGAAGAAGGCCGCGGTGTCTGCCCGGGCCGTGGCGACGCCAACGAGACATGACAACAGGGCGGGCAGCAGCCATTGATTCAGGGGGCGATGGAACATGTTTTCTTCCTTCTACATCTTTCGTGCTGAGCGGCAAGCGGCCTGCCAGGGCGACACTCGCGATAATCCTCGCTGGCGGAAACGAAACCCAGCGAGACCGTCACGCGACGGAGATGTCCGATCGAGCGTTGAAGCCGACCATTTGTTTCAGCGCAGACTCAATCGCAAAACATGATTCGGCAATGCCGAAGTGCTAAATTGTGCTCGATCGCGCCGCCGCTGTAACAATTGCCCGCCTTCTTCGCTCCCGGGGACAAGACGATCGTCGCCTTCGCGACGTGTCTTGACCAACCAACCCTCGGGAGTGTGAGATGAAAAACTTGAATTGCTCGAAGTGCGCGACGTTTTGGATGGCTGTGGCGTTGATGACGATCCCCGCGTTGACGGCCGAGGCGTACCAGATTCCCCCGGACGTAAAGGTGACTTACGTCAATGGAGACTTGATCGTCCGGTTCTCCAAGGCGGACGATCCCAACGCAACCGCTCCCTACTACGCACAGATCACGCCTGCCGTCGTGATCGACCAGCCGACCTCCACTTCGATTCGCGTCACGGGATTGGCGTCAAACTACACCACCGTCAACGGCCGACGATCGGTGACATTCCGCGTCCCGACAGACGATCTGATCGTGGACATGTACAAGGGTGACGTGACTGTGCGGGGCGTGAACCTAGGGCGAGGGGATGACATTCGGGTCGAAGGCACATGGGTCGACTTGATCGACTGCGACGCTGGCAACATGAGCCACTCGGACATTGTGGCCACCGCCAGCTCGAGGCTGCTCATTGACTCGTGTTCCGCGAAACGGGACGTGCAAGCAACCGCGTCGGAAGTGTGCGCCGTGGGCGTCGTGGTCGGCAACGATATGATTGCCGACGGCTCCAGGGTCGACGTCTCCGCCGCGATCGTTGGCGACGAAATGATCGTCCTTGCACTCTCCAACGCGGATTTGGATGGCGTGATCTGCGACGACCTGAAAGTTGGTCTTGGCGGATGGAGCAACTACGCGGGCTTTGTGAACGCAGTCGCGATGGTCTCCAACTGCACGGCGAACTACGTCCAATTCACCGGCGACAAGGGAACTGAAGGCATCTATGAAGGCAAGGGCAACTCGTTCAAGATCATGTGGAACATGACCTACCTGATCGACTGGATCAAATTGATGTGAGCGAGATGCCCGCCACAGCCTGTCCGTTACTTGCATGCCGTACGAACTCCCGACAACATCCCCCACTGAATGACGCCGGTCAACAGCTGGACTGAATTTGGATCAAGTCCTTCGCAGCGCACGTCCGCGTTCGGCGATCTTGGCCATGGGATGCTCCTCCAGCTGACATAGCGAGGCGGAATACTCCTGCACTTTCTCGGGCGAGATCGAATTCAGCGCGGTCAACAACTCAAGCCGGCTCATGATATCGAGTTGCCCGCGATTCAATCGCCCGAGAATTTCGGCCTCAAGGGCGTCGTCTCGCACCTCTACCTTCTGAATCCATTCCACGACCCTCATCAGCACTTCACCGTTGCCATGGCGCACAACGAGCTTCGCGCCCTTAAGTTGACTCTCGATTGGGGCGATACGAGCAAGGCGCGACCACGCCAGCCAGTCGGGCTGTTCGCAATTCAGCATGTCCAAGATCGCAGGGACCAGCCCTTTGAAGGTCGTCTCTAGCGGTACGAACCAATAGGGACTTTGGTTCGTCTGGAGTACATCGGTTGAGATGTTGCCTGAACGCACGGAGGTAATTGGAAATGACGAAGGATATC
>JAGQPF010000588.1 GCA_020426845.1 Planctomycetales bacterium
ATCGGAGTCGCGATTAGCGAAGCTGGAGCCTACTCTTCCTTCTTCGGCTCGTCCTGCTTGGGCTCTTCCTTCTTGGGCTCTTCCTGCTTGGGCTCTTCCTTCTTCGGCTCTTCCTTCTTGGGCTCTTCCTTCTTGGGCTCTTCCTTCTTCGGCTCTTCCTTCTTCGGCTCCTCCTTCTTCGGCTCCTCCTTCTTCGGCTCCTCCTTCTTCGGCTCTTCCTTCTTCGGCTCTTCCTTGCCTTCGAGGTCGATGCGGACGAGTTCGCCGGTGGTGCCGTCTTCGCTCTCGCCGATCACCGTCACATACAACTCGCCGTCTTTGCCGAAGGCCATCGCGGTGGGCTTCATCAGACTGAGCAGCTTAATGCAGCGGACCGCGGGCTTGCCGTCCTTCTGGTCGCGGACGATTTGGAACAGGCCGCCCTTGCTGACGTCATTCCAAGCGAAGTCGAGAGCATAGAGTTGCCGAGTCTCACCGGGGCCATAGGCCAACGCGGTGATGTCGTGCAGGCCGGTCTCGTAGCTCAACAACTTCTCGCCGGTGTCGGTCTTGTAGTAGGTCAACAGCGAGTCGCCCGGGACGGAGATCTCGCCCATCTGCCCGACCACCAGGTGATTGGCGGGGCTGATCGTGACACCCACCGGAGCGTCAACCTCCACCGCCTCCTTCGTGGCAATCGAACGCTCAAACGGACCGACCTTGGTTCCGTTGATCGCGGCCTTGCCGACCCAGCCTTTGGTGTCATCGCCATTGCAGGTCACAAACACCGCTTCCTTGGTCACGGCGACGCCGTAGAAGTTGCCTTCGCCCTTGATCTCGTCGGTGGCCTCCAGCTTGAAGCTGTTGACCATCTTGTCGGCCTTGATCGCTTCGTCGCCCACTTCATAGATTCGCAGCAACTCTTCGCCGTCCACCAGACCGCCGCCGCCAACCACCAGTGTCTTCTGGTCGATAAAGGCAAGGCCGAGCGGACCGATGTTGTACTTGGGGCCTTTTCCGTACACGTCGATCGGGAAGTCGGTGATCACGTCGACGGCTTTGCCATCGACCAGCTTGACCACTTTGCCCGCGCCGGAATCGGACACGAACACGACGCCCGTTTCGGGCTGGATGGCGATGCCGCAAGGGTTGTTCAAGCCTTTCAGCGTGGTGGTCGCGGTCGGCTCCGCGGCGCCGACGCCGACGGACCAAACACAAGCGACAACCATCGCCAAAGCGGCGCAAAGGTTCCTCTTCATCATCCTCAATTCTCCTCGTAGAGTGCTGAGATCTTCATCGTTGCGTGAGATTGCAAAATTAAAACTCGGTCAGCGTCAAAGCGGGAGGACTCGCTTGGCCCGCCTCACGTGTCGCCAACCGACGGTTGCTCGGGAAGTTACTCGGGAAGTTTGGGCTCCTTGACATCGGGATAAGCCTCGCTGCTCAGACCTTCCTTGAGAAAGGCGACGAGATCGGCTTTCTGCTCGGCCGTAAGTTTGAGTGCGTAGATTTCCTCATCCAACTGCGGATTCGCCTCGCCACCCTTGTCGTAGTAATCCACGACTTCCTCCAACGTCTTCAGACGGCCGTCGTGCATGTAAGGCGCCGTGCGAGCAATCTCGCGAAGCGTGGGCGTCTTGAACGAGCCCTTGTCGCCCTCTTGTTTGCTGACGGCGAATCGGCCCACGTCCGGCTCCGCGTCCTTGATGCCGACTCCCAGATTGTGGAAGCCGCCATCGGTAAAGCTGTGTCCGCTGTGACAGGCGCTGCAGTTGGCCTTCCCGAAAAACAGTTTCATGCCGCGTTTCGCCGGCTCGGAAAGCGCCTCTTGGTCGCCCGCCTTGTAGCGGTCATACGGCGCGTCGCCCGAGAGCACGGTGCGTTCGAAGCTGGCAATCGCTTTCGCCACGCGATCTTGAGTGACCTCGGGCGTGCCGAAAGCCGCCTCAAACGGCTTCGCGTAGCCTTTGATCGCGGAGACTTTGCGAACCATCTCGTCCAGCGGCAGATTCATTTCGATCGGATTGGCGATGGGCCCCAGCGCTTGGCCCTCCAGGTAGTCGGCGCGGCCGTCCCAAAATTGAAAGCGTTGATAGCCCGAGTTGATAATCGTGGGAGCACTGCGGCCGCCCTTTTGTCCGTCGACGCCGGTCGCAAACGCCTCGCCGTTGGACCAACCCTTGTCGGGGCTGTGACAGGACGCGCAACTGACCGTGTCGTCGCTCGACAACCGCTTGTCGAAATAAAGCAGTTTGCCGAGTTCGATCTTCTCGGCCGTCGCGGGGTTGTCCTCGGGCTCGCGCAACTCCTTCAGGCCTTTGGGAATCTTGATCACCTGCCCGGAGGCGGGCAGACAAACGGCGAGTGAGCAGAGCACGACGGCGAGGGCGGGGAGAGCGAGACGGCGGGGAGGTTGAGTCATGGAGGCAAACCAAGAGCGTCGGGAGGGACCACGTGAAATCGGCGACCGAATCCGGATCCGCTTGAGGAAGTTGGCGGAAGCGCGGCGACGCCGCGGAATTCCGGGCCAATGCAGGGACGCTCATTCTCACCGCGTCCCACGGCACTGACAAGACACCCGAGGCCCGAACCCGCCAAATTCACGCGTCCCCGGCGCCTGACGCAAATCAGCCCGGTCACCTATAATCAAGGGTCCATCAAGCCCAACACCGTCCACATTCGAGGGAAGGATCGAGATGATCACCGGCGCCCCGCGCACCATGTTCGAAAAAATCTGGGACAACCACGTGGTGCATGCCGAAGAGGGCAAGCAATCGATCCTCTACATCGACCTCCACTTGGTCCATGAGGTGACCAGCCCCCAAGCGTTCGAGGGGCTGCGGACTGCGGGGAGGGGTGTGCGGCGCCCCGAGCGAACCATCGCCACCCCCGACCACAACATCCCGACCACCGACCGCGACCTGCCGATCGCCGACCCCATCTCTCGCCAACAAGTCGACACGCTGCGCAACAATTGCCGCGAATTCGGCATCCGGCTGTACGATCTGAACGACGCTAACCAAGGCATCGTGCATGTCATCGGCCCCGAGAATGGCTACACGCAGCCCGGCATGACCATCGTCTGCGGCGACAGCCACACGGCCACCCACGGGGCCTTCGGGGCGCTCGCCTTCGGCATCGGCACCAGCGAGGTCGAGCACGTGCTTGCGACGCAAACACTGCTGCAGTCGCGGCCGAAGACGTTCGAACTGCGAATTGACGGCAAGCTCGGCCGCGGCGTGACCGCCAAGGACCTGATCCTGTACCTGATTGGCCAGATCAGCACCTCCGGCGGCGCCGGCCACGTGTTGGAATACACCGGCGAGGCGGTGCGAGCACTCAGCATGGAAGAGCGGATGACGGTCTGCAACATGTCGATCGAAGCCGGCGCTCGCGCCGGCATGATCGCGCCCGACGCCATCACCTTCGACTATCTCCGCGGGCGCCCGTTCGTCCCTGCGGACTTCGACCGCGCCGTGAAGCAGTGGGAAAAACTGCCATCGGACCCAGGCGCCACGTACGATCAGTCACGCGTCTTCCGTGGCGAGGACATCGCGCCACAAGTGACCTGGGGCACCACTCCGGGACAAGTGACGGACATCACCTCGCGCGTGCCGGATCCGGCCACGCAAGGGGACGCGACGAGCCAGAAGACCGCGGCCGACGCGCTCGCCTACATGGGGCTGACCGCCGGCACTCCGCTGGCCGACGTCAAGGTGGACCGCGTCTTTATCGGCTCGTGCACCAACGGACGAATCGAGGACCTGCGAGCGGCCGCGGCAGTGGCCAAGGGCCACCGGGTCGCGGACAACGTCCAGGCGATGGTCGTGCCCGGCAGCGGCCAAGTGCGTCGCCAAGCGATGGACGAGGGACTCGACAAGATTTTCCTGGAAGCGGGCTTCGAGTGGCGAGAGGCGGGCTGCAGCATGTGCCTGGCGATGAATCCCGACAAGTTGGCGCCGGGCGAGCGTTGTGCGGCGACCAGCAACCGCAATTTTGAGGGCAGGCAAGGCAAAGGAGGGCGGACGCATCTGGTTTCGCCCGCGATGGCCTCCGCCGCGGCCGTGTCGGGGCACTTCACCGACGTCCGCGATTGGGACTATCGATAGTCGCAAGTCAGCCAGCCAGCATGGCCAGTGCCGCAGTCTTCCCGCATCCACCTTCTTTCACCGGCAGCAATCCAGCATGCAAGCCTTCACCAAGCACACCGGACGAGTCGCGGCGATGGACCGCGCCGACGTGGACACCGATCAGATCATCCCGAAGCAGTTCCTGAAACGCATCGAGCGGAACGGCTTTGAGGATTACCTGTTCTTCGATTGGCGCTTTGACGACAACGGCGCCGAGGACCCAAGCTTCGAATTGAACCAGCCCGCGATGAGGAACGCCACCGTCCTTGTCGCGCGACGCAACTTCGGTTGTGGATCCAGCCGCGAGCACGCCGTGTGGGCGCTGGAGAACTACGGCTTCCGTGTGGTGCTCGCGCCGTCGTTCGCCGACATCTTCTTCAACAACTGCTTCAAGAACGGCGTCTTGCCGATCCCGCTGCCAAGCGACGTGATCGACCGGCTCTTCGAGCAACAAGCCGCGGGCGGCGAGAACGGCTACCAACTCACGGTGGATCTCGAGCAGCAGACGATTTCCGACAGCACCGGATGGAGCATCTCGTTCGATGTCGATCCCTTCCGGCGCCATTGCCTGCTGAACGGTCTCGATGACATCGCGCTGACCTTGCAGCACGAGGACAAGATCACCGCCTACGAAGAGCGCCACGCCACCGCTTGATCGCAACGACGCAGCACAGCCTGCCATGTCAAAATAGTGATATTCGCCGCAGGTTGCAGGTTGCAGGTTGCAGGCTGGCAGCCTGCACCACGTAGCGCACAGCCTGCACCACGTAGCGCACAGCCTGCACCACGTAGCGCACAGCCTGCACCACGTAGCGCACTGCCTGCACCACGTAGCACAGGCTGCCAGCCTGTGATGATGGTGGTATCAGCTCACCCACAAACAACTGCCTATGCTCGGGTTGCAGGCTGGCAGCCTGCACCACGACGGTTAAAGCGGGTCCGCCTCATAGGTGGACTCGAGCAGATTCGGGGCGCCGGCCGGAGCGATCGGCGTCACGTTGACTTTGCTGCGTTCAAGCTCTTGAATGCGCGCCGCCATTCGCTGCAACAACAATACGATTTCGTGGCCGGCGGGCTCTCCCAGGTGAACTCCCAGCGCTTTGCGCGTGTTGAAGCTCAGGTCAAATTCGGACATCGTGCTCTCCTCTCTCGGAAACTGGGGGCGCGGCGATCACTCCACCGTCACGCTCTTGGCCAAATTGCGCGGCTTGTCGACATCACATCCGCGCAACAGCGCGATGTGGTAGGCCAGCATCTGTAGCGGCACAATGCTGACAATCGGCTGCAGCCAGGTCGGCGCGTCGGGCACGTGGATCACATCGTCGGCGAGGTCGGCGACGCGATCATCGCCCTCCGAGCAGACGGCGATCACGGGACCGCCGCGCGCCTTGACCTCTTCCAGGTTCGCCATCACCTTGTCGTACACCGAGCCTCTGGGAATGATGAACACCGACGGCGTCGAGGAATCGACCAGCGCAATCGGGCCATGTTTCATCTCGGCCGCCGGGTAGCCCTCGGCGTGCACGTAGCTGATCTCTTTCAACTTCAACGCGCCCTCCAGGGCCGTGGGGAAATTGAACTGCCGGCCCAGATAGAGGAAGTTCGCGCAGTCCTTATATCGCTCGGCGATCCTCCTCACCTGATCGTTCGCTCGCAGCGCCTCGGCCACTTGGTCCGGCAGCGCTCGCAACTGCTCGATGGCCGCCTGCCCCTGCTCGAAGCTGAGGTGACGTAGCCGCCCAAAGTACAACGCCAACATCGCCAGCACGACGCACTGCGACGTATAGGCCTTCGTCGAGGCGACGCCGATTTCCGGGCCGGCGTGCAAGTACACGCCGCCGTCAGCCTCCTGCGCGATGCTGCTGCCAATGACATTGCAGATCGCGAGCGTCGGATGCCCTTTGCGTTTCACTTCGCGCAGCGCCGCCAAGGTGTCGGCCGTCTCGCCGCTCTGCGTAATCGCAAACAACAACGTCTGATTGTCCATCGGCGGGTTGCGATAGCGCAGCTCGCTGGCGTACTCAACCTCGACCGGAATCCTCGCCAGCTCCTCGATCAGGTACTCGCCCAGCAGCGCGGCATGCCAGCTCGTGCCGCAAGCGGTCAACACAATGCGGTCGATCTGCCGTAGCTGCTGTGGGCGCAAATTGAGCCCGCCAAAGACGGCGGTCGCGTCGTTGTCGTCCAGCCGTCCCCGCATCGCATTGCGCAGCGAATCGGGCTGCTCGAAGATTTCCTTCAGCATGTAGTGCGGGCAGTCGCCAAGATCAACCTCCTCGCTCTCGACGGCAAGCCGCTCGACCTGGTGTCGGACGCGGCCGCCATGTTGCTCGCGAACATGCAGACTGTCGGCTTTGACAATCGCCAGCTGACGGTCCGCGAGATAGACGATCTTTTCCGTGTGCCCCACTAACGGAGCCGCGTCGCTGGCAATGAAGTGCTCGTGCCGGCCGACGCCAACGACAAGCGGACTGCCCAGCCGCGCGGCCACCAACAAGTCAGGCAAGTCGCGGCACATCACCACCAATCCATAGGTGCCCTGCAGACGCTTCAGCGTCGCCTCGACGGCCGACACCAATTGCTCCTGAGTCACCGCCGCGTCCACATCTTCTGCGGACGCCCCGAGATGTTGCTCAATCAGCTGAGCGATCACCTCCGTGTCGGTTTCCGACTGAAAGGTGACGCCGGCGTTCTCCAGCTGTTGACGCAGTTGCTGATGATTCTCGATCACCCCGTTGTGCACAATGGCCACGCGGCCTCGTCCGCCGAGATGAGGGTGTGCGTTCTGCTCCGTCGCCGCTCCGTGCGTCGCCCAACGCGTATGGCCAATCCCGATGCTTCCCAAATGCTCTTCACTCTCCAGCCGCGCCGCCAACCGTTCGATACGGCCCACTGCCCGGGTCACTGCCATGCGTGAGCCATCCAGGGACGCCACCCCCGCGCTGTCGTAGCCTCGGTATTCCAATCGGCGCAGCCCCTCCAACAGGAACGGCGTCGCCAGATCGCCACCGATGTAGCCAACAATTCCGCACATGCGAGCCGTCCTCGTGGGTGGAGTGAAGTGCCGCGTCTCGTCACCCGCGTCAGCCACCGCAGCCGCATTTCGCAGGTTTTAGCAAGACGGGAGTGCCAAAGTGTAGCTCACCAATGCGCGAAACGAGCCGAATCCCCAAACAAGGATCCGCAGGTGGCAACTCCACGGAATCGTAGGTTTTCGGGGTGACGCAAGGAACCCCGAAGCGCCAGAGCGCCAGCGAGGGACGACGGCCCCCCGAAGCATCAGCCAGGCCAGGAACGGGCCCCGCGAACTCCGCCTACGCTGCGGCGCGGCGAGGCTGGTGGCATCGAGCCGCCCGCGCCTCCACCTCTTTGCGGGTCACAACCTCGAACGCTGCGTCAGCAGCTCCGGGCAATTGGCAGAGCACGACAGACTGTTCGTGCAACATCCGCGGCACGTAATACCAAGCTGCCTCGAGCGCCACTTCGGCGTGTTCGTTGGTGACGACCATCAGGTCCGTGTCTGTCAGCGAATTGGCCATCCGCGACAGCACCGACTGCACGTCTCCGGGCGCCAGCCGTGAGTTGACTCGGTCGGTGGCAAACCGGCGGTGAGCATCTTTCAGCTTCATGCCGCCACCTTCGCTGCCACGTCCTTCAAAGAGGTCCTGACCGGTGAATTGAAGCTTCGCGTCGTTCAATTGGGCGGCGAGATGAAGTATTCGGGCGACGCGTTCACCGTCTCCCACCCCCAACACGACGATGCGGCGGGGCCGGTGGCGACGGATCGCTTGGTAGATCGTGCGATCTCCCACAGGCTTGGAGAGATGTGCAAGGTAAAGCTGTTTGAGATAGGTGATGACTTTCACGAGTCTGATCCAAACTGCACAGAGTGTCCTTGCCAAGCGGAGATTGCGACCGTTCGGGCCTGCATCGGAGGCGACCCTGGCGAGGCCCATTGGACGCTGTGGTCCGTCTCGGGCCCGGTCAAACAGGGCAGGGCGCCGAGAATAGGCAATCTGCCGGGAGTCGTCACGACTCAACGCCAAGTGGCTCACGCTTCAACGGCGTCGTGTCGCAAGCTGCGGTCGTAATCCCTTTTCAAATCGGCCGTTTGTCTCGACGCCCACAGTGGAAATCGCCAAAACCGCAAATCAGCGAGGCGCAGCCGCATCAAGCTCCAAGTCGCTGAGTGGAGAATTCCAGGTGAGGTCCGCCGCCAGTACCTGATCGTGCGCATCGCCGTCAGGCTGCTCTGCGGAGACGCCTTCCGCCAGCTGTTCCGCAGCGTCTTTTGCAGGATCGTTTAGCCCGGCAGTCAGGTCGTCGGCAGTCTGAAACGCCTGGACATGAGACTGGTGAGTCGAATTGCGGTCCACGCCGTTCGCGTCCACCACCGGCAAGGGTGAGAAGGCCTCGGGAGCGGACTCCGCCGCGAGCGCCACCGCCGGCGCGGGAACACTGAGCTGGAAGCCGCGGACCTCACCGGAGCTAACGGGCGCCGCCAACCAAACTCGATCGGCGTCGCGCGTGACTTGGGGCCAGCCTGTGGCGAACGCCGTGTCGTTGCCGCCACTGAGCGACTGGGCACGGAAGGACTCGAAACGGCGCGCGATCAGGATCGCGCCGTTGCCTTCGAGCTTCAGGCCCCCTGCGGTCACTTCGAGCCGGTCGCTGTCGGGACTGTCGTAGAACGAGACCTGATCGTCGCCGCCCGCGTACGCGAATGCGATCACGGACTCAAATCCGCGGGCGATGTTGTGAAAGCCGTCGCCGCGCATCGCGGCGTAGTCCGACATGCCGGTGAAACGATCGTCGCCGGCCGAGTCGTAAAAGGTCGCCGAGTCGTTGCCGCCCTGGCTGGAGACGTCGACCCGGTCAAACCCTTCCGCATAGCGATAGAAACCCGCGCCGCTCAGGATTGTCTTCTCGGGTGAGGCTGCCAGGCGGTCATCGCCGGCCGAGTCCTCGAGCGTGGCTCGGTCGTTGCCTCTCGACGAGAATCCATAAGCGCGTTCGAAGCCCAGCGCCACGGTCGTGCCGACGGTGGTGCGCATTTCGCTGCGAGTCGCGGACGCGAAGAACTCATCATCGCCGGCCGTGTCGTACAGCATCACGCGATCGACACCGCCCTCGGTGGCGTGCGCCGTCACGTTCTCGAACCCTTGGGCGACTCCGTAGTATCCACCGCGAATCAGCACGAACCCCTCGCGGCCGAAGAACTCATCGTCCGCGGAGCTATCGATGATGGTGGCGGAGTCATCGCCGCCGTTGCCCAGCGCCGTGACGTGGCGGAAGCCGAGCGTGCTGAGACGATAGTCGGCGCCGGTCAGCGCCGCCGAGCCATCGGCCAGCCGCAGTTGGTCGGCGCCGCTGCCGCCGTGGAGCGTGAGCGCGCCGCCAGTGGCCTGCACATCGACCAGCTCGAAGCCGGTCGCCTGCAACGTGCGCCCAGCCTGCTGCAGCCGAGCGTCGCCGGCCGCCAAGGAGGCCGTCCAGGCGCCGCCAACCACCTCCAGCTGATCCGAGCCGCCGCCGCCAGAAAGTGACAGCTGCTTGTCAGTGATTGTGTAGCTAAATCCGTTGACCGTCAGGCGGCCGAAGTCCGACTCCCAGCGCACCGAGTCGGCGCCGGCCGAGCCATGCACGGTGGCCGAGCCGCCTGCGACCGACACTTGATTGGAAACGCGAAGCTGGTAGTTCGCGTCCTGGCCCAGCACGCGAACTTCCCAGGTTTGGCCGGCGACCGCAACGGCCCGAGCCTCCTGGCTGCCGCTCGCCATTCGCACGCCGTTCTGCCAGAGCTCGACCCTCAGCCCCGCGTCGACTCGCGCCGCCAGCACACCGTGATGCGCGGCTGTCAACTGATAGCGTGTCTCGCCGGCAACCGACTGGCCGCTAAGCGACAGCAGGTCAACCTGCCCCAAGGCAGTCGCGGTAGAAGCAGTCGACTCCAATTGC
Source organism: Planctomycetales bacterium (assembly GCA_020426845.1). Taxonomy (GTDB): domain Bacteria; phylum Planctomycetota; class Planctomycetia; order Pirellulales; family Pirellulaceae; genus JAGQPF01. Next base: position 10,068 of record JAGQPF010000588.1, read on the forward strand.
ACATCAAGCGAGTAGGCGCCGGTTTCTCCCCCGCCCCCGATCGCAAAGGCAACCGATTGGCCGCGCGCAACGTCGACAGAGAAACTCTGCCCCGTCGTGACGCCTCCGGCCGTCGTCCAAATCGGCTCGAATCCAGCGGTGGCGCCCACCGTCAGACGGCCCGCGGCAGCCGCGGTGACGACAAAGTAGTCGCGATCCGCCGCCGTGTTGACGACGCCCTGGACCGAGGCCCGGGTCGCAATCGAGCCCAGCGAATGCGCCGAGCTCGCCGTGTCGCCGTAGTCATCCGCGGCCGCAAGCGACTGGATGGCGTTCAGCACGTCGATGCGGTAGTACGTCGCGTCCGTGACCCGGTCGTAGATCGGGTCGGCCGTCGCGCGCAGGTGATCGTAGATGGTGGCCTGTGTGATGTTGGTGTAGCCGGCCAACTCCATCGCTTGCCGCACCAGCACGGCGCTGCCGGCCACGTAGGGCGAAGCCATGCTCGTTCCCGAGGCCACGCCGAAGTCCACCACGCGGCCGTCCTTGGCAGTGGTCGCGTGGTCGGGAATAGTGCTCATGATCCGCTGGCCCGGCGCCAGCAGCGACCGCTCGCTGCGTTGCGAAAACGTGCTCAGCACATCGTTGTTGTCAACGCTCGACACCGGCGTCACATGCGGACTGACAGCGGGGTACGCAAGCCCGGCCTCGCCATAAGCGCTAAACGAGTTGCCGGCCGCCACGGCGATGAAAATGCCGTCGCGCTCCAGCTGCGCCAGTTCGTCCTCGAGCATCGCCCAACTGGGAATCGTCTCGGCGTTCCAACTGGCGCCCAGCGACAAATTGACCGTGGTGATCGGGTTCTCAAAGCTGTCGCGGTGACTGTGCACCCACTGCAGCGCATCCTCCACCCACTCGAACATGCCCTCGCCCGCGTCGTTAAACACCCGCAAGGAGACGAGATCGGCGCCCGGCGCCACGCCTGTGTACAAAGGATTGTCGCTGCCGACGATGCCCGCCACATGCGTGCCGTGAAAGCCCTTCGGGCCGTCGTCATACGGGTTCGCATCGTTCTCGGTGAAGTCCCAGCCGCCCACGACTTTGTAGCCGGCGCCAATCCCTCCGCCAAGCGCCTCGTGGTCCCAGGCGATGCCCGAGTCGATCAGCACGACAGTCTGGCCCGAGCCGTCCAGCCCCATGTCATGCACCTGACGCACACCGGTGATCTCATGCGCCTCGGACAGCAGTGGCGTCAGTCCCGTCGTCTCGGCCAGCAGCGACTCGTTGAGCACAAAGTCGGGAGTCTCGTCCAAGCTGCCGAACTGCTCGAGCGGCGGCGGCTGCACGGCGAGGTCCGTCAGTGGCTGGGCGGAGAACGTCAAGCGTTCATTCAGCGTCTCCAACTGCGCAGCGCGGCGCTGTGGAGTTCGTGGCTTGTCACGGCGCATGAAAAACTCGGATTCGGCTGTGGGTCTTCGCGCGGCAAAGCCGCGATTTCTCGCCGCACGCCACAGCCGCCACTTCCAAACGGCCAGCCGAGGGAACGCCGAGCAACACGACACGCCAAGCCATCCTCAGGCAACCACATCATGGGCGCCGGCGATGAGGGGCAGAGCGTGATTGGCCCAAGACCCAACCGAATCATGGGACGCACGCAGGAACCGCGGGCGCCACGGCCGGGGGTCGAGGCCGCGCAAATATAGGTCAGCCGAATGCGCGGGGAGCGAAGAATCGGGCGCGTCGTGCGCCACGCATCCATGCAGCAAGCTCCCGTTCGCGACACTGACAGCGAGCAGCTAACTCCGTTGTTGCGTTCTCGCAACATCCTGGGTCGGGAGGTTGCGAAACGACATCATAGTGGCCGACTCGGATCCCGCAAGCATTGGGGCGGCAATTTCAATGTCGAGCCAATCCAGCTGGCAAGACAAGCAAGCACGGCAGTCTCCGCAAGCCCGGGCGGGACGAGAAAACAGCGGCTTTAGCGAATCTCGCCAAGCCGCCAGCTGGATTCGCAATTCCGATCGCTCGCTGACGCTTCGGGTTTCCTTTTGAAGCATGCCGGATTCGACTTTCCACCCATTGCGTCAATTGGTACGCTCCCCCAATGTTCGGCCGCCGTCGATTCCGCGCCGTCGAGCTACCTAGACGACCTAAGCGACCTTCAATCCAACCGATCCAGCAACCACGGTTGCAGCTGATGCGCATTCTTGCCCTCGTCGACCGCGACCTGTTCCCACCCGCCTCCGGCGAGACCATCCCCAACGCGGCGCACCTTCGCGCCCTCGCGGAACTCGGGGAACTTGAGGTTGGCTGCATCGGCTTTCACCCCTCGCGGCTCGGCGCCTGGCCAAGCGGCGCGAGCTGGTTCCCGCTGTCGGCCCAACGCCGAGGACGACTGCAGCAAGCCAACGCGATGATCCGCGGCGAGTTGCCCAGTTTGTCGCCCGCCAATCCGCTGGAGCTCTGCGAGCGGATGCAAGGCCGGCAGTTCGACCTCGTGTACGTCTCGCAGCTGCGGCTGCTCGACTGGGGCCGAGCGGCCAAGCGGTGCCTGGAAAACGCCCCGATGATTCTCAACCTCTGCGACTCGCCGTCCGCAGTGCACCAGCGGCTAGCCCAGCTGGCCGGCATCCGCGGTTTTGATTGGTCGTTTCGCGGTCGCTGCCTGATCCGTGGCCTGCTGCGCGGCGCCGCCAAGCAGTGGGAGCAGTCCGCATTGGAGCTGTTCGACCTGCTGCTGGTGCAAAGTGACAATGATCGGTCATCCGCCATGGCCGCCGCGCCGCAACGGGGCGACCGCCTGCTGGTCGCTCCCAATGGCTTCAGCGTCGGCGAGCCTCGGGAAGCGACCACGGCAGCCCGCAAGCAGGAGCGGCTATTCCACATGGGGCCGCTCGGCGGCGAGCGGCTGCAACTGATCCTCTGGTTCATTCAAAATGTGCTGCGGCCCTTGCAGTCGCTGCGGCCCGCCGCCACGCTCGAACTGGCCGGGCAAGTGTCGCCACGTGACCAGCGGCGCCTCGAACGGCACCACGGCGTCCGCTGCCATGGCTTCGTCGAAGACGCGGCAGCAATGATGAGCGAGGCGACCGTCAGCGTCGCGCCAATGATGATGAAGTTCGGAATCATCAATAAGGTGATCGACTCGATGGCGGCCGGCTTGCCGGTCACGGGCCTCGGCGCCTTCAACGGCATTCGCGGATTTCGCTCCCAAGTGCACGGCGTCGAAGTGCACTCGGCCAACGAATGGGTCGCCACGCTCGATCAGTTGCTCGGCGACCCCAAGCGATTGCAATCCCTGGCCACGGCGGGACAGACGCTCGCCGCCACGCTCACGTGGGACCGCACTCGCGATTTGCTGAAACAAGCTGCCACGTCCATGGTCCACGGACAACGGCAAGCAGCTTGAAACACGGCTCCAAGGCTAACATCTGTCGCCCCTTCGAGGCTTTTGCGCGTGACGGCGCGAAATCCCTGGGCTTGCGCCCTCGCGAAATCCCTGGGCTTGCGCCCAGGGCTCATCTGTCGCCCCTTCGGGGCTTTTGCGCGTGACGGCGCGAAGTCCCTGGGCTTGCGCCCTCGCGAAATCCCTGGGCTTGCGCCCAGGGCTCATCTGTCGCCCCTTCGGGGCTTTTGCGCGTGACGGCGCGAAGTCCCTGGGCTTGCGCCCACAC
>JAGQPF010000589.1 GCA_020426845.1 Planctomycetales bacterium
ACCGCTGCTGGCCTGCCGCGGATTGCGAGTCCCCATGATCTCCGGGCGCGGCTTGGGGCCAACCGGCGGCACACTCGACAAGCTTGAGGCAATTCCCGGCTTTCAAACGCAATTGTCCAGCGACACCATTCAGCGGATTGCCAACGAGTGCGGCTGTGTCATCGCCGGCGCGAGCGAACAGATCGCTCCCGCCGACAAGCGACTGTACGGCTTGCGCGACGTCACCGGAACCGTGCCCTGCATCCCGCTGATCACGGCCAGCATCATGTCGAAGAAGCTGGCCGAGGGGCTCGATGCGCTGGTGCTCGACGTGAAGTGGGGCAGCGGCGCCTTTATGAAATCGCTCGAACGAGCTCGCGCATTGGCCCGCTCACTGGCAGACACGGGCCGCGCCATGGGGGTCACGACCACCGCCTTGATCACGGACATGAACCAGCCGCTGGGCCGCAGCATCGGCAATGCCAATGAGGTGGATGAGTCGGTGGATTGCCTCCGAGGCGCCGGCCCCGCGGATCTGCGCGACCTAACGATCGAACTCGGCGTCGAATTGCTCATCAGCGCCGGACTCGCCCAGCCGCATCAGCGCACGGATGCTCGACAACAATTGAATCGAGCGCTGGATAGTGGACAAGCGTACGAGAAGTTTGCCGAATTCGTCCGTGCCCAAGGTGGCGATCCCGAGGCGCCGCGGCAGCTTGCTCCGGCAGTGGACGTCCCATCGGTGCGGGACGGGTTCGTGACCGCCGTGGACGCCGAGCGGCTCGGTTACACCATCATCGATCTTGGTGGCGGCCGACGCCAGAAGACCGACGCCGTCGACCACGCGGTCGGCATCGAAATGCTGGTCCGAATTGGCGATCCGATTACTCGCGGTCAGCCACTGGCGCAGCTGCGGGCGCGCACCGCGGACGACCGAGAGCGCGGCGCAAAAGCAATCCGAGAAGCCATCCGCATTGGCGAATCGCCCGTCACCATGCCCGAGCTCATCGTCGAGCGGTGCAGCGAGCAAGGTCCCTAGCACAGGCTGCCAGCCTGTGATGATTGTGTTTTGGCCCCAGGTTGCAGACGAGTCCATCATGTCCATCGAACCGACTCCGAGCGTGCTCAAGTCGCTAGCCGCCGCCACGGCGGTGCGACGCGTCGCACATGCGCCTTACTCCAACTACTTCGTCGGAGCGGCAATTCGCACGGTTGGCGAAGCTCTCTTCACGGGATGCAACGTCGAAAACCGCTCCTATGGTTTGACGATCTGCGCCGAACGAGTCGCAGTCACGGCGGCCGTCGCCGCGGGCGAGCGCGCGTTCGCGCATCTGGCGCTCGCCTTGCCCGGCCCCCAGCCGCCATGCGGCGCGTGCCTGCAGGTGCTCGCCGAGTTCTGTGACGACTTGCCAATCTGGCTAGTCGACCCCGACCAGGACACCGCGCCACGACTGCTGCGACTCGCGGAGTTGTTGCCGCAGCGATTTGTACTCGAAGCCGACGAAGGATGACGCAAACGGAGTCAGAACGCCATGACCACACCTGATTTGCCAACCGCGGACCGAGAAACCATGCAGTTCGAGAACGGCATGGCCATCGGCACCTCACAGCGTTGGCGAAACGGCCAGTACTGCTCGATCCTGACACCGGCCGGCATCGTTGGCTGCGGCATCTACGATCTGCAGACGGCCGCCGAGTTCGGCCAGGCGATCGCCATCGCGAAGGGCACACCCAGTTGCCCGCTGGTGACGCCGCAGGATCTGCTGGACGCAAGAATCGTGGGTGTCACGCCGCAAGCGGCGGAGCTCGGCATCGAGATCGGCTGCACCGGCAGAGAAGCTGTTGAGCGGATGTTGCAGGCCAACGAGTAGCGCGGGGACGAAAAAAGCGGGCCGCACGTCGCGGCCCGCTTTCCGAACATCATCGCTCATTCGTGACCCGCTGGCTCATTGCGGAATCACCTGGCCGTCTTGCGACATGATCAGGTGGCGCAGCACGTTCTTGTCAATCGCGTTCGCCACGAATCGCACGGCGCCATCCGCCAGCAGCATATGAAAGCCGCCGTCCGTGTAGCCGCCAAGCACGGGCAACTCCTTCGCCTTGTCGAACGACACGTCCTCCGGCTTGGTCCAGGGAATGTCGCGTTGCGCCTCCACGGCAAGCATCGTGTTTGACGTGCCGTCGTAAGTGTCCCGGATCCGTGGCGACTCGTTGCGGAAGATCGTGTCCGGGCCCGTCAGCACATAGTACGACGACGCGGTTGTGCTCTTGGACATCGGATGGCGATAAACTTGCGGCATCCGTGGGATCAAAGTGCGGTTGTGCTCGCTGTCCCAAGGCTCGTCAAAGTGGTAGGCATTGTACAGGTCCATCTGATCCAGATAGGGCAGCAGCGCCACGCGCCAGCTCACGGGGTGCGTCTTCCCGGGCGCCGGCGAAGCGGCGCCGGGAAATTGTTTGTGCGCGGCGAAGTAGTTGTGGAACGCCAGCCCAATCTGCTTGAGATTGTTGGCCGATTGCATCCGCCGATTCGTAGACTCGAATTCTCGGGCAGCCGGCAGCAACACCAGCGACTTCAAGACATTGGTGTCAATGGACACCGACACTCTGACCATCTCCTCGTCCGTCGTGAACTCCATTTGCTCGAGCAGCCGAACGGACTCGTCGCGAATTTTTCGCCCGGCGTCGTCACCCGCCTCCACCGGAGCGTTCTGAACCATCGTGATGGCGATCACTCGCAGCGCATTGACATTCTTCGCCACCTCGTTGGCGGCTGCGGGTGAATCGCTCACCAGAGCCCCGTGAACCACGGCCGAGTTGCCCTGCAGCGAAACCGCCAAGGTGGCGAGCTTCAGCCGATCGGACATCGACTTGAGCACCGTGCCGATTGCGGGGGCCTGCTTGTGGACGCCCAATTTGGTCAACCACGCGATCAGCGCGTCCTGGTCGGCGACCAAGGCCAAGTCGGCGCGGCTGATCTCTTTCCAGCTGTCGCCGTCCACGAGCAGTTGCCGAGGCTCCGCGCCCCGGATGTAGCGCCGCAGCCGACGAATGGAATCTTTGACCAAGATCCGCTTTTCGGCGACCCAGACGCCGTCGCCACTGACCGGAATTGGCAGCACGACTTGATCGGCGATCCGCAGTGCCGGCTCCGTGGCCCCTATGCTGGCAATCAATTTGTCGAAGCCAACGCCATCGTCGGCCTTCACCACCAGAGACAACGACTGTTTGTCCTGCGGATCTCCCGCCAACAGGACTTCCTCAATCAAGGCGGGCTCAAATCCCAGTGCCTCCTTCACGTCACCCAACCCGCGCTCGAGCACCTGGCGAACGGACGCCAACGTCGGGTGGTTTAGCAATCGCGAAGGCCGGGCGGCGACAACGATGCCGCCCTCGTCGGAAAGATAGCGAACATCAAACGGGGCAGCATCCGTGTCGCCAGGGGACTGAGCGACCGCCAGCGGCGATCCTACGGGACTGCGGAGTCCGCTCAACAACACGACGATCGCCGCCACCCCGACGGTTGCCGCAACGCGGGCCATCACGGTTGAGCGGCGAGGCAAGGACTTCCAAGTTCGCAGCATTTGTATTCTCCTCAAAAAGCTCCCATGAGTGGGCAAAAACATCCGCGCCGGCAACGCAGCCAAGCACCGCCCGTCATCTTCTCGCAAAGCCATCTCGGCCAGGATTCCCAGGTAGTCAGCCCGCCCGCCGGCAACTGTCGCCGCGGACGCGTCCGCAGACAGCTCTTGTTCGAGCCGCAGCCGCGCCGCCAGAGAGTGCACTAGCGGGTGGTAGAAGTGCAGCGCCACACAAAGCTGGGCGAGCAACCCCGTCAAAAAGTCCCGATGAGCCACATGGGCCACCTCGTGAGCAAGCACCGCCCGCAGTTGCTCGCGCGACCACTTGCGCCACGCCGCGGGCAACACGATCGCTGGACTTAACCAACCGAAAGTGGCCGGGCTGCCCATCGCATGGGACTCCAACAGCACGATCTCGGCGCGGCAACCTAACGACTTGCGAAGTCCGGTCAACATTAGGCCTGGCGCCTCGTCGAGAATCTCGTCGCAATTCAATCGCATCGAGCGAATCGCCCAGACGCCGATCAACAATTGCAGCAGTCCGGCGGCGGCAAAGCTCGCCAAGATCCAGGCCACGCCGACCAACGGAGTCGATGGCGAGGCGAGGCGATCGGTCGGAGCGGTCAACTTCCAGCGGGCCACCCACTGCGACCACTGGCCTGTCCAGCTTGGATCGGCGAACGGGTCGACCCACATCGCCTGCCCGCTCGCAGGCAGGCCAGCGTCCGACGGTTGTTCGACCGGACTCCCCAGCTCGACTGCGGTCGGCTCCGAACTCGGCGTGCGAATCGCGGTGGCGACCGTCGGCTCGCCCGACGTCGACGCGAACCAGCTGGGCAGTGGAAACAGCACCAGCAGCGACAACAGGGCCGTCGCAATCAACGTGGACATCGCGATCCACGCTCGCAACGCCGGGGCGCCGCGTCGCCAAGCAGCGCAAACCAACAACCCAACCATGCTCAACAAAGTGACCTGCAAGAAGCACCAGATCAGTGCGGCTCCCAGAGGGTTCATCGCTTGTTCTCCCGCAAAATTTCCTCCAACACCGTTCGCTCCTGCGCCGTCAACTTCTTCTGCCCCAGCAACCGCAGCAGCAGCTTCTCGCGCGAGCCTCCGAACACGCGATCGAGCATGTCGCTGAGCATGCTGCCGCTCACGTCCTCGTAGCTGCGGACCGGCGCGTAACGAAACGGACGCTCGTCGTTGGTCTGCCGCAGGAAGTTCTTCTCCGTCAAGATTCGCACCAGCGTGGCGACCGTCGTGTAGGCGAGGTCGCGGCCTTGGGCGGCCAGCGAGTCCCTCACATCGGCAATGCTGGACTCATCGAGCTCCCAGAACGCTTGCATCACTTCGAGCTCGCGTTCCGTAAGTTCCTTGGCACGGGGCCGAGCCATGTCACACTCCTTTCGTTGTCGGGGTATCGGGCGCCAAGCCGGCACGTGAGACCACACGAGCCAGAGGTGGCGGCGCGAGATCACCTTTGGTTTCTTAGTTTTGGTTTCATAGTAGTGAATGGCCGGGCCGTGTCAAGCAGATTTTTTTGCTTTGCCAACCGCCGTCGCGAGCGTGGCGGAGTTTCGCAAAATCTCGGAAACGGTTAACCTTGCACTCCACAACCGAAACTACGACTCTCACCCTTTCCTCCCACGATGACGGACCGGTATTGGCGCAACCCAGCCAATCACGGCCCATCATGGGAAGCAGGATGCCCTGAGCGGGCACGCTAGGATGGCTGCGAAGAACTCCAACTCAAGAGCAACGGCGCCTCAGGCGTGCGTCGTGCCGTTTCGCTCTACCGATGGCGGCTACGAGTACTGCCTGATCACCTCGCGACGCACCTGCCGTTGGACATTTCCCAAGGGGGGCATCCAGCCGGGAGAGACCGCGGAGCAAGCGGCGTTGAAGGAGGCGTGGGAGGAGGCCGGTCTGCGGGGCGAGATCGTCAGCGGCGTGTTGAGCACGTTTCGGCTGCGCAAAAAGAAGCAGACGTTGTCCGTGACGGCGTTGCTGATGCGCGTTGACACCGTCGCGGATCACTGGAAGGAATCTTGCGAACGGCAGCGACTCTGGGCCACAGCCGAAGAAGCACGGCAATTGCTGGAGCGACCGCGTTTGCTGCAACTGCTCGAGCTGGCCGCCGAACACCTGCCGGCCCGCGCCGAGCCCTCCAACTAGGCCGTCTGTCGGCGATGGCTTCACGGCCACTCAGTAAGGTCCGACGTCACGACATGCGTTCGCGGCAAGGCAGCCCTTAACTCTGCTCGGTGGCCCCAATCGCAGGCTGGCCCCGTGCGCCATACGCGGCTAGCGGACCACCCGCCGCCCACGTAAAATCAGCCTTCTTTTGCCGCCACCTCGGGAATCGCTTCCCGCCATCCTGATTGTTCGGAACCGCGCCATGGACATCTCCTCCTTGACCCAAATGTTGGGCGAGATTATCGGGGGTCTCGGCCTCTTCCTGCTGGGCATGAAGAACATGTCCGAGGGCATGCAGGCCGTGGCGGGGAGCAGTCTGCGGCGGATGATCGGCGCCGTGACCAACCACCGCCTGCTGGCCACGATGGTTGGCGTCGTCGTCACCTGCGTGGTGCAATCCAGCTCGATCACCACCGTGATGGTCGTCGGGTTCGTCAACAGCGGCGTGATGGAATTGAGCCAGGCGATCGGCGTAATTATGGGGGCCAACATCGGCACGACGATCACTGGCTGGATCCTCGTCCTGAAAATCGGCAAGTATGGCCTGCCGCTGTTGGGGTTGGCCGCCTTTGTCTACCTGTTCTCCAAGGGCGATCGCTGGCGATACTGGGCGATGACGCTCATGGGAGTCGGCATGGTGTTCTTCGGCTTGGAGCTGATGAAGGACGCTTGCTCGATCATCAAGTCGCTGCCCGATTTCGAATCCTGGTTTCAGCGATTCCAGGCGGACACTTACTATGGCGTGATGAAGTGTGCCCTGGTGGGCTGCGTCCTGACAACGGTCGTGCAGTCTTCTTCGGCGACGTTGGGCATTACCATCTCGCTGGCGGACCAGGGAGTGATCTCCTACCCAACGGCCGCCGCACTGGTTTTGGGCGAGAACATCGGCACAACCATCACGGCGTTCCTCGCCTCGCTTGGCGCCACCACCAACGCGCGACGCGCCGCATACTTTCACGTGATCTTCAACATCATTGGCGTGCTGTGGATCACGGCGATCTTCTCGTGGTACATCGACTTGGTGCAGACGATCGTGGACGTCGACGTCACGCTGGCCAAAGTCGTCGACGGCAACACGACGTACCCCAACACCACGGCGGCGATCGCCGCCACACACAGCATTTTCAACATCGCCAACACCGTGCTGTTCCTACCCTTCCTGCCCATGTTCGTCGCTCTGCTCCAGCGCGTCGTGCCGGGCAAGACATTCAAGGAGAAGCCGCACCTGACCGACCTCGATATTCGCATCCTCGACACGCCGACGCTTGCCATCGAGCAATCCCGCAAGGAATTGGAGAAGATGGGGGACGGCTGCCTCAAGATGCTGGGCTGGCTGGGCGAGTTGCAACAGCAGGATGATCGCGACAGCGTGCTTGCTGACCGGCTCAAGAAGCGCGAGCAGGTGTTGGACTCGATGCAGGATGAGATCTCCGAATTCGTCACCCACTTGCTTTCGGGCAACGTGCCGCATGCCGTGGCCGACGAGGCGCGCCGGCAACTGCGGATGGCCGACGAATTTGAGTCCGTGAGCGATTACATCCTCAACCTCGACAAGTTCGACCACAAATTGCGAAGAGACGGTCACCGCTTTACGGAGAAGCAGCGAGCCAACCTCGGCGCCCTCACTCTGAAGCTCACCAATTACGTGGAGGCCGTCACGGAGGCGCTGCGAGTCGGCAATCGCAACGTGCTGACCAAGACGGACGCCATCTCCAAACGGATTCGCGAAGAGCTCAAGATGCTGCGGCGCGGGCACCTCGACGACCTGTCCGACGGGTCCATCTCCCCGGTCGTCAGCGTCGCTTATCTGGCGGCGCTCAACGCCTACGCTCGCGTCCGCGACCACGCGCACAACGTCGCCGAGGCAATTTCCGGAGAACGCTGAGCGAGGTGTGCCCGTGTTCGCGATCAACTCAACTCGCGGCACTAAGGCAGCTTTCCAATCTTACGGCAGCTTCTCCACTTCGCCGCCATCTCGAGTGCCGACGGCGCGCCAGACTCGCAAGTCGATTGTCTCGCTGACGGCGCGCACCGAGCCGTCCACCAGCCCGACGTTCACGATCGTCGGATGGTAGCTGCGCGAAGTGATCAGTGCGTAGGACGGGTTGCCGGCGGCGCCGTTCTTGCCCTCTTGCCACGAGTTGAAGTCCGCCTCTTCATAGACGGCCGAGCCCGAACTGTAGCCCACTTCGCTGTTAGGCGGCATCGCGACGGTGAAACCCGTGTGGTGCACGCGACCGTCGGGCCACTCCGTGTGCCCGGTCGACTTGAATTGAGCTCCGCTGGCCGTAATCGCCTCGGCCTCCGTTCGCGTCGAGGGCATGGCGGTCGTGGCAGGGCCACCATTGCGAACGTAGGGTGTCCACGCTTTGACATCCGCCGTCAACAGCGTGTTGCTGGTGCCGTCGAGGCAATCTCGGAACTGCAAGAACGAGTTGGGGTAGAACATCCCGTCGCCGCCTTCTTGATTGGCCGGGTTGAACACGAACCAACGTCCGAAGTTGAAGCCATAGCTGGTGGGGTACAGCCGCGGGCGCCCCGCGCCGGGATCGCGAACCGTCCCGGCCTTGCGATCCGAGGGACACGAGTAAAGCGGGATCCGCAGCTTGTCGATCGCCATCTGAAAATCCCAGGCCAGCGTCAGGTCGACTTGCTCGTAGAGATTCCCCTGCTCGAGAAACGGCAGGATTCGGCCATGGACGCCCCACGAGCCGTTGTTGCCCGTGCTGCTCACCGACAGGTCGACAATGGCCGACGGAGGGAAGCATCCAAACGTGTCCGAATACGTGTGGCAGGCAATGCCGATCTGTCGCAAATGACTGGAGCACTGCATTCGCCGCGCAGCCTCGCGAGCCGCTTGGACGGCCGGCAACAACAGCGCGACCAGCACGCCGATGATCGCAATCACGACTAGCAGCTCGACCAGCGTAAAGCCCTGCTTGGAATGGGAGGGGGAGCGGTTCATGGATTCACTGCCTACTTCTCTGACCTGTTCAATAACGGCTTGATTCTCACGTCTTTTCTCGCCGTGCCGTCGGAGCCGCTACCGCATTCCCGGAGTCTCCGCGGCGACAAGCTCGGCAGGAGTAGCACGTTCGGCGCCAAGTGACCCCGGGTTGGCCAGAACGCCGCAATTTCCCGATCATTGCAGCGAAGCTTTGGAAAACCGCGGCCCCGGAGCCTCGTGCCGCGAGCTCGATGGCGGGCATTTCGCCACCAGCGACGAATCTTCCGCCCTCATCGTTCCGGGACCGCCGCCGAGTAAAATGAAGGGAAGTGCCCCTCATCCGACGGATTGCCCGTGCCGAACCTCGTCCAATCGCTCCGCTTCAAGCTGCTGCTGCCGATCCTGGCGGCCTCGGTGTTGGCGGCGTGCGCCGTGGCGGTGGCCAGTTACTGGCTCGGCTACCGACGGGCCGAGGAAGACGTCCGACAGCGATTCGACGGCATACGCGAGACGCTCTCCAACGCGAGTTTTTCGCTCTCGCAACCGGTGCTGGAATCGATCTCTCAGCTCACCGGCACGGAGATCATCACGGCCAACTCGGCCGCTCCCGACGGGCTTGCAATCGCCAAAAGCACGCTCACGCCTGACGAGCTGCGCCGGTTCGAGCAAACCTTCGAGCCGTCGTACGCAAATCGCGCGAGCCGCGGGACGGATGACACACTCCCTGACGCAACCGACGTACCGGTCCGCGCGAGCCCGTACCTGGTTTACACGTTTCAGCGCCATTCCGCGGCAGAGGATCGCACGGTGTTCGTGCTATTCGCGGAGCAGGGCTTGCGCACGCTGCGTTGGACGGCCGCCGTGTTGCCGTTGGCAACGGGGCTCTCCACCATCTTGCTGCTGGGGGCGCTGATGCTGACGCTCGCGGGCCGGCTGGTGCGCCGGCTCACCCGGCTCCATCGCCAGGTGGAGCGGGTGGCGGGCGGCGACTTCGACTCGCCCGCGGCCGACCACGGCAACGACGAAGTCGGACGGCTAAGCCAAGCCGTTGACTCGATGGCGGCGCAGCTCAAGCAACTCTGGACAGCCGTCAATCGCCAGCAGCGCGAGAAGCTGATTCATCAGCTCGCCAGCGGCATGGCTCACCAATTGCGAAACACCGTGACTGGCGCCCGGATGGCCATCGAGCTGCATGCCGGCGTTTGCTCAGCAGATGACGAAGGCATGTCAGTCGCGCTGCGACAGATGGAGCAGCTCGAGGCGCACGTTCGGCGACTGATGCTGGTGGGGTCCGGCGCCCAAGAGCAGAATCGGCCCGCCGCGGCGCTGGTTTGCTTGCAGGATGTACAGGCCAGCCTCTCGGCACTGTTGCAGCACCTGCGCGTGTCCATTCAATGGCGCCTCGACGGTCTCGACGCGAGCTGGCAAGTGCTCGACGGGCCGGCCTTCACTGGCGCCGTATCGAATCTGGTGCTGAACGCGTCGCAAGCAGGTGACGAAGTGGAAGTCACGGCCATCCGGGAGGGCGACCGCCTGGAGATTGTGGTCGCCGACAACGGCCCCGGCATCGCGGCGGACATCGGCAAGGACGTGTTCGACGCGTTCGTGACCACCAAGCCCGAAGGGCTGGGGCTGGGGCTGGCCATCGTCCGCCGCGCGGCCGAGCAGCTGCGGGGGCGCGTAGAATGGAAGAGGGCGCAGGAGCGCACCTTGTTTGTGCTGCAAGTTCACGTGGAGCAAGGAGCCAAGTCTTGAGCAATCCGGACGGCTCGCAGGCGTTGGTGTTGGTCGTTGACGACGAACCTTCGATCTGCTGGGGATTCGAGCGAATGCTGCAACAGGAGGGCCATCGCGTGGTCACCGCGTCCTCCGCCGAGGAAGGACTGCGCATCGCCGCCGAGCAGCGGCCTGCGCTGGTCGTGCTGGATGTCAGGCTGCCGGGCGAGGATGGACTATCCGCGCTGCCTCGCTTTCTCGAAGTTACGCACCAGGCGCCCGTGATTGTCATGACCGCCTTCGGCGACCTGCAGACCGCGGTCGGCGCCGTCCAGCGAGGCGCCACCGACTATCTCACCAAACCGTTCCAGCTCGATACGGCTCTGCAAGCGTGCCGCAGCGCCATTCAGCTCTCCCAAAATGCGGCGCTCAATGCAGCGCAAAACAACGCGCAGGTCGACGCGAACCGAGCTGCGCGCCCCCCTCGCGGCGAACGATTGGTCGGCAAGTCTCCCGCGATGCAGCAGGCGTTTCGCCTGATCGCCATGGTCGCCGACAGCGACCTGTCCGTGCTCATCACCGGCGAGACCGGCACCGGCAAGGAGTTGGTCGCCGCAGCCGTGCACCAACACAGCACCCGCCGCGCCGGGCCCTATCTGCCCGTCGCGCCGGTGACGTTCAGCGCCGAGCTGCTGGAAAGCGAGCTATTCGGACACGCTCGCGGCGCTTATACCGGCGCGGTGCAGGACCGCGCCGGCGTGTTTGAGATGGCCAAAGGCGGCACGCTGTTCCTCGACGAAATCGGCGACCTGCCGATTCCCACTCAAATCAAACTGCTGCGCGTGCTCGAGACGGGACAGTACAGCCGCGTCGGCGAGGCGACACCTCGGCAGAGCGATGTCCGCATTCTGGCCGCCACCAACAGCGACCTCGGCGTCGCCGTCGCCGAGGGCCGTTTTCGCAAGGACCTGTTCTATCGGCTGAACAGCGTGCACATTCACCTGCCGCCACTTCGCGAGCGCATCGAGGACATCGAGCTGCTCGCGCACCACTTCCTTCGCGAGAGTGGCCGCGAGGATGCGGAAACCGCGATGGACGCCTCGTTCATCGAACAGCTTTGCCAACGGCCATGGCACGGCAACGTGCGCGAACTGCGCAACGCGATCGAGCGAGCCGCGGTGCTGGCGCGCGGGCGCCCGCTGAGCGTGGCCGACATTCCCCCGCCCGAACAACATCACGCGCCGACGACGGTCGGCGCACTCGATCAAGCCGTCGCGGCCTGGTGCCAACAGGCGCTGCAGCGGTTTGCCGACGAGAACGGCGCCAAGGGCGGCGTGCACGAGGAGCTACTGCGCCAAGTCGAGCCGATCCTGTTCCGCATCGCGCTGGAGCACACCGGCGGCAACCGCGCACGAGCGGCCGACCTGCTCGGCATGCATCGCGGCACACTGCGCGAACGGCTGCGAAGCTACGACCTCGAGAACTGACGTGGCACAGGCTGCCAGCCTGTGATGATGTCGTGGCACAGGCTGCCAGCCTGTGTTGATGTCGTGGCACAGGCTGCCAGCCTGTGTTGATGACGTGGCACAGGCTGCCAGCCTGTGATGATGTCGTGGCACAGGCTGCCAGCCTGTGATGATGACGTGGCACAGGCTACCAGCCTGTGATGATCGGAGGTTAAGGCCGACCCCGATGATGACCGGTGGACCCGTCGCTCAGTCGCCGACGCCAATATCCTCGGAGTAGGCGCCGACGATCAACGCCCGCTCGGCCTCCTCATGGCGGCGTAAATGGTCATCCAGGTTTCGAAAACCCAGGCAGGTCGAATCAAATAAAGCGGCGCGGCGGCCGTGCTGCCAATGCTGCTCGGCAAGCTCGGCCAGCTGACATGCTT
This sequence comes from Planctomycetales bacterium, assembly GCA_020426845.1. GTDB lineage: Bacteria > Planctomycetota > Planctomycetia > Pirellulales > Pirellulaceae > JAGQPF01. The sequence goes on from JAGQPF010000589.1 coordinate 12,314, forward strand.
GCACGTAGAGATCGATATGCTCGTCCCGAAGCGCGTGCGCCTGTTCGGAAAGGTGAGGCGCAACGTCCAAGGGATCCTCGAAGTAACCGCAAGCCTCCTCCAACGAGAAGTGCATTGCCAACAGATCGCGCAACAGCGCGAGGTCATCCACTAACGAGCGCAGATCAAGCGGGGGAAGGCGGCCACCGCAGGTGTCACGAACTCCATCGAGGAGCCCCCAAAGCTCCTTGTTGACTTCCTTAATCTCTTGCAGGAAAGCGGCATTGATGGTGAGCGTGCCCTGTTTGGTGACGGTAGCCATTACATCACTTCCTCCACGTGCGAGTTCGAGATGCCGGACGTGCGGATCGCCCAAGCGGGCCGTTGCTGCCCGACAGATTGGCGCGACGACAACTCGTCGCGCGCCGGTCATCCTAGCCACCAAGCCTCCACTCTCCAAAATCGAACCCCTCTGCAGGATGCTAGCAGA
>JAGQPF010000590.1 GCA_020426845.1 Planctomycetales bacterium
AACAAGAAGGTGTTGCCGCGTACTGTAAACACGAAGGTGGTCATTAAGCTTAGCCCACTTGGCTTCGTCGGGCGGCGTGGGCATCGTGAGTTTCGCGCGAGTGGCATAGCTGCGGGCCGGTTGGTCATCGGGCGAGGTTCCTTCTTCCTTGAACACGGGGTGGGCGAAACCTGGCGGGCGCAGCCAGAATGTGGCTGGTCCAAAAGTCCCGACCCCACCACAAGCTTCGCAATCCTTTACTTCCCCGCGCGCGCCTTCTGCCATCGTCGCAGTGCGCGCGTAGTGGCAATAGCGGCATTCGTAGTAGTAGCGGCGCGTTTCCCAGGCATGGAAGCGGTCGCTCGAAATGGGCGAATAGATGGCCCCGGAAGTCCACAGCTTGCTGCCGATCCACACCTCCTTGCCGGGAGCGTATTGGGAGAGTGCAACAGGCAATCCCTGCGACGGAGTGAATCGGAACGCGGGGCGATACTTCGTCGAGCGGTCCGGATCGAAGACATAGAACGCCGATACGTCAGTCGGAAAGGCGTAGCGGGGAAGCACGCCTTTGTAGAGCAACCGGTCGAGCAGGTTCTCGCTTGCCTCATTGTGAACCGGGCGCTCTTCACCTTCCTCGTCCGGTTGTTCGGTGGAACTCACGTCATCGACGGCTTTCGCAGCGGTGACGTTCGTTCCAAGCGCAGGCGCTGCATCGCCCGAATATTCGATCGCTGCATCAATAGATTGAAGTGTCTCCGCCACAAGCGCCTCCGCCAATTTGCTCTTTTTTGCTTGCGGTATCTCGTCGGGAAGCCACCCAAGAACTTCATTCTTTAGCGCCACTTCATTTGTTGTCAGCCATGCTTCAAGACTTGCACGGTTCAGCACCGAATTCGGGTCTTTGAAATCGGACACCGTTCCGAGAACGGCAAAGAGATGCGGCTGATCCTCCGGCCGGATGTTCGGGAGCTTATCTTGATGGTAGCGTTGCAGGAGATATGCGGTGACGTGACGACGGGCGATCTCGCGGTTTGCAAGCGTCAGCGTAGGGTCATCCACAGCACCGCGAATCATCTGGTCGGGATGGGAGAAATAATGCTCGTCATGGCTGTCGGCGCTGCCGAACGCCGTCACCGTTGCCACGGCATTTCCCCGGCGGCCGGCACGACCGGCGCGCTGCTGATAATTGGCACGAGCAGGAGGCATGTTACGTAGTGAAACGCCGGAAAGTGTGCCGATGTCGATGCCGACCTCCATGGTAGTAGTACACGACAGCACGTCGATCGCCGGTCGATCGCGGCCTGTATTATCACCACCAAGATCGACATCTTGGAATAGCAACTCATGTTCTTCGGCCTTCGAGAACACGTCCTGTGCCTGCGCGGTATTAAGCTGCGCGGTGTGCTCCGCTGCGATAAGCGCCATCGGTGGAATGGGTGGCTGACGCAGCGCATTGATGGTACTCGCGCGATAGTAGCCCTTGCGGGCAAGAAAAACAGGATCGGTGTCGGGATCGATGGGTACGGCTTTGTCCTGACCGCAATTGACGCATGTAGCGCGTCCAGGAAACGGTCGCTGTGCGGTTCGGCATGCTTGGCAATAGGACCATGTCCCACCAATCAAAAGAGATAACTCTCGTCCCTTGATGCGATACTTACCAGGCCCGAACGGTTCTGCAAAGATGCTGAGCAGCCTGGGTAGCCATTCGCTCTCGAACACTCGTCTGGCCGATTTGTCACGAAGTAACCGATCATGAATCCCTTTGAATTTGCCAGAGTGTGATAGCACATCTACTTGCCACCAAACCTGTGGCATGTGTGTTAACCAGATTCCCGGACGCGTCCAACAGCGCAGCCATGCACGTGAAAGAGCAAGCTTCTCGGCTGCCGAAAGAGCGTAACCAGGGATGTCCGGCAACGTCTCAATCGTATTCGTGTGTGCAGATTGCTCAACCAAGGACGCGAGGGCAAGGGATTCCAGTCCGTAATACCGATCGGCGATAGATGTTGAGATGGCTCGGAGTAGAGATTCTGGCGGACGAGAATTCCGCAATTTCATGAAGAACTGAATTAACGCAGTATCATCAGAGGTGATACCGTTCCGGACAGCTTGCTCAACCGTAACTTCGTCGTGAAACGATTCGCCAGTTTTTAATTCAGGCCGGAGACGAACACCCAGTTCCTTTGCTGCAATCAAAACGCCGATGTATATATCATCAAGCGATAATGCGCTGGCGATAAGTGGGTTCTTAGCCAATTTGGCGTAGCCAGCGACAATGAGCGGACGCATGGCGTCTTGTGTCGAATACGTCTGAAGGTTCGGAGCAAGGCGCGCGGCCATCTGTCGGGAATCCGAAAAGATCAGCACTTTTCGTCCACGCAGCGGAGCAAGATTGGTCGCCGGCACGGCGTTTGGCGGCTGCACCTGGATCTGTTTAGCGATCAACGCCTGAAACGGCTGATCGCCTTTTGTCAGGTGATCTTGTACGGAAGAACGCCCGAAACTCGCGCTTTCGCCGCAGACAGCGCAGGGACGAAACTCACCTAATGAGGCGGTGCGAGGTTCGCCGTCTGAGGGAGGCACAGCAGTGTGCGCCGATCGGATGAACACCTGGCGATTGCGGTAGCCGAGCGACTTTGGATTTAGGCGGCCGGTAACGAGGTCATACTCGGCAGGCTCGATTCCGTCGTGGTAGTTGGGTTCCTCAAGCAATAGATCAATGGGCGAGAGCGCATCGAATTCACCGGTAAGAGTGCGAAAGGCACCACCTGCTTCCGACCACAAGTAATCAGGCGCGTCGATGTTGTTGGTGTAGGCGCGGGCGTAGGCGGTTCCGCAACTGCGGCACGTATACAGTTCCAAGACACGCGCCCCACACTCGCACGCATCAACCGGTTGCCCGAAGAGTTTTCCACAGATGCCGCTGCGTTGTGCCCTGGGTAAGGCTGAACAGTCGGGGTCCATGCAAACCCACAATCCCGGAAGGCCGCGATAAAACGAATGGATTCGGCACGGCAACAGACCGGGTTCTGATGCGGATTTTCGGGCGGTGCTTCCAAGCGCGATAAGGTTGGTCATCGCCTTGGCAGCCTCCATATCCGTGGCGTCCGGAAACAGCATCGGGCTTAGGCCATCCAAGGGCCTGGCTTCGGTCATCGTGAGGTTGATGAGGTGGGCCATTGGCGGAAATGTGCTCAGCGCGTCGTATAGAGCTTCCTGCAAGTCGCCGTCCGGGGCGATGTTTCGATTGATTAAGAATGGCTGCACTAAAGACAATCGCGCTTCGTCCGACTCCGCGTTATAGAACTGCTGCAAATCGATCTCGGCGAGGATGCGTGCATCGGCGTTAGTACCTTGGGCCGCGCTTGGTCGCCAGTTGAGTTCGCCCTGCACCTGACTGAAGTCAGACGCCTTTTTGCCGGTCAATTGAGCCCCGAACTGGATGGCGTAGTCCGGGTCTTTGAAACTGGCGCTGGTGCAAATCACCTGCAGCCGTTCGGCCGGGATGCCAAGACGCATGCGCAAGCGCCTGATGAGCAATGCTACTTCAGCGCCACCAGCTCCTCGGTACAAGTGGGCCTCGTCAATGACCAGCAGGAATTTTTCACTCGGATTGGCTGCCAGCCAATCGCGGGTGGCGTCGAATATTGGCCGCTCAAGCGGGCGCATGAGCATGTATTCGAGCATCGAATAATTGGTGACGAGTACGTCGGGTGGGGTCGCCTGTACCTCATGGCGTGTGACTAGTTCCGGATCGGACGAAAGCGTAATGCACCGTTTGAATTCGCCGCTTCGCGAGTCTCGCCAACGGGATCCTTTCTTTCCGTACCACGCGGCCAAATCCGGCTTCGCGGGCCATTTGCCTCGCTTCTTGAGTTCACTTACCAGTTGGGCGGCTGCCGCTTGCTCTTCGCCGGCGGGGCCTGCCGCAAGTTCCAGATTGTCCACATAGTATGTGCCGATCGGCGCGAGGCGCTCCTTGTCTTTTTCTTCGTCGCGCACGCCCGGATACAACGTTCTGCTGGTGTAACGTGCAAACCGAGCGGGACGGCCGGACCAATTCATGAAACGCGATACGATGCGAGGATCGCCAAACAGTAAGCGGAGTCGCCCTAGCTGGTCGTTGACGAGGGCGTTCATGGGATAGAGGACCATTGCACGGACGGCGGGACTGTGGCCGAACTCCGCCCCCTTGCGTTGTGCTTCCTGGGCCAGCTTGCCGAGAATGGGAAGTAGGAAACACTCGGTCTTGCCGGAACCCGTACCCGTCATGACCATGAGACTGCGCCCTTCGACGAGCGCGAGGGTCGTTGCCTCCGCCTGATGTTGATATGGCGGATCATGGATGAGCACGCCGAGATTGCCCTGTGGCTTCGAGACATCCGCAAACACGTCCGTCGTCGCCGAGTCAATCCCAAGTGAGCCAAACGGTGCAGAGGCCTTATAGCGTGGCGTGCTTTCGAGATACGGCTTCTGGTGTATCACGCCCAGTTGTTCAAGCAACTGCCGGCGCTGAGCAACAAGTGAAGGGTTGCTGATGTGGTATGTCGCTTCGATGTAATCGCGAAGCGCCATGTGCAACTCTTCGATAGTCTCGCCAATCGTGATGGCCATACCCTGCTCCTGATTTTAGCTACACACTATCTGACGATTGTTCAAGCCACATTGACGATCGAGCGAAGCGGGACTCTTCTTCAATCTCCGTGTCAGGAAAGCGAAACGCCATAAGCCCACCTGCGGCATCGACCCGTTCTCCGATGGCTTCCCATCGCCGCTGTGCCCACATGGGGATGGGTGAGTACACGAAAAGATCGCATGTTTCCGGCTTCACCGCCCGCAGACGAAACTCCTGCGGCTGCCCCCGTAATGCATCGATAGCCATCTGAAGATGCCACGCTTCATCGCAGCCCCTCCACCGACCGTGCGCGAGGGGAAAATCGAGCAGGTGTTGCGGCTGCCCGCCTTCTAGATGCACATAGCACCACAGCGGCGCGCCATAGGCCTGCGGGCGGCGCGCGATGAAATTTCCGGTCTGTTGCTTCGGAATTGTCCAACGTCCCCGGTAAAAGCGCACGGGCGAAGCCGGATCGAGAATGACAAGCCCAGGAATGTCTCCGGATGACGGCGTGGACGTAAGACGATTATGGTAGCTTGTGACGTGCTGGTCGGCGGCTTGAGCACGCGGAGCCCTTACCCACCGTTCATACGGAATCTCGATAAGGCCGATTCCCAGAAGGTCACTTCGAAGGCTTTCACCATGTAGTGGCCGCAGCACGCGCAGGCATCCGACCGCTTCGATGCGTGCCTCCAAATCCGGTGGCAAAGCCGATACTTGATCGGCACTGATGCCGACGAGTACGACCGACGCATTATTTCGTGGGACGAATGCACAGGGTGCCGCGTACAAGACAACAGCAGAAGAATCCGAAAGATCGCGGTACTCGTGAAAGTCACCGAGTGCGATCATCTGCTCTAACGTATCTTCGACGAGTACACTCACGGCTTGCGTATCTGAGAGGAGGCCTCGCATCGGCACAAGAACCCCGCTGTTCGCCGCAAGGAGGCGGCGATCGTCTCCACCGATGTAAGTGAGTGCTTCGTCGGATCAAGACCGAGCGATGCGACCGTTTGCTTCTGGAGTTGGCCGGAATCGAGGCGCCTCATCTCCACCTCCAACTTGCGCACAATTCCTGCGACCCCGTAGTGGCATTGAGTTCTTTGTCCAAGATGACAACTACGAACCGCGCCGCGCGTATGAAGGTAGGGTACTTTAGCAGGTAGTCGATCCCTTCCGACAGTCTGTCGCCGGACCAGTTCTTGACCTCAGCGGGATCACTCGCGACTCGTAACGCGAATTCCGCCAGCCATTCAATGACTGAATCGTGTAATCGAGCGTCGGCACATTCCAGGAATCGCACCACCCATTCCATTTCCCGAATGCATGACGATATATCCACGGAGTTCATGGTAGGAAGGCGCTGCCTTAGCCTTTGCGTAATCTCGGCTTCGTAACCGGCCGTCCACACCGCACGTTGGAGATAAGCGAGGCTCCTTTCGCCTACGTAGAATGCATCTTCAATCTTGATCCACTCGTTTCCGCAGAGGCGTTCGATAATGTACCGTTGGATTGCAGCCAGAACCTCGCGTTGTCGCGTGATGCTAAACACCTGGCCTGTCGCCTTTGCCGCATTCCATAACTCTGCATCCTGCCATGCATGGGATAGCGCAAGGGAGACATCCTGCGGATAGTCAACGATAGGATTACAGCCAAGCTGCTGGAGACCCGTGACCACCGGCGGCGCAATGATGGCTGCCGTTTGATCGGATTGGCGCGCGATGAACATCCCACCGCTATCCGGTACTTGCAGGATCACATCATCCGCAAGGGCTTCTTCTCGATCGGGATGCTCAAAGTGACGCAAAGCAATTTGCACGGGCGCTGATGCGCCACTGTCATTCAGGAGTTGAACTTCGTACCGGCAATCCCGATGGCGCAGTATCCAGAGAAATGGCGTCTGATCTCGTTCGCAACGCATCGTAATAGTGCCCATTTCATCTGCGGCAAAATGCACCTCTCACGAAATCGCTTTGTCGTACTCGGCTGCCATCGT
>JAGQPF010000591.1 GCA_020426845.1 Planctomycetales bacterium
GCTGAGTCGTCCGACGCTCCCAAGGTCAGCGTGCCCAAGGTCTACGTTCGCTATGCCGTCTCGCTGATTCAGGAGTACGACACCAACAAGGACCAGATGCTCGACAAAGCCGAGTGGTCAAAGATGGCCAAGGACCCCTCGGCGGCCGACACGAATAAGGACGGCAAAATCACGCCTGACGAACTGGGCCTTTATAAGTTCAAGACTGGCGGTTAATGGATGCGACAAGGTTCAATTTCCGCTGATAGCGGTTCCTGACCAGAAGTGACGAATGAGGCCGGCCAACGTGGCCGGCCTTGTTTTTTGCCCCTGTCCGCTAGTTCTCTCTGCTCTTGTTTGTTGGGCCACGGATGAAACACCGAGCAAACGCGGATGATTTACCAACCATCTGCACCAACCATCGATGGCATGTTGCTTGTCACGCGCAGGGAGCTTTGCGAGTAAGAACAGGTTGGGAAGTGACGGACGTGGGGCATGGGCGGTGCGACGCGGCTGATCGCCGCACACGCGGGCGAGGACGCGCGACAACGCGCCAGGACGCGCGACGCCTATGCTACGGATGTTCTGCACCGCACATGCGGGCGAGGAGGCAGGTTCTTCGACGACGTTGACTCGGGCCCGTAGTTGTCCTATTTTGACGGCTTGGCTGACTTCTTCTCCACTGGGCAACGGCGTTCGTCGCACCTGGAAATCTTTACGAAGGAATGTGACGGAGCCCTGACATGAGCACGGAAGGCGGCAACGGCAATGCCATTGACGGCGGCGCCGGCACTGTGGACTTGCGGACCATGCGCGGCCGGAATTTTCCGACCATTCGCCAATTCACGGTGTTCCTCGAAAACCGCGTCGGCCAGCTGTTGGAGGTGGTCCGCCGTTTCGAGGGCTCTCGCGTGCGTATCTGCGCCCTCTCGATCAACGACTCCACCGAGTGCGCATTCGTCCGCTTTCTCGTCAGCCATCCCGAACAGGGACGCGAGATTCTCGAGCGCGCAGGCCTGCCCATCGTCGAAAGCGACTTGATCGGAGTGGAGCTTCCTGAAGGTCCTCAACCGCTGCTCCGCGTCTGCTCCGCCCTGTTGCAGGCCGAGATCAACATCGTCCAGGCCTATCCGCTGTTCTTTCGGCCCTACGGCCGCCCCGGCGTGGCTCTAATGGTCGACAACATCGAGTTGGCTCAGGACACCCTGGCGCTGAAGGGATTTCAAATGATCACCGAGCGTGACCTGACCGACCTGGATGAATCCACCGGGCTTTGACGATTCAACGGCCTTCCAGCAACGCCATGGCCTGCTCCAGGGTCGGCAACGCGGCCGAGGCGCCGGCGCCGGTGGTGCACCAGGCGCCGACTGCGGCGGCGAGTTGTCCGCTTCGCTCCAGGCTCCAGCCGAGTAGTTGGCCGGCGAGCAGGCCGGCATAGAAAGCGTCTCCGGCTCCCGTAGTGTCGACGATCGGTGCAGGCGGCGCGATGGGGGCGATCGGGTGAAGTTGTCCCGATGCATCGGCAAGCAGTGCGCCCTCCGACCCAAGTTTCACTCCCACGACGCCGGCCGCGCCGCAGTCGCGAAAGCGTCGAATCATCCGCTCCGGATCGCGCTCGCCCGTTTGCGCCTCGGCCTCGTTGCGGCTGGGAACGTAAAAGTCGAGTTGCGGCAGAATTCGGTCCAACGGTGACATGCTGCCCCCCTGCCCCGCCGCGTCCAAGGCCGTCAGGCAGCCGGTCGAGCGAATCTCCTGCAACAACTCGGGCAAGTCGTGCTCGAGCTGGGGAAGCAGCGAGTAATAGCCCAACAGCATCACGCGTGATTGGGCGAAGAGCGAGAGCTGTTGCCGGTAGTAGGCGACGTCCATCGTCTTCGGTGCGCCCTGCGAATGAGCGAAGCTGCGTTCACCGTCGGAGTCGACCATGACCACTGTCACGCTGGACGGATGGTCCGGATTGGTGGCGACGCCCGTTGCGTCGACTCCCAGTGATTGGTACCGTTTGCGGATGATCTCGCCCCACGGGTCATCGCCCACTTGGCTAAAGGCCAGCGTTCGCATCCCCAGCCGCGCCAGGGCCGCTCCCGAGTTGGAAACGAGCCCGCCGGTGGTGGCGACAATCGGCTCGGTGCGGTGTAGCTGGCTAGAGCCGATCGGCGTGTGCAACGAGATGGGGCGGACGATGATGTCGACGGTGCAGGAGCCGCAGACGATGCAATCCCAGCGGTCGTCCGAGGCCGGCTGCATGGCAATTCTCTCTCATGGAAAGCGTAGGAATGACGACTGCCAAGTCATTGGATATCAAGCTGGGCCGCATCTTGAGCGACTCGAGCGTCGACGATTTTATACTGGCTGACGCCAAGGACGCCGATATGGGGTTCGGCATCGCCGCGCCGGGTCCCGCCGACGGCGAACACTCCGCCAGCCCCTACCGCACGCTCGAGCAATATCGGGATTGGATGCGGACCATCGTCAAAGAGCAGCTGGTGGACATCATGCTGATGAGCGCCGGCACCAGCGAGCGGCTGACGATCGAAGAGCGGTTGTTCGATGACAGTCCCGTGACAGCGGCCGTTCGCGCCAACGATACGACCGACATCTGGTGCGGCCTAAGCGGCAACTATGCGAGCGAGCCGTCCTTGCCGTTTCGCACCGCCACGATCGACGAGATTCAGAGCGGACACAACGGCTGCTCGGACGCCGAACGAGCTTCGGGCGCGGACCTGGCGCTGTACTCAATTACGTTCAACAACCACGCGGAATTGGATCGCGCGGCGTTGGAACGGTATCGCGAATTTCGGCTGGAGGCCGAGGCCAAGGGGCTGCGGCACTTTCTCGAGGTCTTCGCGCCCAACTGCTTGCAGGCGCCGGTGGCCGACGTCGGGCGGTACGTCAACGACTGTATCGTTCGCTGCCTGGCCGGTGTGCCGCGGGCGGGGCGACCGCTGTTCTTGAAGATCCCCTACTTCGGTCGCGAGGCGATGGAGTCGCTGGTGCACTACGATCCGACCTTGGTCGTGGGCATCCTGGGCGGCTCGGCGGGCACCACGCACGACGCCTTCCGACTGCTGGCCGATGCCAAACGCGATGGGGCTCGAGTGGCCCTGTTCGGCCGCAAGATCAATCAGGCCGAGGATCAGCTCAGCTTCCTGCGGTGTTTGAGAGCGGTCGCCGACGGAGATTCGTCCCCCGAGGCCGCCGTCAGGGATTATCATGGGCGGCTGCAGGGGCTGGGCATTGCCGCTCGGCGGTCGCTTGCCGACGACCTGGCCCTCTCTGCCGGTTAATCGTCTTTCACCAGGAGCGCCCTCATGAACGCCAGGCACCTTGATCGTCGACAATTCCTTTCGGCCTCGGCCGCGACCATGGTGGCCGCCGCCGCCACGCCGGTCTGGGCGGCGAACGACAAGATCAAATTGGCGTTTATCGGCGTCGGCGGACGCGGCGGCGGAAATCTTCGCACGCTCGAGAAGACCGGACAGATCGATGTGGTGGCGATCTGTGACGTGAATGCCAACCATCTCGGCAAAGCCGGCGAGCTGGCGCCGGGCGCGAAACGATTTGCGGACTTCCGCGAGCTCTACGAGCAAGTGGGCGACCGGGTTGACGCGGTGGTGGTGAGCACCTGTGAGCACACGCACGCCTACGCGACGATGCCCGCCCTGAAGCTGGGCAAGCACGTCTACTGCGAGAAGCCGCTGACCTACAACGTCGCCGAGGCGCGAAAGATCACCGAGGCCGCCGCCGCCAATCCGCGGTTGGTCACGCAGATGGGCACGCAGATTCATGCCGGCGCCAACTACCGTCGTGTCGTGGAGCTGGTTCAGTCGGGCGCCATTGGGGACGTCCGCGAGGTGCATGTCTGGGTATCGCGGGCCTGGGGCCTGCAGTCCGAGCAAGAGGCGAAACAGAACGGTGACATCTTCTTCGTCGCCGAACGGCCGACGGAGTCCCAGACGCCTCCGCCAGAGCTGGACTGGGATTTGTGGCTGGGACCGGCGCCCTACCGGCCGTTCCACGAATCCTACTTTCCCGGGCCGCGCTGGTATCGGTGGTGGGACTTTGGCAACGGCACGATGTCGGACCTCGGCAGCCATTGGATCGACTTGCCGTTTTGGGCGTTGAAGCTCGACGCCCCGGTGGCCGTCGAGGCGTTTGGTCCGTCGCCTCATCCGGAGATTGCGCCCGCGTCGATGCACGTGAAGTACGAGTATGCGGCGCGCGGCCCGCTGCCGGCTTGTGATCTCTACTGGTACCAGGGCAGCCACAAGCCGAAGATTTGGCAGGAGAAGTCCATTCCCCAGTGGGCCAATGGCGTGCTGTTCGTCGGCAGCAAAGGCATGATCTTGGCCGACTATCGCCAGCACACGTTACTGCCCGAGGACAAGTTCACCGACTTCACGCCGCCTCCCCAGACCATCCCGCCCTCGCCGGGCCACCATGAGCAGTGGCTGCAGTGCTGCCGCAGCGGCGAGCCGACCGACAGCCCGTTCTCCTACGCCGGGCCGCTCACCGAGGCGAACCACCTCGGCAATGTCGCCTTCCGAGTCGGCAAACGCATTCGCTGGAACGCCAAGGAGATGCGAGCGGAGGGTTGCCCCGAAGCCGAGCCGTTCCTGACACGCGAGCCCCGCAAAGGCTGGAGCCTCTAAGAGGCTGCCAGCCTGTGGATGTCGTGGCAAAGGCTGCCAGGCTGTGATGGTCGTGGCACAGGCTGCCAGCCTGTGATGGTCGACGCAGCATTCCGAATCGCGGATTGGCGGCGCGCAATTTCTCTCACGGAGCCACGGAGACACGGAGCTTGAAATGGCAGTTGCCCGCGGAGCGTCGCCCATTGCGAAATTGGGGGCCGACGCGTTCACACGGTTCTTGACTGGTACGACGGTCTGCGGGGCGGCATCGCGAACTACCGGGGCGGTCTACGACTCAATGTCTGACTTCGAACGCTGAAGTTGAGTTCACTCAAGAGCACGACGCGAATACATCTCCGTGTCTCCGTGCCTCCGTGAGAAAAAATGTCGATGTCGGAAAGAGTCTTTTGGAGCGAAAGCGAAGTATGGCCGATCGAGGAAGTTCTCGAGCCATTGATTCGCGATGCTTTTCGGCGTGGCTACCTGCCCTATCGTGATGGCGATTTTTCCCTGGCTTTCGGAATTGCCGACGGGACGAATCGGCAGGTTGACTTTAGCAATCGGGGCCGCGGAAGAGTTGAATGGGAGCGGCCATTGCTCGAAGTTCATCTTGTCGAATCGAATTATTGTGTTCGACTCGGGCCGTTTTTCGGCCTCGAAGATTCTGCATGCATCGTCGTGAGAGGCTGTGATGCGGCCATCGAGGTCTGCCGCGTCTGGCTTGACGGAGGGTCTGTGGAGTCGGTTCTCGATGCCACGGAATTTATGAATCGGCGTGATTGGAAGGTGCTCCAGCGAGGGCTTTGAAATGCGTATGGTTGTGATCAGGGTGTGGTTGGGGATGCTGCTGTGCGGCGCTTCGGTGTGCGCACAAGCCACGCCCGAGGCAGGGCTCGCTCACGCGCCCGTGGCGAGTCGCATGTCGGCGCCGCTTGAAGCGGCGATCCGGCCGCTGTTGGAGAAACACCGCGGCCAAGTTGCGGTCGCCGTGAAGCATTTGACGACCGGCGAGTCGTTCGAGCATCGGGCTGACGCGGAGATGCCCACGGCCAGCTTGATCAAGTTGGCCGTGATGGTGGAGGCTCATCGGCAGGCCGACGCCGGCGCGCTGGATTTGTCGCAGCGAATCGAGCTGCAGCGAGCCGACATGGCGCCCGGTTCGGGCATTCTGACCAAGCACTTTACGCCCGGCATGTCGCTGTCGGTCCGCGATGCGATTCGATTGATGATCGCCTATTCGGATAACACGGCCACGAACCTGGTGCTCGATCAGATTGGATTGAAGTCGACCAGTGAGACGATGGCCAAACTCGGCTGGCCTCACACTCGGATTCACGCCAAAGTGTTTCGGCGCGACACGAGCGTCGATCCCGAACGTAGCCGCCGCTTCGGGCTTGGCTCGACCACGGCGGCCGAGACCATCGCGCTGTTGGAGAAACTGCAACGCCACGAATTCGGCGAGGCAAGCAGCCAAGCCATGCTGGAGCACCTGCTTGCCAACGAGGATGATTCACAGCTCCGTCGCGGGTTGCCCGCTGGCGTGAAGCTCGCGCATAAGACGGGCGCCGTGACTCGGGTTCGCACCGACGCCGGAATTCTTTATTGCTCGACCGGGCCTGTCGCCGTGTGCGTGCTCACCGCCGAGAACGAGGATCGACGTTGGGCCAAGGACAACGTGGCCGAGGTGCTGATCGGGGAGGTCGGCCGCGCGGTGGCCTCGCATTTCCATCGCGACGCGAGCGCCGGGGACGCCGGCAGTGAACGGTTGTCGGTCGGCGCCGGTGGACAACTCGTGGAAGATCTGCAACGCACCTTGAACGAGCGTCTGCGTCCGTCGCCGCAGTTGTCGGTCGATGGCGACTTTGGACCCGCGACCAAGGCGGCGGTCGAGCGATTTCAAGAACAGGAGAAACTGGCTGTCGACGGCGTCGTGTCGGCCGACGTCTGGCGCTCGCTGGGGACCATCGTGCCCGCTGCCGCCGTGCCCGAACCGGATCAGGTGAATCGGCAAGCGCCAGCCCGCTCGTCGGCCGACTCGCTCGAGGGGCCGCCGTTAGTGACAGCCAAAGCGTGGGCGATTGCCGACGCCAAGAGCGGCAAGAGCGGCGAGTTGTTGTGGTCAGCCGGCGCCAACGAGGCTCGCGATATCGCCAGCACCACAAAGTTGATGACAGCGCTGTTGGTATTGGAGCTCGCTGCTCGCCGGAGTGACGTGCTTGAGGAGGAGGTCGAGTTTTCACGGCGAGCGGATGAGACACCGGGCTCGTCGGCAACGCTTCGCCGGGGAGAGCGGCTGCCGGTGCGCGAATTGTTGTACGGCTTGTTGCTGCCCTCGGGCAACGACGCAGCGATTGCGATTGCCGAGCATTTTGGCTCGCGCGCGGGTGGAGACGAAAGCACGCCTGCCGATGGACCGAGCGATGGGCCGAGCGATGGAGCACGCGACGGGGCCGCCGACGACAGCGTGTTGCAGTTTGTCGCCGCCATGAATGAGCGAGCCAAACAGTTGGGGATGAGCCGCACGACGTTTCGCAATCCGCACGGGCTCACGGAGCCCGGCCATGTAAGCAGCGCCGCGGATCTTGTGCTGCTCGCTCGCGCGGCGCTCGCCACGCCTCGTTTCGCCGACTACGTCAACACTGCTCAGCGCGGATGCACCGTGGTCGGCGCCGGCGGCTACCGCCGCAATCTGCTTTGGAAGAACACGAATCGGCTGCTGACCCGCGAGGGCTACCGAGGGATGAAGACCGGGACCACCTCGGCCGCCGGCGCGTGTCTCGTCTCGATCGGCCAGCGCGATGGCGACGAACTGATTGTCGTCGTGCTGGGCTCCACCTCCAGCGACGCGCGATACGTCGACACCCGCAACCTGTTTCGCTGGGCCTGGCGACAACGCCAGTCGTCTCCCAAAGCCGATGACAGGAACATGCCACGATGAGGCCGCCAACGTGCCGTTAGTTGCTTCCGGGCACGGAGCCGAAGAACGACTTGGCCGGAATCCACTGCTGGCAGGCATCGCGGTCCAACACGACGACGCCCAAGTCGCTCCAGGCCTCGGGGGCGACGGCAATCGGCATGCCGCCCGCCGTGAACCTCGCCAATCCTCCCTCCCGAGTGACGGCCGCGACATGAACGAGTCGTTGTCGGCGCAGGTCCACCGTGCGGATGAAGCCATTGACCAGTCCCACTGCCGCAAGGCCCGATGCGGGATCCAGATCGATCGCCGCGACAGGCCCGCACGCGGGCAGCAGCGTTTCCCAACGACCGGTGGCTACGTCCCATCTCCCGATCGCGCCCTGCTCGGACACGGTCGCTACTTGCGTCTGTGCCTCGTCGATCCACACGAGCCGCTTTTGGTCGCCGTCCGTCGTCGCCACCGAGTCGTTCGTTGACCAATCGTCGCGACGCCAACGTCGCAGGTTGGCGCCGCCGCCGAGCAATTGCTGACCGTCGCGGCTGAACAGCAAATACCGAGTGTCATTCCCGTCGCTCAGGGCGACCCGCTCCTTGGTCTGGTTGTGGACCAGCATGGCAGGACCGTACTTTCTGCCAACGGCCACCCAATCGCCGAGCGGATCGGCGGCCAGGCAACTCGGGTTCTCGAATTGTCCGAGCGGCTCCACTTGCATGTCGACTTCCAACGGGGCGGCATCAGCGGAAGTGTTCGGGGCCGCTTCATCCCATGCCAACCTGCACACATGAAGTTGGTTGTAGGTGACAACGAAGATGGTGCGGCCTTGTTGCGAGGCGGCCATTTGCCAGGCGGTGCCGGGAAACGGTTGCTTGGATCTCGCCACGGGCCGGCACTTTCCCAGCTCGTCCCAACTCCACACCTCGATCCTGCGGTCGGGACGCATGGTGACAAATTGTGGGCCATCGACCGCCCGAGCAAAGTGCACGACACCAGCGTCCATCGTCGCATGGGATGCCTCAGACGCGACCGTTGCTCCGCAGTGCTCCACACCGCAAGCCGAAGCGACCAACAGCGTGTCGTTCGGCAGCAACGCGACGCCGAAGGGCGTCGCCAGGGGATGTGTCTGCCCGATGAACTGCCCTGGAGCGAACTCAGGGTCGACCATTTGAATTCCAGATTCCCCGCGAATTGCCAGTTGATCTCCCGCCGGACGCCACCAACTTCCGGCCATGGCGCCGCGGCCGGATCGGCTTTCATTGGTGGTAGTGTCCCAGTAGACCAATTGGCTTCCCCAGCCGGTCGCGGTGACGGCGTGCGAGTTCGGGCGCGCAGCGACGTGGTTTGTGTACTGCCGGGGCACGCCGCGGATCTTATTTCCCTCCAGGTCGAACAGCGCCAATTCGTCGCGAAGGCCCAACACGATCTGCTTGCCGTCGCTGGTCCAAGTGCAGCAATTCGCTCCTTCCCCGAGTTGCCGAGACCGTTGGTCGCCCTCGCTGTCGACCAACTGTGCCATGGCCTTTCCACCCACGTCGAGGATCAACAGCCAGGCGCCACTCGGTTGCCACTCGACGCCGGTCACATAGGTACCCTGAAAGACGCGCCGCTGGGACAGGTCATCCAGGTTCACGATCCAAACGCCGGCGTTCAGACTTGCCGCCACGAACCGTCGGCCATCGGGTGACCAGTTGACGGTGTGAATCCGCTGAGGAAATCGCAAGCGTCTCACCAACTTCCTTGCCTGGATGTCCCAGACCAAGCACTCGCCCATCGCGTCAACGCTCAGCAAACGATCTTTACCCGGTGACCACGCCAGCGAAACAACGCTTGTTTGGTGGCCCAAGACGATTTGGTGAGGGAGTTGGTCGGGGGCAGGGACGGCATGCAGAGAAAACCCGCGCTCTCCTTCACCGGAGATTGCCAGCCATGCCGAGTCGGGGCTCCACGCCGCGCTGCTGCGGCCGGAGATGCCCACTCGCGTCAGTTGCCAGTGTGTTGTTGCGTTGGGCACGGCTTGCGACGCGATAGAAGCGGGACGGTCCAGCGGGCCGGGAAGTCGAGCCGTCGCTGCCTCCGACCAACTGGTGCGCACGTGAACATCGATTGTCTTGCCCGCTTCGACGGCGATGCTGTCTAGTGCGATCGCCTCGGCCGCGCCCAATTGAAATAGCAGTGGTCCGCCTTGTTGTCGCTCGGCAATCTGCATTCCGTCTGCTTCCGATATCGACACTCCCCATTTCCCCGTTGCCAAATCGAACGTGACGGCCTCCGTGGTGTGTGGGGCGAGTTCTACGACTTGGCGGGCGTCGCCTTGTGACAATTCCAGTCGCATTTCCCGAGGGCACTCGTTTTGGAATACAAGGCGCCCCTGCCCCTGGCTCAGCAGTCTCAGGGAATTGGCGGCCAACGAGCGGATGGTCTCGGGGGACGTCGGTTCGGCCGCGGTCTCGAGCAGTTTTCGGGCATCGTCGCGATTGCCCTGGCGGAGCAGTTTATGGGCGAGCACGTAGGCAAAGCGCGCCCGCAGTTCCGGCTCGAGCGACGCTTGGACGCCACCCCAGCCCAGCAGGTTCAACGTGCCTTTCCAGGCAAAGCCCAACTGCATGACTTGCGACATGGAGAGTGATTGATCGACAAGCAAGCGTTGCAGTGCTTGCCGCTGCAGCTCCCAGCAAACCGCTTCGTCGTCCGCACTGGGCAGCTTGCCGAAGGCCCGGTCCAGCAGTAGCCAGTGGCCGGCCAGAGATACGGGGATGAACAGCCGCTCGTGGACCGAGACGGTCTCGAAGGCAAGCTGCTCCACCAGTTCATTCGCCCGACCAAGATGCCACATTCCTGTCAGCAACTGCGGCATCTGCTCCGCGGAGACCAGAGAACGGAGCACGCCGATCATTCCCGTTGGCGCCTGTCCGCCGAACTGCTTGTGAAACGCGATTGCGTCCTCCGAAGTGAGCGTTTGGGAGAGACCGCCCATGGCGATCATTTGCAGGTTGGTCGTGTCAATCCAGTTAAAGGAACGCTCCGTGCGCCGGGCCAGGGCATATCCGCGCGCCCAGTGTTCTCGGGCGCCCTCTAGATCGCCGCGGCGTCGCATCAGGCAGCCTTTGACAAACAACGCCGTGACGCTCTCGTCCAGCTCGATGGAGGCGTCGATATCCACTTCGGCTCCCGCGTCGTCCCCGCGCGGCGCGCGATTCCTCGCCCGCTCGATCAGCAGCATCGCGGTGCGACGCGGCGTGGAGGGCATGGCCAACGCCTCGCGCACGGCGGCGTCGGCCAAGTCCCATTGGCCCTCCACTCGCAGGATTCGCGCGTAGTGGCGGCAATCCCAGGCGTTGCGAGTGCGTTCCCAGTTTTCCTTCAAGATCTGTGTTGCCCGCTCATGCTGCCCATTGAGCCGCAATGCGCGCGCCAGCTCGTAGCGGACGGGCACCGTTCCTTGGCCATCGGCGCTGAGCATCCGGTCCACCGCGGCGGCGCGTTCGACTCGCTCCAGCCGGCTGGCGCCGGGTGTCAGCAAATTGGTCAACGTGGTGAAGCCGCGAATCGCCGATCTCAAAATGCGTCCCCTGGTCTCCTCGTCCACCAAGGCCGGCGCCTGCTGGGCGAAACGCGTGGAGAGCAGCTCGAACATCGCGGCTTCCGTTCCCTCGTCGCCCTCCTGCACGGCCGCATCCCAGAGCGCGATCGCCGCCAGCGCCGGCCAACGCTCGCCGTCTGCGCCCGACAGCGCCCGCAGCAACTCCATTGCCTCCGGCTTGCGATCGAGGTTCAACAGACACTGTGCGCGTTTGAAGGCAAGCTCCTGCTCGATGTTCTCGCCATGCTTCCCCGTCAGCTGCTGGTAAGCTGACAGGGCGATGGCATACTGTCCGGCGCCGTAACTGGCATCCGCCTCCCGCAGCGCGGATTGGTGTTCCTGCTGCCGATGCTCGCATAACAACGCGGCAAGCGTGGTCGAATTCAGCATTCTCACGCCCGTCACGCCTTCGTCGGCTGGGCGGAGCTCAAACGGATCGAGCACTTCGTAGAATGCGATCTGATTGACCTGCAGACGAAGCATGCCATCCACTCGCTGAGCCTCAAGACGCAGGCGGCCGACAGGGACATCCTGTGCCGAAACGGTGTCTCGCAACATGAGTCTGCCCGCTCGGCGAATCTCGACCCGAAATTCGCCAAAGTGCGCTCGCTCTTGAGCCAGTGTCCAAACCGTGCGACGCTCGCTGTCATAGGACGAAGCTGCGACGGGGTCGCCGCGCCGCCAAGGGCACGTGAGCACAAAGTCGTAGCCCTCGCCGTTCACCGCGTTCATCGCGATCCCCACTTCGTGGGACTGTTCCCAGTCGGCTTCGAACTCCGCCACCACGCGGCTGTCGCCGCGTTGCGGTGAGGCGATCGCGTGCAGTGGCGCTCGTTGCTGAGCCGGCGTGGCTGTCTCGGTCCAGGCTTGAGCCGGCAGCCGCAGCGACGACCTCCAGACTTCGCCGCCGGATTCTCCACGGTCGCGTTGCAGCGTCCGCTCCTCAAAGTAGCTCGCGAACTCCGCGTCTTCGGAATGGATCTCATAATCGAGAATCCAAGTGGATGTGCGCTGGGCTGCGGCTTGCGCCAGCTGCTCGCGTTCCGCCACGGAGCTTGGCAACCTGGCGATGGCCGCCTTAGTGGCCGCCAGTTGGTTGTCCGTCAGTCGCGGCTGCTGCAGCGCCGAGCGGATGCGACTCACCGCTGTCGCGTCGAATTTGGACAGGGCTTTCTCACCGACGTCGGGGTTGAGTCCGCGCAATCGCTCGGCGAGCGTCTGGACGCGGCTCCAGTCGCTATCGAGTGTCAGCTGCTCCAACTCGGACTCCAGCTCGATCTGCAGACGGCTGACCTCTTGCGCGGCAGCGGCGGCCCTGCGGGTGCTGAGCAGCGCGGGCAGCAGGGCCAAAGCGGCCACGCAGGCCAACACCATGCCGACCAGCGCGGGGCGGCGCCGACACCATCGCCACGCCTTGGTGGCGGCGCCAAGGCGGCGAGACCGAATTGGCTCTCCCGCCAAATAACGCTCGAGCTCCCGCGCCAGCTCTTGGGCCGATTCGATCCGGTCTCGCGGAGCTTTTTCCAAACAGCGGAGGATGATCGTCTCCAAGTCGCGATCGACGGCGGGATTCAGAACTCGGGGTGACGCGGCGGGAGACTCCATGACTTGCCTGAGCGTTTCGACAACACTGGCCGCCTGGAACGGCGGACGCCCGGTCACCATGCAATAGAGGACACCGCCCAGGGCATAGACGTCGGAGCATTCGCCAATCTCCTCGATCCGGCCCGCTGCCTGCTCGGGTGGCATGTAGGCTGGCGTCCCGAGCACCTGGCCGGTCATCGTCACCGCGCTGTCGGAGGTCGAGGACACGGACTTGGCCAGTCCAAAGTCGGTGACTCGTGCGCGGCCATCGGATCCAATCAGAATATTCCCGGGCTTCAAGTCGCGATGCACCACTCCCTGCGCGTGCGCGGCCGCGACTGCTTCGGCAACCTCCTTCACCAACTCCGCCGACTCGCGCGGCCCGATGACGCCGCGGTGAATGCGATCTTGCAGCGATTCTCCGTCGACAAACCCCATGGAGAAGTAGTGCTTACCATCCAGTTCGCCGATCTGAAAAATGGGCACGATGCCCGGGTGATCCAGTTGCCCCGCGGCTCGCGCTTCGGCATGGAATCGCTGCACGTCCGCGTCGCTGGCGAACTGCCCGGTCAAAATCATTTTCAGGGCGACGATGCGGTCGAGTTTGGTTTGCCGCGCCTTGTAAACCACTCCCATGCCGCCCCGAGCGATCTCCTCCAGCAACTCGTACTCACCAAATGAACGGGGCGAGGCTTGGCGGCCACTCGCGGACGCTGTTGCGCCATCGACGGAGGGGGCGACGGGCGGCATATCGATGGTGGCATCCACCGGCGCCGGGGCGGTGTCGGCGCCGACCGTCTCGTTGAACGACGTGGGACCGTGCGATGGCGCTAAGTCCACCGTCTCGTTCGTCTCGTTCGCTTTTGGTTCGTTCAAACTCTCGGCCGAAACTTCATCGGGAGAACCAGCGATTGACTGCGGCTCAAAGGTGCGGCGGGGACTTGGTTGGTCTGTCATCGAATGCAGCTCGCCACCGGAATCGGGTTCACCGCGGCCGTGGCGAGATGTCAGCATCTGCCGTCACCCTCCACGCCGACTACTCTGCGCCGTCATTACAACATCATGCGTCGACGAAAGGCCATTTTAGAACTTACATTTGCTTTGTGATACAGGGAGATCTCGACCATACGTTAGGATGTGCGAGGTGGGCGCGGCGGTCTTGTTCGAGAGTCAATCAAGCATGTTGAGATTTCGCCTGAAATTTCGCCTGAGAACGCTGCTGGTCCTGGTCACCTTAGGGTGCCTTGTGGCGGGCTGCCTGATTGTTCCGCGGATTCAACGTGCGACCCGCCAACAAGCCATCATTCAGGCTTTAACCGAGTTTCCTGCAGACGTCGATTTGCCTCCCTCGCTACTTGCTGACGCTGAAATATCGACCATCGCCGTGCCGAATTGGATGCGACGGGTCACTCGCCAAGACCTCGTGTTGGCCAAGTCGTTGAAACTCAATCCACGTGGCCTCTATTATCCTGAAATCGGCGCGATTCGTCCGAGTCAGCGCGCGCTTGACGGCGATTTGCTTGGCATGGTGGCGAGCCTCACCACGTTGGAAGACCTGGATCTGCATGACTCCACTTGCGCCGACAATGATATTCGGCAACTCAAGGGACTCGTCAATTTGAAGTCCTTGCTTTTGTCGCGGACACGCGTCACGGACGATGGAGTTGCAGCCATCGCATCGCAGTTTCCGAGCCTGCAGACGCTGGATCTTCGCAACACAGGCGTCACGGACGAGAGCATCGATCTGCTGTTCGCCATGAAGTCGCTTGTCAGCGTTAAGGTTGCCGACACCCAACTGACACTTGATGGACTACGACGCATCGCCGCGCATCCCACGCTTGTCTCGGACGGCGCAGCCGCCATGAAGAGCAATGAACAATCCGATGCCCAGAGGCGCCGTATGTTGCTCGAAATCTCCGACGCAAGGTTGTAACAGTCATCGCTTGTTTGCGCTAGGCGGGATGGCGGGGTGCTGTGTGGCACCCCTATTCCAACTTGCACGGGGAGTTTTGACATGCAACGTCTCGCGATTTCTGCGGCGGCGATTCTGGCATTTGCTTCGGTAACGGTCTGTCGGGCCGGCGATGTTCGCGTGGCGGTTGATGGTGGCCGACTCTATATTGAGTCCGTCGAGCCTCGCAGCGACGACGTGATCCTGATCGCCTACGCGACGATTCACCGCGACTTTTTGCGAATCACCAACTTGAACGGGACCATCTACGGTCGCCCGGAAGTCTTGGTTTTGGCCCCGCACGACTTGACGGTCGATCTAGGCGATGGCAATGACACCTTGCGGATCCAAAGCAACATCAGTTTTCGACATGTCTCGATCGATGTCGGCGCTTCGCAAAGCTCGAGCGACGACGATGACTTGGTCGAGATGACGCTCAACTACCAGGGCACACTCTGGATTGGCACGGGGCCGCGAAACGACGACGTCACGCTGCTCGGCGTGCACTGCAATCGCTGGAGCTCCCTGTTCAAGGCGTTGTCAATTAACACCGGTGACGGGTCGGATGACGTGACAATCCTCGACTCGTTCTTCGTCGCCGAATACGCTTTCATCACCACCTATGCCAGCGGAAACTCCGGGGATCTTAGTGTTGACCGAGTCGTGATGGACGCGGCCGGGGTCGACTATCTTTGGATCAACCAAGGGGCCGGAGCCGACACGGCGACGCTACGAGACATGGACCTGAAGTCCCTCTCCATGAACACCGGCGGCGGCGACGATGACGCCGCGATCTCGTTCTGCCATTGTGATTCACTGACCGCGAACCTAGGCGCTGGTGATGACAGCTTGTTGCTATTTGAGACGACCGCCGGCAGCACACTCGCCTACGGCGGCGCGGGCCTCGATCGCTTGAATCGAATCGGATTCTCTAGCACGTCCGTTCGTGTTTACGATTGGGAGTACTTCAACGGGCGGCCAGCGGCCATCTACGCGCCGAATCTGCCCTCTACGTCCACGACGTTCAGCACCCGTTGACGAGGCAAGTCATCGTTCC
>JAGQPF010000592.1 GCA_020426845.1 Planctomycetales bacterium
CAAGCCAAGCGCACAAGCCCCGGCAGGGGCGACAGACGTTAGCCACGGGCGCGAGCCGGCGCAAGCCCGTGGAAAGGGCGCGCAGCCATCGTCTCCACCACACATGCCAAGCGCACAAGCCCCGGCAGGGGCGACAGACGTTAGCCACGGGCGCAAGCCGGCGCAAGCCCGTGGAATGGTGCGCGGCAATCGCCTTAATCAAGAAAGTCGCGCGAACGAGCCCGGCAGGGCCGCGGGAGCGACACACAGTTGCCAAGGGCCTCAATGCGCGACTACATTGCAGACGTCCGTTTCCAAGCAACTTTTAGCTTTTCATGAGTCCTGACGTCCCGACGGAGTGCGAACAACCTGCGCGAAGCGGCCCTTCCACTGCCAACAGGGCGTACAATTGAACTCAAACGGGGTTCCGAGCGACATAGCTAAACACAGGCGCCCGGACGCGGACTTGTTCCCGTGTATTTCTCCCTCCCATGATCATCGAGTCGCCCCATGTCAAAAGCTCCCACCTACGCGTTTTGCTATGCCTCGATGTTGTTGGCTTCTTCCATGTTGCACATTGAGGCGGCGGCCGACGAGCCCGAGATCCCGCGTGGCGCAGATCCTGGCTGTGTGCTGCCCAATTCGACCACTTGGATCGTTCAGTCGCCCGCGCTGCCTCGAAGTGTCAATCGCAACACGTGTCTGGCGGGGCGTTACCGCCAGCAACGTGTCATCAGTGTCTATACCCGCGAGGAAGGCCCGGCCGTTTGGAAGGCGCTGCAGGCGTTGGATCAACAGCTTGCGTCGTTGCCGAACGTGAAGGCCTATGTGGTGATCTTCAAGCCGTTGACGGATGAACAAGGCTACAACATCAGCCGCGCGCAGTTCGAGGAGACTCGGCGGCTCGTGACCGCCGCGAATCTGAGCCGATTGGATGTTGCCATCGGCCGCGGGGGAGAAAGCCTGCTGTTGGGCAAGGAGCACTCGATGAAGGCGGCGTATTCGGAGCAGCGTCGAGTGAGTTTGACGCGTACCTTCGCGGCAGGAGATGCCGTGAAGTCCATCGGCCAGTTCACGGACGACGTCCGCCGCGCACTGGCCGAACAGTAGTCAGCCTTGGCGTCGCAGCCGCATCGTGGACAACTCTAAACGCCGAGAGATTGCTTCTCTCGCGATGCTTCCCGCCCTGGGCAAGGCGTCATACTTGCGCTTTGGGCGAAGGTGACGTCGAAGGTGACTGCCTGAAGTCAGTCGATCGTCCAGTCGAGTCCGGGCGTGAAGCCTGCCAGCGTCTCATACTGAAGCCAGACTCCGAAGGGAGCATTCTGCTGTTCGTAGAGCACCGACTCGGTGACGTAGAGATCGGCATCGGCGCCTCCATTGAGGTAGTCGTTTTGTTCGTCGATGTCGTCTCCGGTGTCGAGCCATTTCTGCAGGGTGACGCCCCAGCTTTCCCCGTTGGCGCCCATGGAGAAGTCGCCGTTGGTGGCGTCATAAAAGAGTTCGCCGGGTGGGCCGCCGACCAGCACGTCGGACCTGTCGCCGCCATACAGAGCGTCGACGCCAAGTCCGCCGAAGATGATGTCTCCGCCGCCTTCTCCGTAGATGGCATCCGACGACGACCCGCCGATCAGTTTGTCGTTGCCGTCTCCACCGTAGATCGTGCTGGTGGTGTTGGTCAGATTGAAGACGTGGTCGTTGCCTTCGTAGGTCATCACCAGAATGTGAGAGACCATGTTGATGTCGAATTGCACGGCGCTCCACTGGAGTAGGACCGGCCCGGAGGGACCGCCTGTTCCCATAAAGACATTGAGCGTATTCAAGTTTATCAAATCGCGCGCGATGACGATTCTGTCGTGGTGTTGAGAGCCAAGGATCGTGAGCACGCCGTCGACCAGCACGGCGGTCGACTGGGCGCCGGCCTGGCGTCCCGTGTCGCTCTGCAGAGCCCCGGTGCGGGCGGTTGAGCGTGATTCGGCGGCCAGCCGCTCTTGCCCCTGAGCCGGAGCATTCCCCTCCAGCGACGCGATCCCCATGGCAACGGCCAGGCACAGCCAGTAATTACGCATCGCTCTCTCCGCATTCTTCGAGTCGGACGACTGCAGCCCACGGCCACTCCTACCAGTGGATCACCATCGGGCAGCTTTGCCGGACACGAATTCGCAGAACTGCCGGCAACCTGATCATTGGCGAGGGCTCATTGCCCATCTCTCCGCTACGGAGTGCCGCACTGTTGTCGCATCAGGTCGCATTTCTACGCGGCGATTGGAGCAGTCTTGGCTAAGCTGCAGGTTTTGACCTGTTGGCCACGCATTCAAGGAGGGCTGCGCCATGCCGGACGCTGCGCGCTGCGAAAAGATGGACCCATTGCAGATCCAAACGCATCATGTCTGGAACCGGTGCGTCCAGAGCATCTGGCTGTTGGGAGTCGACCGGCGGACGGGCGTCGACCATGGCTACCGCCGACACTGGATGGAGTCGCTGATCGAGTACCTGGCCTCCGTGTTCGCTGTCGACGTCGGAGGCTACAACCTACTTTCGAATCACTTCCATGGTGTCCTGAGATCGAGGCCGGACATTGTCAGCACCTGGTCGGACGAGGAGGTCGCCTGGCGTTGGCAGCTCGCTTGGCCCACCTTTCGCAACGGAGTCTGGGATCGGCAGGTGACGGACAAGCAGGTGCAATCGCTCTTGCAGCGAGGTCGCACGGACGAGAAGTATCTGCCGATGATTCGCAAGAACTTGGGCAACATCAGCTGGTTCTGCGGCCGCTTACAAGAGTCGATATCGCGTCTTTGCAACAGAGAGAGAGGGACACAAGGCCACTGCTGGCAAGAGCGTTACAAGAATCGCTTGCTGAAGACGCTCGACGAAATCATTGGCGCGATGCTCTACGATGATCTGCAGCAGCTGGTGGCGGGGATGGTGAATCGAGTGGAGGACTCGTTGCACAGCTCGATCCGCCGGCGATTTCGAGCGGAGTCGGCCGCGGCGTTCAAGGAGATCCACCAGCGCGAGGCCAACCCCGCTCGGGAAGATGACGCCCGCGAGCTGGAGCAACTGGAGTCGTTCTATGCCGACAGTTACTTGACGCCGTACTCGCACCCGGAGTTTCCGCTGCTGACCATGGCCGACACGGGCGTGCCGCCGCCCCGCGAGCGTCTGCATCCCGGCGCCAACGCTCCGCCCATCGTGCTGCGGGGCTACGTGTTGAACAACGCGCGGCACGCGTCGCTCGCGATCCCCGGCGTTGTGGAGAACACCTCGCAGCCGGCAGAGCACCCGGCGCCGAACGTCGTTGACGAAGCCCCGTGCGACGAAGCCCCGTGCGACGAGCAGACTTCCTCATCCGGCAGTTCGATCGGTTTACCGGCTAAGACTGTCTTATCCGATTTATTATCCGATTTACCTTGTCGCGATTTCCCGGCTAAGACTGTCTTAAACTCACTTCTCCTGATGCAGTTCGCCGAGAGGATTCTCGCCAACCGTGGTTTGCGTCAA
>JAGQPF010000064.1 GCA_020426845.1 Planctomycetales bacterium
CGCCGAGTTGGTGCGGGTTCGCGACACCTTCCATGGGCTCGCGCCCATGGCAAACATCTGTCGCCCCTTGCGGGGCTTGTGCGCGTGACGCGCTGAGTTGGTGCGGGCGCGCGACACCTTCCATGGGCTCTCGCAGCGCCGCCCCGGTTTGTCAGCTCGACACATCGAAGGCTGAAGGCCTTCTTCAACGTAGCCCGGGGCTAGCGCAGCGCCGCCCCGGGTTAGTTGGCCCAACACATCGAAGGCTGAAGGCCTTCCTCACCGTAGACCGAGGCAAGCGCCGGACTGTCCCAGGTCAGCGTTAGCCAACGCGATAGCGCTCAAGCCGAACGGGGTCGACCTCGATGCCGAGTCCCGGGGCAGTCGGGACCGCGATCCGCCCCTGCTCGATCGTGAGCCGCTCGACCAAGATGTCGTCTTCCAAACCGTAGTAGGTGGTGTCGTTCGCCAGGGAGTATGCCGGGCACGCTGCCGCCACGTGAACCATCGCGGCGGTTTTCGGGCCCAGATCGTGGCCGCAGTGCATGATGCACGGCACACCGGCCGCCTCGCAGATCCAGCCGATCTGGACGCACGGCCAGATCCCGCCGGCGATGTGTGTGTCGGGCAACAGAAACTGAGCGGCTTCGGCCTGCAGAATTCGAAACGCGGTGTCCGGACCGACGACGCTTTCATTCAACGCGATGGGGGTTTGGGTCTGAGCCCGCAGCCAGGCGGCGTCGCTAAGCGGCTCGGCCGTCAGCGGCTGCTCCAGATACTCGAGCCGATAGGGCTCGAGCCGGCGGGCAAGCTCCGCAGCCTGCTCGCGCGAGTAGGCGCAATTGGGATCGATCCGCAGCTTCAGTCGATCGCCGACGGCATCGCGGACGCCACGCACCATCGCCAGATCCTCCTCCATGTCGGCGCCGGCCTTGGTCTTCAAGGTGCCGAAGCCTTGCTCGACATACCAAGTCGCCAACTCGCCGGCGCGCTCGTAGGACTGAATGCCCATGCAGGCGGCGAGCTCGACGCGGTCGCGAATGACTCCTCCCAGCAATTGCGAAACGCTCTGCCCAGCTGCCTTGCCGCGCAGATCCCATAACGCGAGCTCGAGCGCCGACTTTAACCGCGACTCCAGCGGACACGTGAGATGGAACTGCGCGAGATTGCTCGGGTCGCGTCCGACCAACCACTGAGCGTCCGCCTGCATGCCGTCGCCACTCACGCCGGCCAGGAAATTCACGTTGCACTCGCCCCAGCCGGTCAACCCCGTGTCCGTGTCGACGCGGGCGATGGCGCTGCGAGTCGTGGAGCTGCTGCGCAAATGCGACCGATAAGGCGCCAACGGCGCCGTCTGCGGCACTTCGACCACGGTCACCTCAACGCGAGCCACGAGCATTGACGTCTCCTAATTGAGCCCATCCATGCTGCCGGCGGTGTCGGCAAACTGATCGACCTCCAACCCCAGGCGTTGCAGCATGGTCACGTACAACTTGGGCAGAGGATAGTTGTTGTCGCGATCGAACGCCAGATGCTGGCCATGGCGGAAGCCTCCGCCCGCGAGCAACATCGGCATGTTCTTGGTGTCGTGGCTGCTGGCGTTGCCCAAATTCGAACCAAACAGCACCATGGTCTGATCGAGCAGCGAGGCGCCGCCCTCCCGACTCTCATGGAGCCGCTGCAAGAATCGCCCCAGAGCTTTCATCGTCTCGACCTCAACGATCGTCAGCTGGGCAATTTTGGCCTCGTCACGGCCGTGATGGGACAGCATGTGATAGTCGGTGTCGACACCCGTGATCTTCGGCACAGCATTCATGCCGGTGTGGAACAACGTCATGAAGCGCGTCGAGTCGGTTTCGAGCGCCAAGTGCATCATGCCGAACAGCAGGTCCAGCCGCTCGATCATCATCGTGTGGTCGTTCTCATCTCGCGGCGGCGGCGCATCGATGGACGGCTTGGGGCGTTGCTCCCACGCCTCGGCCTTGGCCAAACGACGCTCGGCTTCACGAACCGCCTCGAAGTACTGATCGATCTTGTCGCGATCTCGTCCGTTCAGCCGCAGCTGCATCGACTTGGCCTGCGCGGCCACCAGATCGAGCACACTTTGGCCGTCCTGCAGACGTTGCACTTGCTGGGCTTTCTCGGCGGGCTTCCCCTCCAGAAACAGCAGGTTATAGACCTGCGACGGCCTGGTGAGTGACGGGACCTCGACACCCGAGGCCGACCAGGACAAGCCGGGCCCGGAGGTCGTCAGCGACAGCGAGCGAAAACGCGTGGCGGTGCCCAGCCGATCGGCCGCGTACTGATCCAGTGAGATGGAGTTCTTGAATCCCGCGCTGTTGGGATGTTTGGCGGCCGTGAGGAACGACTTGCTCGAGGCGTGCCCGCCTCCGACACTGGGATGCGACGCGCCCGAGATGAAGGTGAACTGCTCGCGCAGCTCCTTGAGGACCTCCAGGTAAGGTGACAACTTGTAGTCACGACCTGCTTGATCGGGAATGATGTTCGGGCCATGCAGCCCCAGCCCGACATTGATCGCCACCAGTCTGCGGCGCGAGTTGACGGGGTCGGCGGGGCCAGCGGCCTCGGCTTGCCGGATCGCATGGTCCAAGGCGCCGGTGGACTCCAGCAACGGCAGCGCCACGGCGGCTCCCGCGGCGCGAAGCACGTCGCGACGGCATAGCCACCGGCGAGCATTCGGTCGCGATGCCGACATGGAGTTGCTGTTTGGATCGGCGTTTTGGCGAGACATAGCGAGCTCGGTTGAGGATAAATTGGCTTCGGCAAGGAACAAGAGTGACATCTGCTAAGGTTGGTTGAACAGATCGCTTTGCACCACCGTCAGGACTAAGGATCGAAAGCCGTAGTCATCCGCCGCGGCGCGACGCACCATCTGGTCCACGGCCGGGCGGTCGGAGAAGCCCAGACGGCGTCCCAGCGCGTAAGTGGCGAGCTGGCGAGTCAACCCTCGCGCAACATCGTCGCGACGGTCCAGCAACAAGCGTTTGAACTCGCGGATGTCGGCGAACTGGCGTTGATCCGGCGTCTGGCCGGACGCATCCACCGGCAGACCAAGCCGGTAGCGAATCCAGGCGAAGGTGATCGGGTGCTGGGAGAATTCGGGGCGAACGCCCTCGCCCAGCGTGCGGTAGCGGTCGCGCCAGCCGCCGATGACGTCGAAGTTTTCCAACGCAAAGCCGGCCGGGTCAATGCGGTCGTGGCACATCGCGCACGACTCGACATCGCGGTGTTTGGCCAGCTGCTCGCGCAGGGTCGTCGCGCCGCGAATGTCCGGCTCCACAGCGGCCACATTCGAAGGCGGAGGCGGGGGTGTCTCTCCAAGCACCTTCTCCAACACCCAGACGCCACGCAACACGGGCGACGTATTGGTCCCGTTGGCAGTGACCTTGAGCACGGCGGCCTGCGTCAACACACCGCCTCGCACGTGCCCGGCGGGCAGCGGCACTCGTCGAATCTTCTGCCCGACCACATCGGGGATGCCGTAATGCTTGGCGAGCCGCTCGTTGATCATCACAAAATCGGAATCGATAAAGGCAGCCACGCTCAGATTCTCGCGCAGCACCTCCTCGAAGAACTGCTCGGTCTCCTCCACCATGGAGATTCGCAGCAGCTCGTCAAACTCGGGATAGAGGTTCATGTCGGGCGACGTGAAGTCGATCTCCCGCAGGTTGAGCCACTGCCCGACAAAGTTCTTAGTAAACGCTTTGGCGCGAGGATCTGCTAACATCCGCTCCACCTGCTCGCGCAGCTCGGCGGGATCATCGAGCTCGCCGCTTGCCGCCAATTTCCGCAGCGGCTCGTCGGGCATCGAAGACCAGAGGAAATAGGAGAGCCGCGAAGCCTTGGCCCACGGCGAAAGCCGCTCGACGCCTGGCTCGTCCAGATACAGGAAGCCGGGCGAGCAGAGCACGGCCTTCAGGCCAAGTCGCAGCGTGTCGAGAAAGGGGCGGCCGTCAGCCATTGCCGCGGCCATCATCGCCTCAAACGGAGCCGCATCCACGTCCGTTTTCGGCCGGCGAAACGCCAACGGCAACACCCGGTTCAAGATCGCCTTGGCATCCTCCAAGGTCGCCACTTCCGGCCGAGTTGCCCCGAGCAATTGCATACGACTTGCCGGCGGCCATGGCTCCAACGGCCCCTCCACCGTGATGTCTCCGATCTCGATGCCGGGCTCCGGATAAGTGTCCGCGTCCTTGCGAGTGTCGCGCGTGCCGTAGCACTTCGGCTGAAAGGTGCCGTTCGGCTCCACCAACTTGTCTTCAAACTCGATCGTCGTCCACTCCGGTGGCACGTCGAAATACCCGGCGACATGATTCTCGCGTCGGCCGACGATCGTGTCGCCACCGTACACACGCAGTGTCACCGGCTTGTCACTCTGAACGGCTCGAGCTCGAATGGTGACCCGATAAGTGCCCTCCGGCGCCCGCAGCCGAGCGAAGTTGACCAGGTTGGTTGGACAATAGTTCGATTGAAAGATCACCAAGCCATCGGCGGTGCGGCGGAACATCTTGCCGTATTGACTGGCCAGCGCGGGCTTGCCGTCGTGGGTCTTCTGATCGAGCAAGTTCGTTTCGTGGCGAATGCGTTTCGGCGCCTGGTCGGGACCCAACACGGCGTCGAGCACTGCGTCTGCCGCGCGTAGATACGCCTGAGCCGCCTCGGCCGACACGGCCAGGCCCTCGCCCACGTTGTCGAATCCGCCGGTGGGATTGTCGGCCGGTAGAATCTCCTGAACCGAGACGGCGACGCCGAACAAGTCCCGCACGGTGTTCTCGTATTCCACTCGGTTCAGACGACGAAGCACGACATCGCCTCGTGCGGACGATGCCGTCGTCAGCTCGCGTGACAGCGCGGCGACGAAGCCGCTTCGCTGCGTTGACGTCGGTTGCTCCGCGTCGGCCGGCGGCATCTGCCCCGCCGCCACGCGGTCGTGGACCAACACCCAGCGACGCGCCACCTCGGGATCGCCGAGGTCATCGCCAAGTCGCTCGAGATCCAGCTGACCAGCGGGCTCCGCTCCCTGATGGCAGCTGACGCAATGAGTCTTGAGCACCGAATCAAGCGGCGCTCGCCAGCTTTCGTCCGCAGCGGCGCCGGCAGCGGCGAGCGAGACGGCGAGGAAAGGAAGGCAAGCGGCGAAGTGTTGTTTATTGAATGGTTGGTTCATTCCGTTGAGTTTAGCCGCTTGCCCAGGCAACTTCTATCGCGACGTAGCCAGCCAACCACCCGTCCGACGTGATCTCCGGTGGACGGACAATTCGCGCGAACTTTTTCGGCGTTCCATTCGTCAGAAGATCAGCCAGGAATCGACACAATCGGTCGTGGCCCCCACACGAGGGACGAATGGAAGCGTCCTGCGATCCCGGGATGGTTTTGGCTCCATGAATGGAGTCGCCAACTCCCCCACGGAACGGAGGATATCATGTCGGCCCCTACTCCCAACCTACCGGCTCCCGAGGAAACTCGCTTGGTGCTCGCCGATGGCGAAGGCCTTGGCACCATCTCCGTCAATATGCAGTCGTTCTTCGAATTCAGCTTTTGGATGGCGGAGGAGCTTGAGGAGTTGGTGGCGACGCACCGCATCCAGTCCCGGCAACCAGATCTATTCAGCCGTTAGGCGACGGTTGGAGAACACTACTTGTGTGCCTACTGCTGTCGGCGCGTGGGCCTCACTCCTCTTGAAATAGACGTTCGAGCGGCTGCTCTCCCCTCGCGGGCGAGGATGCCCACGCTACGGATAGTCCAACCGATTGCTCGCCTTTCGACCGACGCGCGAACCCG
>JAGQPF010000593.1 GCA_020426845.1 Planctomycetales bacterium
CTGCTTCAATGCGTGGCGGACGAGGGACACGATGTCGGCAAGCTGCTTGCCGCCGCTGCCCCTGACCTTGGACTTCTCCAGAGTTTCGTACGCCCGCCACAAGCGCTCGGGCGTGAGCTGGAGCGGCGGTTTGGCGATGGCCTCTGACAGCTCGCGAATCTCCGTGAACGTCAGGCGGCGGCGATAGGGCTGGCTGTAGAGCACCTGAAGGGCCGTGATCTCGTCGTGATGCTCGTCGATGAACTTCTCGAACGACTCGACGGCCTGCTTCGCCCGCTCCTTCGCCTTGGCGTCGAAACCTGCATCGATCAGTTCGTCCAGGCTTACGGTATCGATCGTCTGCTCGAACGACTTCTTGATCTCGATGATCTTGTTGCGGGATCTGGCGGTGCGCAACGGCGCGGCGGCGGCCTTCATCATCGCCGTGGCTGTCGACTTGATCTGCTCGTCCGTCGGGGTTTCCGTGTTGTGTTCGATTTTGGCCTTTGCCAGTTGCGTGTCGGGATCGACGGCGTCGAGCAGGTCACGGGAGATTTGCGGCAGGCTTTGGCCGCCGGTGGCCTCTCTGACCTCTTCCTGCTGCTTCTTGCTGAGGCGCTTGTCGAGCCGCGCCAGGCGGGACGCGACGGATGACAGAATATCCTCGTCGGTGCTGCCGAAGGCGACGGCCTCGATCAGCTTCTCGAACGAGACCGTCTTCTTGCGCTCCAGCGGCTTGGTGTCGGTCTTGGCGGCTTCGCAGACACCGACGGCGTCGACGATGACGAAGTGGTCCTTGGTGCCGCCGTCGGGCGTGACGGCCTGAAAGTCGGTATCAGAGACAACGCGGACACCGCGGCCTTTCATTTGCTCGAAAAACGTGCGGCTCTTGACGCTACGCATGAACATGACGACTTCCAGCGGCTTGATGTCCGTGCCCGTGGCGATCATGTCCACGGTGACGGCGATGCGCGGCATCGGTGAGTTGCGGAAGGCGGCAATCAGGTCTTCCGGCTTCACGCCGGTCGTCTTGTAGGTGATCTTCTGGCAGAACTCGTTGCCCTTGCCAAATTCCTCGCGGACGATCTTGACGATGTCCTCGGCGTGCGAGTCGTCCTTGGCGAAGATGAGCGTTTTGGGGACCCAGGTGCGGCCGGGGAACAGCTCGGTGAACAGCGCATTTTTGTACGCCTTGATGACGGTGCGAAGTTGGTCGGGCGCGACGACGTCGCGATCGAGCTTCTTGGCGTCGTAGATCAGGTCCTCGTCGAGCTGTTCGTAACGGAGGGCACGGGTCTCGCGATCGCGCTTGTCGACGTAGAAGCCCTTATCGACTTTCGAACCCTGATCGGTCATGCGCGTCTTGATGCGATAGACCTCGAAATCCACGTTGACGCCGTCGGCGACCGCCTTTTCGTGGTTGTATTCCATCACGAGGTTGCGGTTGAAGAAGCCAATCGTCTGCTTGGACGGCGTCGCGGTGAGACCAACAAGGTGCGCGTCGAAATAATCGAGCACCTGCCGCCAGAGGTTGTAGATGGACCGGTGACATTCGTCGGTGAAAACGAAGTCGAAGGTCTCGATGGGGATCTTCGGGTTGTACTCGACGGGGATCGGTTCCCTCGTCAGCAGCGAGCCAGATTCGAATGACGAGCCCTCCTCCAGCTCCGGGTCGAGCGGTTCGCCCTTGAGGATAGAGTAGAGTCGCTGAATCGTGGTGATGCAGACGCGGCTGACCTTGTCGATCGTGGCGCCCTGGAGGTGCTGCACGTTGTACAGCTCAGTGAATTTCCGACCGTCGTCGGGCGTCACAAACTGCTGAAACTCCTTCAGGGTCTGACGGCCGAGATTGCCCCGGTCCACGATAAAAACGATGCGGCGAGCGCCAGCGTGCCGGATGAGGCGGTAGATCGAGTTGACGGCGGTGAACGTCTTACCTGAGCCGGTGCTCATTTGGATCAGCGAGCGCGGACGGTCGAAGGCAAGCGACGCTTCAAGGCTGACGATGGCACGCTGCTGGACATCCCACAGGCTGCCAGGGACGAGCGGCGGCATCGATTTCAGGCGGGCGCGGAGCTGTTCCGGCTGCTGGGCAAATTCGATCAGCGTCTCGGGGCGATGGAACGTGAAGACCTCGCGGCTGCGGTAGTCGGGGTTGAGGGTGTTGGTGAATCGCGTTTCCTTGCCCGTGCTCTCATACGCGAAAGGCAGTGGCCGATGGTAAGCCGGAATGTGGGCGGCGAGCCCCTTCGTGTATTTGGCCGACTGGACTTCGACACCGGTCAGCGTGGAGCCCTCGGGCTTGGCCTCGACGATACCGATCGCCTTACCGCCGGCGTAGAGCATGTAATCGGCTTCACCGCCGCCTTCCAGGGGGAATTCACGGATCGCCACGCCGAGATTGACCGCGATGTCGGCATCGTCGCGGTTCTGCACCAGCCAGCCGCACGCCTCCAACTGGCGGTCAATATTTTCTCGTGCTTGTGCTTCCGGCGACTTTGGCATCCAGTCTTACCCGAGACTTTGCTGAGCCAGATCATTCAGATTATGGCGCCGACATGCGTGTACGCCAATCCGACCACTGGCACTATCATAACCTGCGGGGCGCGACC
>JAGQPF010000594.1 GCA_020426845.1 Planctomycetales bacterium
CGGAACACGATTGCAGATTGAGTCATGAGGCCGCTGATTCGGCCAGCCACTGCTCGAGCGCGAGCCAGTGGTTGAGCCATTCACCAAAGGCCAGCTGACTGTGCGACCGTGATGCTTGGGCAGTCGCCGGCTCCGTCGTCCGACTCGCGATCTGACCGGGCAGCTGCGTGAAGTGCCGGTCGGCAGGCGACTTGGTCGACGCTAGGTGACGGTCTTCTGTCATCTCATCATCCGATTCCGAGAGATCCGTCACCGGACTGACCATGCCGGCTGCTATTGTTCCGAACATTCGAGAGGCGGTGCGACTGGTCGGGCCGCCGCCGCTCGCGGTTGCGTTGGCACTGGCGGCGCCGCTGGTTGTTGAGGTCAGCGCGGCGGCCACCGAGGTTGCAGCGTTGACGCCGCCCGCGGAGTCGGATCGCCCGATCGCGCGATCGGCGCCAGCGACGATCAGGCTCCGCACCGATGATGGGCTTAGGCTGGAGTTGGCCGACAGCACGAGCGCCGCGACGCCGGCCACATGCGGCGTTGCCATGCTCGTGCCGCTCAGTCGTCCATAGCGGTTGCCCGAGAACGTGCTGTAGACGCCAACGCCCGGCGCATCGACCTGCACGGCGCCGCTGCCGCCGACGCGGTTGCTGAAGTTGGCCAAGGTGTTGCGCGAGTCATGGGCGCCGACCGAAATGACGTTGGTCAGGCTGGCACTGAATCGAGCGGGGTAGCCGGGGACGCCCGAGCTTTCGTTGCCCGCCGCTGCGATCACGACCACGCCTAGCTGCTCGGCGTACCGAATGGCCGCGAGAATTTGCGAGCTGTAGCCGCCGCCCAGGCTGAGATTGATAATGTCGGCGCCGTTGCGGGCCGCGTACCGAATTCCCTCGGCAACCGACAGCGAGCTGCCCGAGCCGTCCGAGCCGAGCACTTGCACCGGCATCACCGTGGCGCCGGGCGCGACGCCCGTGGCCCCGAAGCCGTTGGCCGCCGCGGCAATCGTGCCCGCGACATGCGTGCCGTGCCCGTTGGTGTCGTCCGGCCGATTGTCGCCGTTGGCAAAGTCCCAGCCATGGACGTCATCCACGTAGCCATTGTGATCATCGTCGATCCCATTGCCCGCGATCTCACCGGCATTCACCCACAAGTTCGAGACCAAGTCGGAGTGCTCGAGATCAACTCCCGTATCGACCACGGCGACCGTGACGCCCTGCCCCGTGTAACCTTGAGCCCAAACCTCGGGCGCATTGATCGCGTTCAAGTTCCACTCGTTGGCGCCGCCATAGTAGGCCACTGCGGGAAACTCGGTGGGCGAGTCGTTGGCTGGCGGGTCGCTGGGTGGATCAGCGGGATTGGTGGGGGCGTCCGGATTCGTGTCCGGATCGGTTGGCGGAGCGGTTGGTGTGGTTGAGCCCGTCGTCGATAACGTCAACCGGTAATCACTCACCGCGCGTCGATAGGGACTGATGAGCACGAAGTACTCGCCGGCCGCGAGCGACAACGATAGTTCCTCCGCTGCCGCGTTGGCGTTTCGCGACTCGGCGATCCGAGCTCCGTTGCTGTCGTAAATGTAGAGGTCCAGGTCCGCCGTGAGCTGGTCGAGTTGCAGCAAAACTGTTTGGGAGCCCTGCTGAGCATTGGCCAGTTCGAATCGCAGCAGATCGCGGTCCCGCCGCGTGATGGTGTCGGCAAACGACTGAGTGCCGCTCAGCAGGCCCAAATCGAAAGCAGTGGCGATCGTGCGTCCCGGATCGGTTGCCTGCACCAATACGTCGCCCTCCCAAGCGGACTCGGGCGTCGGCAATTCCAGCGATTCCAGGTCGCTGCAAGCTATGTCGGCCGCCAGTGCGAAACGTGACTCGAGTTGCTCCAACGCCAGTTGCCGCTTCCTGCGCATGATCGTCTTCCCGTCCCCGCAATGACCGCGTACAAGATAGAAAATAAGAGGGGCCCGCTTGCTGAATTGACCACGGGCTCGGAACCAATAGGCAGCCGATGATCCGAACGTAAGCGGGCCCCTGCTCACCTGGATGAATTCAGGCCGCCGCGCAACACGAGAAGCTACAACACATTTCAAAAACTTCCCGATTGGCAATCGGGTTGATAAACCGTAGGGCGGCCCTTCCGGGCCGCCTGAAGCGCATGGCACCAACCCACAGCCAACGGGCTAACCGCTGCTGGCGGCCCGGAAGGGCCGCCCTA
>JAGQPF010000595.1 GCA_020426845.1 Planctomycetales bacterium
CGCATGATGACCGAATGGGCGCACAAGGAGACCGGCATCGACATCCATCCGGGCGCTCGCATCGGACCGCACTTCTTCATCGACCATGGCACGGGCGTTGTCGTCGGCGAGACGTGCGAAATCGGACACCACGTCAAGCTGTACCAAGGCGTGACGCTCGGGGCGCTCAGCTTTCCGACCGATGGCGACGG
Source organism: Planctomycetales bacterium (assembly GCA_020426845.1). Lineage (GTDB taxonomy): Bacteria > Planctomycetota > Planctomycetia > Pirellulales > Pirellulaceae > JAGQPF01. The sequence goes on from JAGQPF010000595.1 coordinate 192, forward strand.
CAATCTCATTCGCGATCAGAAACGGCACCCTACCATCTGCGACCATGTGGTCATCTACGCCAACGCCACGGTGCTTGGCGGTCAGACGGTCGTTGGGCACCACGCCGTCATCGGCTCCAGCGTTTGGCTCACGAAAGGCGTCGAGCCGCATAGCACGGTGACCATCGAGCCGCCGAAACTCGTGCAACGCGAGCAGCGTCGGGCCACGGCATAACCACGTCGTTGATCATCTGTTTTGCGGAGAGGAGCTGGTATGTCGATGCAACTGGAGGTGGCCCTGCTTCCGGAGCTGATCGAGCATCCGCTCCCGGATCGAGTGGCAGTGGTGATCGATGTGCTGCGCGCCACGACCACGCTGACGCAGGCACTGGCCGCAGGCGCGACTTCCGCCCATCCCCACGTGTCGGTCGAAGAGGCAGAGGCCGACTTGGCTCGGCGCGGCCCCGAAGCGCGGGCGGGCGGCGAACGCAAAGCGCTGAGGATCCCGGGCTTCCACTTCAGCAACTCACCGGCCGACTACACTCCCGAGTCGATTGGCGGACGCGAGCTCGTGTTCACGACCACCAACGGCACTCGGGCGTTGCACGCCTGCCACTTGGCCCAGCGGATTCTGCTGGCGGCCTTCACCAATCTTGACGCGTTGCTGGAGCATTTGGCTGCTCCCTCCGCGATCACCGTGGTTTGCTCGGGTATTTCCGGCGTGGTTTGTCGGGAGGACGTGTTGCTGGCCGGCGCGATTTGCGATCGGCTTGTCCAGCAGCGCCCGGAAATGGTGTGCAATGATTCGGCGCTGTTGGCGATGCACGCCTGGCGGCTTGTGGCCAACCACGAGCTCGCCGACGAGTTGGCGGAGTCCAAGGGAGGACGCAACCTGATCTCTTTGGGCATGGGCGAAGACGTGCGTCGCTGCGCGCTGGTGAACTCGCAAACACTGGTCGCGGGCTTCAATCCGGCGACGAACACGATTCTGCCGTTGTGATTGTTGCGGTGCTGGCCGCGGGGTGCAGGCTGGCTGCCTCTACGTACGACGGACTTCCAGTCCGTCGTTGCGATCAGAAGGCTCTCGACGGACTGGAAGTCCGTCGTACGTTTGACGGACTTCCAGTCCGTCAAACCGTACGACCTGTTGCCCGATGACCTCGCTTCCGATCCCTCGCACTTCCGATCTCTCGCTAACGCTCTAACGCTTCGGGTTACCTTTCCCCGACGGAGTGGCAGGTTAGCGAGCTCCCGGCTCCCGGCTGCTCATGAGGTGCTCGAACATCTCCACGGATTGATCGACTAATTCGCGATAGGTCAGGGCCTCAACGTCTTCGCCGCGGAGCTCCACTTCATAGAAGCCGGTGTAGCCCAACGCCTCCAACTCGCAAACCAGCGATCCCAACGGCACTTCGCCTTCCCCCAGCGGGCAACGATTCTGCTCGCCGTGCGGCGGCTGGCAGGCGTCTCCGAGCTGAACGATCGCCATCCGCGGCAACAGGACCTCGAGCAGAGGCTGGGGCGGGGCAGGGAAGTGGTACATGTCGTACACCAGCTGCAGGTGCGGGCTGGGGAACTGCTGGAGAATCTCCGCCGTGTCCTCGAGCGTCTTCAGCAGCGTCCACTCCCAGGCGCAGCCGGGATGCATCGGCTCGATCGCCAACGCCACATTGTGCTCCTCCGCTCGAGGCAATAGTTGCTCAAGCGCCATCCGAAACAGCCGCGAGGCGTGGTTGTGGGTGTGGCCGCCGCGCGCGCCACTGTGCACGATCAAGCAAGGCGATTCGATCATGGCCGCCATCTCGATCAACTCGGCGGCATCGACCAGGGCATCATCGTAGGAACGCCCGTCGCTGCCCGTGAAGCCTCCCGCCCACTGCAGACTCGTCACCTGCAGTCCATGGTCGCGGACCATTTCGGCGCCTTTGGCGATGCCAAAGTCGGTCAGCTTGGACCGCCAGACACCGATTCCGCCCATGCCGTGGCGCGCGTACTCGAGCACATCCTGCTCAAATGACCACGAATAGGTGGTGAGTTGATTGATTGAAAGGCGTTCCACCATCCTTGTACTCCTGGCATCGGCGGGTCCGTAAAGCTGCCGGAAGCGACCCAGTATCCGCAAGTGGGCCCGGAGTGTAAACCTCAGCATCGCCCGACCGGTTCACCGGTTATGCCGGCGTCTTGGACCGCATAAGAGAGGGGGGCTGGCGAATTGACGTCGTCGTCGGTTGCCCCCGTGGTGCGATATCTTCCCGTGGCCCCGGGCGTACCTTGCTGACTCATCGGGCTTCCCTCCCGCCTGCATCGCTTGCCCGGTTTTTCGGCAAACCCTGCGACGGTTCTGTGCAGAGGGAGCGGCGAGGTGAAAAAAACGTCACAAAAAATCGAAGCCCGCTCTTTCCGGCGTCCGGTCAAAATACGCCGGAATTCTTTGTGTGGGAGGGGATTGGGTGGACGGCTCACCTCGCCGAACGGCTCGATGACTGCCCCGGTCGGACCAGGGCATCGAGATTCGGCACACCGCTTGCAATGGCGTCTGCCTCATCCTGAAATTCCCCTCCACGATCTTACCAGGCGGTACAAACGATGAAGAAAATCGAAGCGATACTCCGCAATCACATGCTGGACCAAGCCAAACAGGCCCTGACCGAAGCCGGTTTTCACGGCATGACGGTCACGGAAGTCCGGGGTTTTGGCCGGCAAAAAGGACAAACTGAAACGTACCGCGGTGCGGAGTACGCGATTGACTTCATCCCGAAAGTGAAATTGGAAGTCGTGGTTGCGGACGATGCCGTGGACAAGGCAATTCAGGCCATCATCAACGCCGCCAAGACAGGCCAAATCGGCGACGGGAAGATCTTCATCCAAGATCTTGCGGATGCCGTACGGATCAGGACCGGTGAGACGGGCAGCGAGGCGATCTAGGAGGGAATCGGGATCGTGATTCAGGATTCACCGTGATCGGGGCGCCCGCCCCGAAAACGCGACGCCCAACACGGCGACGAGCGAATCTGTTACCCCATCCTGAACGCTGTCGATGTTTCACTCCGTCCCGGTGTTTCCCACGCATGGGCCGTTAGGTCCATGCGTGGCGAACACCATTTTTATTTGGTGAGATCCCAGGCTGTCAGCCAACGAACGTTGTCCACACGTTTCAGCTGGAATTCCTTGAGCAGCCGGCGGTCAAAATCGGGCAAGTGCCCCGCGCCATAGAAGATGGCGATCCGGCGCTTGCCGTTTTGATCAATCTCGCGGGACATCACCTCGAGCGCCTTTCGATTGCGCTCGCCGATCAGCGTGCTGGAGCCATCCGGGCCAGCCAGGGCCGCGTTGAGCGTCTCCATGTCGACCACTTGCTTCGCCATCACCCGCTTCAGGCGAACCGAGCGATCCTTGGCGAATAACGCCATGAAAATCTCGACATCGTTGGGCTGGCCCGCCTTGCCGAACCCCGAGCTCAACATCTTGAAGAGCATCGTTAGCACGCTTTCGCCACGTTTTTTCATGCTGGCGGCCATCTCGTCCGGCGTCATGTCGGCATGGACGAAATTGGGCTTGGTGTAGTCAATCTGCTCGAGCTGGAATTCCAGGGCCAGCATGCTCTTGAGGCCGCCCTGCAGGGCACTGATCGGGTTGCCGCCCCGCCGCTCGCCGCCGCCCTTGGGAATCACCGTGCCTTCCGGAGCCACCAATTCGAACAGCATCGCGTCGTAGCGAGCGAATTCGCGATTCAGCGAGTCGTAGTAGCTTTTCTCGCCGACGTGCACGGCGCCGATCAGGTCGATGGTCAAACCGCTGTTTGCCCAACGGGACTTGTCAGTAGGAACGTACCGCAGAATCGAGGTTTGCAGGGCCGCGGGACGGTCGTTCTGTTTCGTGATGCGGATGTATCGATCGGCTTCCTCCGCCTCCTTGCCTTCGTCTTCGGCGACCGGCGACTGGTCCGGTTTCGCGGGCGGGTCGGCCGCAACGCTCGATGTGAGCCCCAGCAGCAGGAGGCACCCACCGATCCAGACCCCGGCCAGGGTGGACCAGAAGCGTGCATAGACACCAAAGGAGGTATGTCGGACCATTGGCAATCCCGGAGGCGTTGAGAGTTTGGCACTGGGAAGTATAGGGGCTGGTTTAGGGGCGGGCAACGAAACGCCCTCCGAGGCAAGTGGACTGTCATGCCTTCGTTTTGGGTTGGAATTGCGCTAAATCGTGGCTCGCCGGGAGCTAGCGACGGCTTGGAGCCCATGGTTTCGATCCGGTCGGCGGTAGTCTTTTTCCGTCTGGCAAAGGTCACCGAAGGCGGAAAACCAGATTTTTCGGCAAGGCTTTCCTTTCTTACTCAACTTCCAAGTCGAACCGGCCCGATACTACCCTCACACGAGGAATATACGGGTTGCGCGGATTATGCCGTTCTGACGCGGCCTCCCTCACCAAACTGGGATTCTCTGATCCACTGGAATGGTGTTATGTCGAAGCGACAGGTATTGTTAGCGGTCGGTCTGTTAATGTGCTGCAGCACCGCTTGGTCTCAGGACGGCGGAGTCACGCCGTTAATTGGGGAATATTACTTCTCCAATGACCACCAGTATTTCGCCCCAGCGGTCTGGGAAGATCTCGGACGCAATCGCAAAGCGAACACGGGCTGGTATGGCGCCATCAGCCGGATGCGAGTGTATGTCTCCCGCCAGGGTGACGAGACTCGCATCGTCGGTCCGGATGGCGGCGACTGGGCTTGGGGCAACCGGGTGGATCTCGGTTACATGACCGAGGCCGACCACGGGTGGGCCTTCTCGGCCTACGACATCGACCCCTCGGGATCGGGCATCGAGCTCATTCGGCGCCCGCAACTCAACCGGGTGAACGAGGACGAGTTGGACATCCTGGAGGATCCCACCACCGTCGCGTTCGCTGATCTGTTGCCGCTGTTGGACCGGAACAACCAGTTCACCAACACGCGGGACTTTGACGAGATCAACTCGTTCAACACGACGAAGATCACGAACTTCGAGGCGATGAAGTCGTTCCGGATGCCGGCACTGCACAACGGTGGCGTCTTTGAGCCGATGGTGGGCCTGCGATACATGAAACTTCGCGACCTGACCAGCGACGACAAGTACTTGCGGTTCACGCTGGCCGAATTCAACGGCGGCCGGGACGACGCTCAGCCGTTCCCGCCGAACGCCTTCCCCGGTCAGGTGCTGCCCGGACAGACGTTCTCGAGCACCCCGGCCTTGGTGCTGGACCCTGACCAGATCATCGAGCAGCTGGTGCTGGACGACGCCTTCTACCTGAACAACCTGTTCCTGGCTCAGGTTGGCTTCCGGCTCTCGGTGCCCCACGGCCGCTGGAAGCTGAACCACGAGCTGCGAGCCTTCTGCGGCCAGAACTGGCAGCAGTTCACGAGAATTGCCGACACGATCTCGATCCTCTACGACGGGGTCGGCGACAACTCTCAGATCATTCAGGACGAGTTGCGACGCAACCGTCTGGACGGGAATCACACCGAGTTTGTCTTCGGCAGCGAGGCCCGTGCGGAAGCGGCCTACCACATGACTCGGGACTTGATGATGAACGTTGGTGTGCAGTACACCTACCTGGCCCAAGGCATCGGCCGGGGCAACTTGCTGCAACGCAACGAGCAGGACTTCAGCCATCTCTCAGTGATCTTCGGCGTGGTCTACAACCACTGATAGCCGCGCCGAAGTGTCCATCGGGGGACGTGGTCCTGGGGGGGAACGCGGCGGATGGTCACTGAGTAAAAAACAGAGCCGCTCCAAACGGAGCGGCTCTGTTGTTTGCGTCGCGATTGGCCGGACGGTGCTTCACCACCGAGTTGGCTCACGGCCCTTCAAGCTGTCAGACTCCCTTCAGCTCCCGGAGCTCCTCGAGTTCCATTGCCAAACGATGACGCAGCGGGCTCTCGGGGCGAAGCTCATCGAGCAGCAGCTCGGCCTTGTCGAACGTATCCGAGTCGACTTGCTCCTTGTTGAACAACTTTCCGAAACTGCGTTGCACTTCGGCTTCCGTAAGCAAGGGGCACCTCCTGGGCAAGGTGAAAAAGCGGGATTTCATGGACGCCACTTATCATTCTAGGGAGTGGACTCGGCGTCGCAAGTCCATTCCAACGCCGCGCAGCTACGACCGCAGCTCGGCCAGCGCCCGAGCCGTCGCGTCAACGGTGGTTTGAATCTGCTGATCGGTGTGCAGCGCCGTGATGAAGAATCTCAGCCGAGCCTTCTCCTCCTCCACCGCCGGATACAAAATCGGCTGCACGTTGATGCCGCGTTCAAAGAGGCGTCGCGACACGAGCAATGACTGCAACGAGTTGCCGATAATGACCGGAATGACCGGCGTTCCATCGCTAAAGCCGGTGTCCAGTCCCCGCTCCTTGGCGAGCCGCAGAAACAGCGCCGAGGCGCGTTGCAAATCCTGCACTCGAGAGGGGTCTCGTCGCAACTTTCGCAACGAGGCCAGCGCCGCGGCCGTATTGGGCGGTGAGAGACCGACGCTGTAAACGAATCCGGGCGCCGTGTACTTCAAGTACTCCACCAACGCGGCGTTGCCGGCGATATAGCCGCCGCAACTGCCGAACGCCTTGCTGAGCGTGCCCATCCAGACGTCGACCGAGGCGGGGTCGAGCGAGAAATGCTCGCCAATGCCGCGGCCCGTCGGCCCCATCGTGCCGATCGAGTGCGCCTCGTCGACCATCAGCAGGCAGCCGTGCTTGCGTTTCACTTCGACAAACTTCGGCATGTTCGGGAAGTCGCCGTCCATGCTGTAGACGCCCTCGACAATCACCATCACCTTGCGATAGCAATGGCGGATCTCCGAGAGCACTTCGTCCAGTGCGCGCCAGTCGTTGTGGGGAAACGCGCGGCGGCGGGCGCCGGACAGCATGGCGCCTTGAATAATGCTGTTGTGGGCCAGCGAGTCGTGCAGGATCAGGTCGCCCTGGCCCATCAGATGGCCGATCGTCGTCTCGTTCGTGGAGTGTCCGCCGACGAACACCACCGACGCCTCGGCGCCGATAAACTCGGCCAACGACCGCTCCAGCTCGCCGTGGATCGTCTTCTCTCCGCTGACGAGTCGGCTGGCCGAGACGCTGGTGCCGAATTGAGCGACGGCTTGCTGAGTCGCCTCAATGACCTCCGGATCGCCGGACAATCCGAGATAGTTGTAGCTGGCAAAGCTGATCAGCTCGCGGCCGGCGATCGTCGTGGTGTCGTTAGTGATCGACTCGTGAACACTGAAGTAGGGATTCGGCACCTGCGCCTGGTCGACCAGCTTCATGGTCGACCGCAGCCGCAGATATTCCGGCATCTTGGACAAGTCGTAGAACTCCTCGGGAGGCTCGTAGCCGGCGGGCCGAGGCGCCAGTTCCGTGTCTGTCACCTGCGACTCGCGGATCGGCCGCGAGCCCAAGTGCCGCTCGATGGCAAGCGCCACCTCGCGCACCGTCTCCATCTTCTCGAGCACCTCCTCGGGAAACCGCCCGCCAAAGGTGTTCTCCAGATTGTTGGCGATTTGCAGTCGTTCCAGCGAGTCCAGGGCCAGGTCGACGGCAATGTTCGTGTCCGGGCCGAGGCCGTCTCCCGCTCGCTCCTTGGCGACGTCGCGAACGTGCTGGATCACGGCGGCCACGACCTGCGCCGCCGGCTCCGCCCCGTTGGCCTCCGCATGCGGCTCGGTCGAGGTGGTTGTTTGGCGCTGACCATCCTCGGTCAGCAGCCATTGGCTGATCACCTTGAGGCCGCCCTCCAGAAACGCCTGGCGACAAGCGTGGCGCTGCACCTTGCCGCTGGACGTGGTGGGCACCGAGCCAAACCGCACCAGCACAACGCCGTCCGGCGGCAGCTCGTGAATCGCCGTCACGCGGCGACGGACGCGTTGAATCACTTCCTCCCAGCCGCCGCCACGTTTGCGTTCGACTTCGCAGACGACGATCAACCGCTCTTGGCCCTCCAGCGTCACGGAAAACGCCGCCGCGCCGCCCGGGTTCAAGCGGTCGCTCGACTGCTCGACCGTCTCCTCAATGTCCTGGGGATAGCGGTTCACACCGCGGACGATGATCAAGTCCTTGACGCGGCCCGTGACAAACAGCTCGCCGTCGCGGAGAAAGCCGAGGTCGCCGGTGCGCAGGTATTCCGGGCCGTCGGTGCCCGCCACCTTCGCGCGGAATGTCTCGTTGGTCGCCTCCGGCTTGTGCCAATATCCCTGGCCCGTGCTGGGACTGCGGACCCAGATTTCGCCGATCTCGTTTGGCGGCAGCTTGGTGCAGGAGTCGGGGTCGACGAAGATCAACTCTTCGCGCGGCAGCACTTCGCCACAGCCAACCAGAGAGCGGCTGTCCTGGGCGTGCGGCACGCCATCCACCACGCGGCGCCGATTGAGCTCGTCGGTGACAAACCAACGCACCACCGGCTCCTTGACCTCGGTCCGCCCCGTCACAATCAGCGTCGTCTCCGCCATGCCGTAGCACGGCAAGAACGAGCTGCGGCGAAAGCCGTACGGCTCGAACCGCTTGGCGAAACGCTCCAGCGTCGAGGTGCGAATCGGCTCCGCGCCGTTGAAGGCCACATCCCAGCTGCTGAGGTCCACGCCCTCCAGCTCCTTGTCCGTAATCCGCTCGGCACAGAGCTCGTAGGCAAAATTCGGTCCGCCGCTGATCGCCGCCCGGTACTTGCTGACCATCCGCAGCCAGCGGCTAGGACGCGTCATGAACGTCAATGGCGACATCAGCAGGTTGCCGGCGCCGATGTACATCGGCATCACCACGCCGCCGATTAGCCCCATGTCGTGGTAAAGCGGCAGCCACGACATCCCGCCGCCGCGAATTTGAAAGCTATGTCCGATCAATTCGGAGTTGGCGACGAGATTCTTGTGCGTCAACATCACGCCCTTGGGCGCGCCGGTCGAGCCGGAAGTGTATTGCAGCACGGCAAGCGCGTCCGGCGTGACCGACTCGATCGCGACACCATGCCCCTCGCCCGGGTCCAGGTCGTCCAGCGTCACATGCCGCAGCTTCAACAGCGAGCCCGCGTCCTCATCCTCATTCAAGCGGCTCACCACGCTGGAGACCGTCAGTGAGGCCTTCGCGTCGGCGTCCTCCGAAATCGCTTCGATCCGCTTCGTGTTGCGGCTGCGGCGCGGAGGGAAGGCCGGAACCGCGATGGCGCCCGCATAAAAGCAGCCGAACAACGCAATGACAAAACTCAGACACTCGTCGGGCGGCAGCATGAGCAGCACCGGCTCGCCAGCCAGCCCTTCCAGCCGGGAGGCCACGGCCCGCGCGCGAAGATCCAGCTCGGCGAAGGTGATCTTGTCCTCAAACTCCTCCCCATCCGTGTGGTAGAAGGCCACCTGGTCGCCTTGCGAGTCCGCCCAGTTCCGTAACGACTCCAGCAGAGTCAAGACGGGCTTTCGTTCTGCGATGGCTTGTTGAAGTGTCACCAGACTGACTCGACATGGGGGACGGAGAACGAATTGGCCAACGCGTCTGGCCACCCGCGCGACGCGAATTCGCCCGAGGCGTTGGAGTCGCGATCCTGCGAACTACGTCGAAGGTCGGAGGGGGGAGGAGCACGCCGGGAGGGCGGCAGGGTATGGGGATGGTGAGCGGCGGCGTTGCCGAACCTCAATTCTAGTGAAAATATTCCGTTTAGGTGAGTTGGGCGCATGCGACGGGCTGGATGTTCCGTCAATCGTCGTCTTGTGCTGCAGACCCTGGCCCCGGAACTTTCCCGCCGCTCGGACCAAACCTTCGAGCGAGGGGACGCAATAGTCGGTTTGTGCTGTTTATCGGTGTCGGGGGGGCGACGAGGTGGAGCGGAATTGAAGCCGCGAAACAGTCGTCCCAACCGGCGCCATCGGGACATTCGGAACAAATCCCCCCCGCCTCGACCACGCGCAATGCTCGCCCCACGACCGAGCCCCCGCAAGCGGCCGAAATGGGGAGCTGGCGCCGGTGCGCAAATCGCAAGCTACCTTTGCTCAGGCGCGAAAGCCGCAATGCGGCGGACGTGGACCTTTCGCAGCTGCCCGCCCGGGGATTGAGAATGAACCAACCACAATTGCGATTGCTGCTCGTAGCCGACAGCGGGGCCGACTATTCCGCCCTCCGCGCCATCCCGCTCATTGAGACCGTTGCGTATGGAGAGCCCGCGCCGGCGCTCACGAGCGGCGCCGATTGCCAGTTCGATGCGATGTTGCTCGATGGCGAGCTGCTGGACGGGGAACTGGTGCCCCAAATCGCAATGAAAAACCCGGCGCTGCCAATCATCCTCGTGGCTCGCAGTGACGCGCAGGAGATGATGGCATTGGAAGCCTTGGAGCGTGGCGCCGACGATTACTTGATGGAGCCCGAGCTCACGCCGGTGTCCATTTGCGGCGCCATTCGCAACGCGCGTCGCTATCGCGCCATGCGTCAACAGCGAGATGAAGCGCGCCGCGAGCTGGCCGCTCGCTCCTCGGCCGGCGTGCCTCAGCATCTGACCGAGCAACTGCGCACGTCGTTGGGAATCGTGGAGGCGTTTGCCGACACGATGGACCGCCAATTGGACGGTCATCCCGCGGCCGGCATGGCCGGCGCGCTGCTCGATGAAGTCGACCGCCTGCAGGAGCTCACCGAGGACCTGAGCGACAGCCGCCGAATGCTGGACGGCTCCGTCATCGTGCAACGTCAAGCGATTCAACTTGGCGAGCTGGCACAACAGTTCCTCTATCGGCACGCCGGCCGAGTCGCGGACGTCCGAGCCGGTGCGCAATGGGATACCGAAGTCATCTGCGACCATCGCAAGACCGTCCGCGCCATGTCGCGCATCGCCGATTCCATGCAGCTCGCCGTGCCTGGCGCCGAGCTGGAACTGCTGGTTGACGAGTCCGCCCCGAGGATCGGCATCGCAGTTCGCAGTGGCGACGCCCGGGCCGAGACGCTGCAAGAGCTGTTGGAGGGCGCCCCGATCGCAGCCGGCGACGCCGGATTCCAACGCTCGGTCGCGTTGGGGCTGCTGAAGTGCCAGCAGATTGCGGTTGAAGCGGATGACCAAGTGATTTGGTTCGACCTCCCGGGCACCACCGACAGCCTGACCGAACGCTGGTCAAGCTGGCTCGCCACTGAGTCCTTGGCGCCGGTCACGCTGTTCGACGTCCGGCTGTTTCGCCGTGACCGATCACATGCCGGCGAGTCAGACGCCGACTGCGAGTTCGATTTGCAGGCCTCGGTCGAGCTTCAGGTCGCCAACGAGATCGCCATCGACGCCGCATCCGAGGAGCAAGCTTGGGCAGACACTTATCTCCACCAATCACTCACCGCTCGCGACTTGGTCTTCGCCCGCGGCGGAAATCGCTGGCTGGTTGCGCTCGCCGGCGGGGCCCATGAAGCCGAGTCGCGAATGCATCGCCTCACCGCGACTGCCGTCGTGGTGGACTCGAATCACCGCCTCGAGAGCGAACTGGTCGCCACCTATCACTTGCCGCTGGAAGCCGAGCGGCTGCAAGGCCGACTAGGCAAGCTGCTCGGGACAAGTCGCCGGATTCTGCTGGTTGACGCGGATCCCAAACCCGTGTCGCCTGTCAGTCGACGCCTGCTCGAAGCTGGCTACGATGTCGTCTCGCTCGACGAGTCCTCGCAGTTGCAGGACGCGGCCGCCATCGTTGGCGACGCCGAATCGATCGAAACCGTGGAAGCGCTGCGTGGACGCATGCCGAACATCCCCGTGTTCCTGGTCGGCAGCCTGAAGGACCAGCAACGCATCCTGCAACAGAACGTTCGCTTTGTGAATGACAACGACGATCGGTATCAGGATCTGCTGGAGGCGTTGCAACAATCCTCGCCCGCTCCCCTGGGCTGGCACCATGCGACTCACGAGGACGACCGCGAGCTCGCCACGAGCCCGTTCTTTCTCGATGGCTTTGAATTTGCGCCCGACGGCGAGCCGGACGCCAGCCCGTTTTAAGAGGCCGTTGAAATCTTGTCGTGGCGCAGGCTGCCAGCCTGCAAACTGTGGTCACAACCACAATCATCATAGGCTGGCAACCTGTGTTGACTGGGCTGCATTTCACGGCTGCTCTTCGACGACGGGATTGGTCAGCTGACCAATCCGCTCGATCTCAATGGTGATCGTGTCGCCAGGTTGCAGGAACACGGGCGGTTTGCGGGCGCCGCCGATGCCATGCGGCGTCCCGGTGAGTATCACCGTGCCTGCGGCGAGCGTCGTGCTGCCGCTAAGGAACTCGATGAGCTGCGGCACGTCGAAGATCATGTCGTTGGTATTCCAATCCTGCATCACCTCGCCATTGAGCGTGGTTTTGATCCCCAACGCGTTCGGGTCCGGAATGTCGTCCACTGTGGTGAGACAAGGCCCGAGCGGCAGGAACGTGTCGAACGTTTTGCCACGACACCATTGGCTGCCGCCCCACTGCATCTGCCAATCCCGTGCGCTGACGTCGTTCGCACAGGTGTAGCCGAGCACATAGTCGAGCGCCTCGTCGCGGGACACGTTCTTGCATTCGCGAGCGATCACCACCGCCAGCTCGCACTCGAAGTCGACCTTGTCGCTGCGCAACTTGCGAGGCAGCACAATCGGGGATTCGGGATGCTGCAGGGCCGACGGAGTCTTCATGAACAGCACCGGCTGCTCGGGAATCGGCTGGCCACCTTCTTCTGCGTGCTTTCGATAATTGAGGCCGATGCACAGCACTGCGGCGGGCACAATGGGGGCCAGCAATTTTGCCGGCCGAACCACCTCGCCTGTGTCGCGCAGATCCCCGAGCAGTTCTCCTTCGAGGCGGATCGCTTGTCCGTTCTCAAGCCACTGGCCGTAGTGCGTGGCGCCCTCGCTGTCTTCGAATCGCACGATCTTCATCGGTGTCCTGGCTCCGCAATGGACTCGGTTGTTGGGGAATTTCGGTGGACTGCCGAGACAGTCCGCTTGTGAAGGAGATGGTGGAAGAGCCTACCAAAATCTCTGCCTCCGCGGCGCATTGAGCAGCGCGTGCTACAGGTTGGCAGGGACGCGAAGTCGCGGTCGACCGCGAGGCTGGGGCGGCGATCGCCCCTGCGTATGACGGACTTCCAGTCGGTCATTCGGCAATCCGTCGTTTCAACATGGACGGGGGCACCGGGTGCCGAGCTGTTCAAAAGGGGGGCTCGCGGTCTCTGCCCAACATCAGGGCGGCGCTGCGCAAGGAAGGGGCGCCTGCTGCTGCCCGCCGGGCATCGGAACGTTAACCCGATTTTTCCAAGAGCTGCTAAAGCCTTTTGCCGTAGCGGCTTGCGGAACGTGTCTCGGGCCGGGCAGCCAGTTTGGCGCGCAAGTTGTAATACACGCATGCAACTGCGATTGCGTTGATCGCAGGCACAGGCAAGAGACAGCGGCAGCTGCACCTCCCAACTCCCCACATGGGCAATCCACCCAACACTCCCCACGATCTCCTTCTGTACTTCTAAGGCGAACCACATGACACACTGGAAAACGATTGGCTGGGTCGGCGCCGTATTGCTGACGATGAGTTTCTGCTCCCCTCAACTCCGGTCTCAAGACGCCCCCCCGGCCGACGAGCCCGCCGCGACGACCGAGGCGGATACAACCGCCGAGACGGTCGAGGATACCGAGCCGGCAGCGGCTGCCGTCGAGTACGCGGTGCTTGACGACGTCAACACGCTTTGGACCTGTTTGGCCGCGTTTCTGGTGTTCTTCATGCAGGCCGGCTTCATGCTGGTCGAAGCGGGGCTCACGCGAGCCAAGAACGCTTGCAACATCATCATGAAAAACGCGATGGACTTCTCGCTGGGAACGATCACGTTTTGGATGGTCGGCTTCGGCTTGATGTTCGGCACGACGAAGGGTTGGTACGGCACGGACCATTTCTTCTACTCGGGCACAACCGGTTTCGACTGGGCGTTCCTGATTTTCCAAACCGTCTTTTGTGCGACTGCCGCGACGATCGTCTCGGGCGCCATGGCGGAGCGGACGAAGTTTGTCGCCTACCTTTGCTACACCGTTGTGATTACTGTCATCGTCTACCCCGTCTTCGGCAGCTGGGCTTGGAACGGCCTGATTGCTGACACTGGTTCGGGTTGGTTGGAGGGCAAGGGCTTCCACGACTTCGCCGGCTCGACAGTCGTCCACTCGATCGGTGGCTGGTGTGCCTTGGCTGGCGCCATCGTGCTCGGCGCCCGCTTGGGCAAGTACGGAAAGGATGGCCGCGTGAATGCGATTCCCGGACACAGCCTGCCGATGGCGGCCCTGGGCGTGTTTATCCTCTGGCTGGGCTGGTTCGGCTTCAACCCGGGCAGCACCACGGCTGTGGGCGAAGGCAGCTTTGCGTTCATCGCCGTGACCACGAACTTGGCCGCTGCAGGCGGTTCGGTGGGCGCCATGATCGCTTCCTGGCTGCTCTTTAAGAAACCCGATCCCTCCTTCACGCTCAACGGTGCCTTGGCGGGCTTGGTGGCAATCACCGCCGGTTGCGACGCGATGCACCCCGGTTACGCTCTGCTCACGGGCACCATCGGCGGCGTGGTTGTGGTGCTCTCGGTGCTGTTCTTCGACAAGCTGCGAATCGATGACCCGGTCGGCGCCATCTCGGTGCACGGTGTTTGCGGCGCCTGGGGCACGCTGGCGATCGGCCTGTTCAAGGATGAGGTCGGCCTGCTCGTCGGCGGCACGTCCGAGCAGTTCATCGCTCAAGTGACGGGCGTGTTGGCGGCCTTCCTGTGGGCCTTCCCGGTCAGCTTCGCCGTCTTTTACTTGATCAAGGTCACGATCGGCCTGCGAGTCAGCGAGAAAGAAGAACTGGAAGGACTGGACATCACCGAACACGGCATGCATGCCTACCCGGCCAACCTGATCGCCGACGGCGCCACAGGACCGGCTCCAGCCTACAGCGGCCCCACGGGTTCGACCTCCACGGTGCCTGCGGCCGGCAACGTTTAATCTTTCGCCCGACACCAACGGGCGACCAGCAGACGATTGGTGGCGTGTAGGTGTCCCGGCCACCGGTTAATTCCGGTGGCCGGGCGCCTCTTGATCACGGGAAGATCGAGCACGGTTACGGTGGTCCCGCGAGCACGCCGCAGCGACGGATTGATTGTCTAGAGGCATGCACTTCGGCTCTTGCCTGGGCCAGAAGGATACCCCACATGGCCTGGATGGGCTTCCGCCTAGCCCGTCCAGGTCGGGGTCTTCCTGAAGTGCGGGCGCCCTTCGGGGCGCCTTTTTTTGTTGCGTCGCCTCGCCGCTCGTTAAAAGACGGTAGCAGGCTGGCAGCTGGCAGCCTGCAACACGACAAGAGACGACAGCGGCCATTCAACCACTCTGCCCCTGGGCGTCGCGTGGCGTGCGACCTAAAATGCGACTTTCCTCATCCGCCCCGTGCCATTTGCCTTTCTTCACGCGTCTTCGCGAAACTTCGCGGAGCTTCGCGCATCTCCACGAGCGAGTGCTGACGCCATGAAACTGATCATCGCCATCATTCAGCCCAGTCGTTTGGAGGCCGTCAAAACGGCGCTCACCGAGGTCGAAGTGTTTCGGCTGACCGTCATGGATTGTCAGGGCTTCGGTCGCCAGAAGGGGCAAACCGAGACCTATCGCGGACACGAATTCACCGTGAATCTGCTGCGCAAGGTGCAATTGCAAATCGCGGTGAATGACGAGTTCGTCGACGGCACCGTGCAAGCGATTCTCAAAGGCGGACGTTCGGGAGAGCAGGGCGAAATCGGCGACGGCAAGATCTTCGTGCTACCGATGGACGATTGCATTCGCATTCGCACTGGTGAGCACGGGCCGGAAGCGATTTAGCGGAAAGAAAAGGGTGTCGCGGGTCCGCCGGTGTCAAAACCGTTTTGACGAAGCCGAAAGGCCAGGGGCAAGGCAACCAATCCGACAAATCCCGGCGGGCCCGCGACGTTCTGCCTAAGGGCAATTGGCGTGCCAGAGCCGCGTCGGCCTCTGTGGTGTCGACGCAAGTAGCTATTTTTAAACGACTTGCAAAATAGTTTTTGTCTTGAATCCGCTGCCAAGCGGCTGGCGCAATATGCTGCACCCTGTACAATTCTGTTGGTGCAGTTTGAGACACTTGCCGTTTTTGCTCATCTGCCGCAGCCCGGCCCCAACCGCCCCACGAGCGCTTCGTGAAAGACGCTTCTCGAATCTCTCTCGCACGCCAAGACGCCCAAGAGGTCCTGCTATCGGTCAACCCCAAGGCAGGTGCTCGATCGGGACACGATTTGGTGACTGCCTTGCAGTCGCAACTCGAGAAGCTCGGCTTCCGCACCCGGGTCATCACTTCTCCCGATGAACTTCGGCAGGCCGCTGAGGATGGTTTGGCCAACGAAACGTTGCGAACCGTGGTCTGCTGTGGCGGGGATGGCACGATCGCCTTTGTCGCCAACGCGACGCCGCCCGCCACGCCGCTGTCGATTTTGCCGCTCGGCACCGAGAACCTGTTTTCGAAATACCTGGGCATCAAGCCAAATGCCGAACAGGTGGCGCAGACCATCGCTGAAGGCTGGATGTGCCGATTCGATGCGGGGCTTGCAACACCGCTGGCAGCGACGCCGGGCGATGACGTGAAGGCGACACCGGGACGCATTTTTACGCTGATGGCGGGCGTGGGCTTCGACGCCGAGGTCGTTCGACAAGTCCATGAAAATCGCACGGGGCACATTCACCACCTGACCTACGCCAAACCAATTTGGCAAACGATTCGTAACTACCGTTATCCGGAATTGCGCGTCGTGCCGATCGATGGCGAGGACACGGTGGTCGAGTCCGGCGGAAGCCTGCTGGATCTGGAGGGCCTGCGGGCCAAATGGGTGTTCGTCGCGAATCTGCCGCGGTATGCGGGAAACCTTCAGATCGTGCCCGACGCCGACGGGCTCGACGGATTGCTGGATGTTTGCACCTTCAAACACGGTTCCCTATGGCGCGGAGTTCAATACCTGGGCGCGGTATTGTTGAGGCGTCACCGCCAGTGGAGCAGCGAAGTGCGAACGTTTCGCGCGGCAAAGTTGCGGATTGAAACAGTCAAGAACACGCCGGTCAGCTATCAGCTGGACGGCGACTACGGCGGGCAACTGCCGTTGGAAATCGAAGTTTTGCGCGAGCGACTGACGATGCTCTGTCCCCGCGACTGGCTCGAGCAGCATCAGCTGGAGCTTCCAAGCCTGTCCGCTCCGCCATCGTAACGAGTTATCATCACTTGCTTCACGCCACTGCCCGGCGTGACCTCCTTTCTCCCGCTTCTCCGTCGCCGAACTGAACGCATCGTGGACTACCCCTCACATGTCGATCCCGTCGCTGTCGCCGGCTACCGAGTTGGCAGCGGTTGTCCGCCGCTGCTGATCTGCGGCCCTTGCGTGTTGGAGAGCCTCGAACTGTCCTTGCAGATTGCCGAGCACCTGTGTGAGGTCGCGGCGCCGCTGGGCTACCAAGTGGTGTTTAAAGGGTCGTTCGACAAGGCCAACCGGACCAGTGTCGGCTCGTTTCGAGGGCTTGGGTTGGACGCGGGCCTTGAGGTGCTGCGGCGCGTAAGCGAATCGACGGGACTGCCGGTTACGACCGACATTCACTTGCCGGAGCAGGCTGTGCCGGCGGCCGAGGTGTGCGCGCTGCTGCAGATTCCCGCGTTTCTGTCGCGCCAGACCGACCTGCTCGTCGCAGCCGCCCAAACGGGACGCGCCGTGAATGTGAAAAAGGGCCAGTTCATGGCGCCGAGTGATATGCGCCACGTGTTGGGCAAGCTTTCCGAATCGGGATGCGCCTCGGCGCTGCTCTGCGAGCGAGGAACGTTCTTCGGCTACGGGCGTTTGGTGAACGACATGCGGGCACTCCCCGAGATGCGTCAATTGGGTGCGCCGGTGGTGTTCGACGCCACGCACAGCGTGCAGGAGCCCGGCGGGCTCGGCGGCGCCACCGGTGGGCGCCGTGAAATGGTGGAGCCGCTGGCCCGAGCGGCCACGGCCATCGGCTGCGACGGTTTGTTTTTTGAGACGCATCCGCGACCGGAGCTGTCGCCCAGCGACGGCCCCAACATGGTGCCGCTCGATCAACTCGCCCCGCTGCTGGCCCGTTTGAAACAGATTCGAGATGTTGTGGAGAACCTCCCGTGTCCTTAGTGCGATTCCCAATGCCGCTTCTCGCTCGCGTCCCCACGATGCATCTGTTGTGGCTCGTGTTGCTTGCCGTCTTGTTGGGCGGCGGTTGCTCGGGCGAGCCGCGACGTCGAGCAAGAACCGACACCCGCGAGAAGTCCGACAAGGCCACCTTGGACGGCGCCGATCAAGCGTTTCAGGACGGTCGGCGCATGCTGTTTTCGCTCTACCTCTACGACTCCGAAGAGGGCAGCTCCCGCTGCGCGCTGCATTTCAACCAGTGGATGGAGGAGCAGCCCGGCGTGCAGTGGCAGAGTGACCCGATGGTCGCCGAACTGCCGGAAGAGATTCGGACCACGATGCTGAGCCAACTCGACTCCCGCAAGGTGATGACCGACGACGTCGAGTACATGGAGATGGCGGTGTGGCTGCGCGACATCGTACGCTGGGCCGGAGACACCGAACTGGATGCAAGTCTTTCGCAATGGATCGACGGCCAGGCCACGCTTGGCCAGGATGCTTCTCAATTGCGTCTGGCTGCAAAACTGTTTGACTGGACGGTTCGCAACGTGCAGCTATCCCAGTTTTGGCCAAGCAAGCCGGAAGTTGGACTGCAGCCGGGCGCGGGCCGCATGCTGCGAGAGACGATTTTGATCGGCACGGGCGACCCCTGGGAGCGTGCCCGCGTGTTCCTTGGGTTGTGCCGGCAAGCCGGGATTTCCGCCGTGATGCTGGCGTCTGTCGACGATCAACAACAATCGCACCCCTGGTGTCCGGCGGTATTGGCGGGCGGTCAATGGTATCTGTTCGAAACCCAACTTGGGCTGCCCATCCCGCTGGCCGACGACACCGGAATCGCCACTCTGGCCGATGCTCGCGAGCGGGACGACGTGCTGGCCAACTTGTCGCTCGGCGAGACGCTGAAATATCCTGTGTCCCGCGACGACCTGAAGCAGGTGATTGGCTTGGTCGACGCGACGCCCGAGGCGTTGTCGTTGCGAATGCAACTGATTGAGCAGCACTTGACGGGCGACAGCCATCTGGCCCTGACCCTGAAGCCCTCGGAATGGAGGCAGCGATGCGCGTCGCACGAGATGCCGATTGAGTTGTGGATGCTTCCGTTCGACGCGCTCCGACGACAGCGAATGGTGCAGCGCGCGTTGAAACGCGACCCGGATGCCGCCGCGATGCACCAGCGCATGCAAGCGTTGTTTGTCGGCACCGCGCCGCTGATCATGGGCCGCAAACTTCACCTCCATGGTCAGTTCCGCAAGGCCGAGGATGTCGAAGGCGCCAAGCAGCGTTATCTGGCGATGCGATATCCCGACCAGCATTTGGATGCGCTGCCGACCGATCGCATCATGCAAAGTCAATTCGGCTTGGAGAAGTCGGTCGACCAACGCGACGACGAGTGGTATCGCTACCTACTGGGGCTGCAGTCCTTGTTCCGCGAAGCCAAGATGCACGCCAGCTACTGGATCGGATTGGTGCACTTTGAGGAGGGGAACTACGAGTCCGCCTCGCAATGGTTCGGCAAACGCGTGCTCGAAGAGAATCCCAACAGCGTTTGGGCCACAGGCGCCCGCTACAATCTCGCCCGCTGTTACGAGCGCATGGATCAGATCGCCAAAGCGAGGGAGATGTACCTCGAGGACAACTCGCCCCAGCGACACGGCAACTTGCTCCGCGCACGGCGTCTCAAGGCCCTCGTGCCCGACTCGCCCTAAGCAAACGACACGCGCGCCCAAGCCCCACCGGCCCGGAGGGGCGACAGAAGTTAGCCCTGGGCGCAAGCCGGCGCAAGCCCAGGGATTCGAGCGCCACCCGCGCGCGCGCTGAGCGCACCGCGCGCCCCCTGGGCGCACCGCGCGCACCCAAGCCCCGGAGGGGCGACAGAAGTTAGCCCTGGGCGCAAGCCCAGGGATTCGAGCGTCTCCCGCGCCCCCGCGCCCCCGCGGGCGCACCGCGCGCGCCCAAGCCCCGGAGGGGCGACAGAAGTTAGCCCTGGGCGCAAGCCCAGGGATTCGAGCGCATGGACTACATCTCAACGCGCGCGTCACCCTTTTGCCGGCGTCAGATTTCCTCAATTTGTGGGCGATAATGCCCAAGCGGCCCTTGATCGGCCATTCATTTGTGCTGACTATGGAAAGAGGTGGATACGCGCCGCTGGGATACGAAACAAATCCCGTCCACAACCGAGGAGCCGCCCTAGCAGCTGGCCCCTCAGACTTTCTTAACTTGGAGATTGAAAATGAACACCTTCAAGAGCTTGGCCATCCTCGCCGTTGTCGCCAGCGCGATTACGTTTGCCGCGAACGCAGAGGCTGGCACCTGCTGTGCACCGCCTCCAATGGTCAAAACCACCCTGTGTGTTGTTGACCCCTGCAGCTGCTGCGCAACGAAAGTGTGCGTCTGCGTGCCGTGCTGCTGCAAGGACGAGACTCCTTGCCTGGCCTGCTGCGAGCGAGGGTTTCTCGGCCGCAGGGTCCTGACTTACAAGTACTCCTGTGGCCATTGCGTGACGGTGGTGGTCAAGCGGAACGGCGCCGTCGTCGTCCGCTAACACCGTTCGGCTGCAGGGCCGCTTCAGCCGCACCGGCTCGCCGTCACAAGCGAGCCGTTTTTCATTTCTTGGCTGCGCTCGTCCGGTGACGGTTTTTTTGTAAGGACTCGTCGCGATGCGGTACCAATACTCCCGGAGCGGCGATTTGCGTATCGCGAAATGTCATTGAGCAGGAACCGTGAGTGCTTGAGGAAGATGCCAAGTCGATATTCACGCACTGGCTGGAGACGCATGGCGCGTCCGTGCTTCAAGTCGCACGCGCTTATACGCTGACCATGGAGGAAAGTCAGGATCTGGCCCAGGAAATCTTGCTGCAAGCTTGGCGTTCGCTGCCGAACTTTGCGGGCCAGGCGAGCCCGGCAACGTGGTTCTATCGAGTGGCGCTTCACACGGCGATGAACTGGCGCCGAAACGACCGCCCGCGACGAATGCATCAGAAGCCTCTGCTGGAGGTGCAGTCGCTCGCGACGGAGTCGGTCGACGCGCCGCAGCGAGTCGAACAGCGGGAACGCGTCGAACGCCTTTACGAGGCGATTCACCAACTGCCCCAAACGGACATCGCTTTGGTCCTGTTGTATCTCGACGAGCTGAGCTACCGCGAGATGGCGAATGTGCTGGGGATTTCAGAAAGCAATGTCGGCGTGCGGCTCAATCGAGCGAAGAAGACGCTCGCCAAACTGCTCGACGCGGAGCCTGTGGAGGGCAAAGCCGATGAGTCTCGTTGAGTTTCAGCAGGCGTGGAAAGCAGAGTCGTCGCAGGTGAAAGTCGCCTTCGACGCCGACCGGCTCGAGCGTGAAGTCCGGAAGTCGCGCGAAGTGTTTCGGGGGGCGATTTTTTGGCGGGACGTTCGTGAGGTTGGCGTGGCGCTGGCGATGGTCCCGCTGTGGATCGCGATGGGCATCGGCATGGCGTTGCCCTGGACGTGGTATTTGACCGTGCCGGTGCTGTTGTGGATTGCCGGATTCATGATGGTGGATCGACTGCGTCACCCACAACACCCCAGCGAGCCCGGCCAATCGTTGTTGTTCTACCTGGAGGAATCGCTGGCCCAGGTCGAGCATCAGATCTGGCTGCTGCAGAACGTCTTCTGGTGGTATCTGCTGCCGCCCTCGATTTCTATTGCTGTTTTCCTGGTTCACACCGGCTGGGAGGAGACGGGCAGTTGGTGGGGGGCAATCCTCATGACAACGTTGCCCGGAGCCCTCGTGTGCGTTGTTTACTATGGCATCTACCGGTTGAATCGGATGACGGTGCAAAAGCAGCTTGTGCCCAGACGAGATGAACTGCTCGATTTGATTTGGAATTTGGAAGGTGAAGAGTGACAACGAATACAGTTAGCATTCACACTGCAACGAGTGCCTCGATGAAGCATGTTCTTGCGATTATCCAGTCAGTGTTCTTGGTCTTCCTGGTGGCTTCTGCCTGTGTCACCTCCCCGTGCCGAGCGGACGATGCGGCCAAGGCGATGGCCTCGAAGCTCGAGGAGCTTTGTCGCAAGCACGATATCCCCGCGATGTGCGCCGCGGTGGTCAACTCGGACGGAGTGGTGCAATCGCAGTGCTTTGGCGTGCGCAAACGCGGCGCGGTCGACAAGGTTGAGTTGTCCGATCGCTTTTCGATTGGCTCGAATACCAAGTCCATGACCGCGACGCTGGCGGCCGTGTTGGTCGAGGCGGGCAAGATCGACTGGACAACCACGATCGGCGACGTGTGGCCCGCTGCGTCCAGCAAGGACATTCATCCGCAACTGCGCAACGTCACGCTCGATCAGTTGCTTTCGCATCAGAGTGGCCTGACCGCGAATATCTCCGATGTTTCCGCTCAAGCATGGGCTAGCTTCTTTGCGGAGAGCCAATCGCCGACGCTGGAACGCCGCCGGATGCTCAAGCTGGTGCTTTCGCATGCTCCGGCGGGTCCGCCGGGCAAATTCCTGTACTCGAATCTCGGGTACGCCGTCGTGGCGGCCATGCTGGAGACTCGAGCAGGTGAACCCTACGAGTCGCTGATGAAGAAACACGTCTTCGATCCGCTGGGGATGGGGTCGGCCGACTTTCGTTCGCTGAAGTCGGCTCAGCAGTTGCAGCCCCCACTGTTGTGGGGCCATAAGTCCGATGGCGCGCCGATCGATCCTCGATCGGTGGGCGCGGATAATCCGACGGTCTACGCCTCGGTGGGAACGGTTCATTTGTCGGTCGAAGATTATGCCAAGTACGCGCGCTGGCACTTGGCTGCCAAACCGGCGCCGGTGCTGCGAACGCAAGGCGCTTGCGATCATCTCCGCGAGCCGCTTGCCGACAGATCGGCGAGGGAAAAATACGGTTGCGGATGGATCTGTTTGAACACCGAGTTCGGGCCCGCCTTGACTCATGGTGGCTCCAACACCAATGCCCTCGCGCTGATTTGGATCTTCCCCCAAGCGAATCTGGCCGCCGTTGCTTGCTCCAACAGCGGCCAGCCAGAAGCCTTCGAGGCCTGTGACGAGATGATCGGCTTCATGCTGCAACAACGTGCCGGGTCCGCAGCAAAGTCCGATTCCAAACCTGCGGGCGACACGGAGAAAGTCGATCCGAAGCGGCTGGTTGGCCGTTATCAACTTGCCCCGAACTTCATCTTTGACGTCAAGTACCAAGACAGCCACCTGCTGGTCGGCATCACCAACCAGCCCACCCAGGAAGTCTTTCCCGATTCGCCGACGAAGTGGTCTTACCGCGGCGTCAAAGCGCAGCTGGAGTTCCATCTCCGAGCCAGCGGGCCCGCCTACGCTCTGACTCTTCATCAAAACGGCGCGGCTCAAAAGGCCGCTCGCATTCGCGAGTGATTCTTTAGCCCAATGCGCCGTCGTGCAGCGCAGAGGCGACGAGGGCATGGTCGCAGCCGGCGTCTTCCAGCAGCTGCAGGTCGCCACGATCACGCACGCCGCCGCCCGAGGTGAGCTCGATGTCCGGATGCCGGTCGCGGATCGCTCGGCAGAGATCCAGCGTCGAGAGTCCGCGCGCCATCCCGACCGCCGCGACGTCGAGCACGATGAACCGTCGGCAGCCAAGCTGACATGCGTCTGTCACGATGCTCAAGGGATCGCGGCCGCGCCAGTCGCCCGTCAGCGAGCCGCCGCGCAGGTCGACGCTGAGCACCGCCCTCGGCCCCCACCATTCCAGTTGCCGCGGCAGGTCGCGGCGCGAGGCGGTCTCGGTGCCGATCACCACCCCGGCCAACTGATCGGCGAGCCAGTCGGGCCAAGCGGGCCGCTCGCTCGATAGGCCCGCGTCCAGCCACATCGCAAGGCCCGCGGCAGAGATCTCCTCCAAAGCGCCGGCAGAGCAGGCAACACGGCCTTGAATCGCGTCCAGGTCGGCGATGTAGGCCTGGCGGTAGCCGAGTTTCGCAAACGCGCGGGCGACCGCCGACGGGGCAGGGGAGTCGCAAAGCGCCGACTCCACGGCGCGGTACTCGTCGCGGCGGCCCCCGACGCCGCGGACGACCTCTCCGGCCAGCAGGTCGATCACGGGCAGCAGTTGAATCATGGCGGCGCAAGGCGGGGGCTCGAAACCGGGGAGACCACGATCAGACGGCGCCCGGCGGCGCTCGTCAAGGCGGCTCGTCGTGCGACGCAACGATGAATGTGCCGGGTCGGCCAATGAATTTACGCGGCAACCCGGTGCGGCGCTGCGCTTGCCCCGGCGGTGCGGCGCTGCGCTTGCCCCGGGATACGGTGAGGAAGGCCTTCAGCCTTCGTGATGAGCGCGACCCTAA